>JBGPLS010000001.1:0-90982 GCA_041486565.1 Gemmatimonadaceae bacterium
CGGGCACGCGATAATGTCGTCCCTACCGATCCCGGTGACAGCTCGAGCGCCTCCGCGATTTCCGCATAGTCGAGCCCTTCCTCACGCATCAGCAGGGCAAGACGATCTCTCTCCGCCAACGCATCGATAGCTTTCCGAGCGAGCGCAGCCTCCTGAGCGCGTTCTAGCCTCGTTTCCTGCGGCTCGACGATGTTCTCCCGCTCCTCTTCGGCGAGCAGCACGAGATGCCGTCTCTGCCGCGACGCCTTTCGGGCTTCATCGCGGACGAGATTCGTGGCGACGGCGAACAGCCACGCTCTCTCGTTCGTCAGCGATTCCTGCCTCAGCGCTCGCAGGAAAGTCTCCTGCGCGACTTCCTCAGCCCAATCGCGATCCCCCAGCCTCCGCGTCAGGTATCGCACGAGCGCGGCGTTATAGGTGCGAAACAGACGGTCAACGTCGCTCAAATGGTCACCATTTCGATTGCACGTCCCTTAGCTCTGCATCGCTCAATGACTCAGCACCTTCTGATGAGATCTCGACTGCTATCGAGCGCCCGGCGACGATCACCCTTTCACCCAGTGTCAGCGGCTCGCGCATCTCAGGCAACAATTCCAGAAGCCTGAAGTAGGCTGCGGAATAAGCCCGCACCCTTACTCTCCGCATAGAACCGGTTAGACGCGTGTCGGTCCACACGCTGTCCCGCAACACGAACAGCCTATCTCCGGAGCGACGCAGAACACCTCCGCTTGTAGACACCCCAGACGCCATGTCTGCGGCCGAGAGGGTTGTCGCCGAGCGCTGCGCGGCTGATGCGCGCGCAGCTTCGAAGGACTTTACGTTCTCGCTCATTTTCTCTCCGCCGGCCATGGCCCCGGTTACAACGACCTCACTGAGCTGCATCGGGACTGGCCTTCCATCTGGTGTATATCCGATTCGGCGCCGGGGATCCATTCCTGGCTCGAGCACCAGATACGACGAGAATTCCGTCGGAATTCCGTACCGCTCTCCAAGCTCTCGGATCTCGTTATCCACTTCGTTGGATCCACCATGGCGTCGCTTCTCCGCGCTCAGGTATCCAATCCGCTGCGTCGCCCACAGGCGGGCGATGAATGAATTCTCGCGTGAGCTCTCCGGAAACACCACACGAGTGCTCCACTCGACGGGCCCACTGGCTGTTCTACCCTCGAAATGCAGCCTGGTTGACCCGCCGTGGTCATACCGCGTGAGCATGACGAAATCCTGCCCGGCGAAAATGTCGGACGGCTGAGATGGATGAGTCTGCAGCAGACGCACGCCGTCGGCGTAGACCCTCATGTCGGTTACAACCGGACTCATGAGCCGGCTCGCCATAACGGATACGGCGCGTTCCACTGATTCATCTGGCCGCACGAAGTGAGCGGTGCCACGACCTTCAAGCGCGAGTCTCTCGATGAGCGCCGCATTGAGATCTGCGCCGACGCCGAACGAAAAGATTCTCCGCGATCCCCTGAGCTCGGCTACACGGGCAGCGATCGTTTCAGGATTCCGCTCTCCTACAGTTGCCTCACCGTCGGTAACGAACAGCACGAGACCCAACCGCCCCGAAGCAACTGGTGGCCTGAGCGACTCCTCCAGGGCACCGGAGATATTGGTCGATCCCGAAGCATCAAGGCTCTCGAGGTAGCGCGACGCAGCTCTGACATTCTCGGCCGTAGCGTTCACGAAGTCGTCGCGGAATGTCCGCACGTCAGTGGAGAAATCCACCAGGCGGAATCTGTCGGCGGGTCTAAAGGTCGCGAGCAGTTGCTTTCCGGCTGCCCGGGCCTGCTCGATCTTCACGCCGCTCATCGACCCGGAGACATCGAGCACGAGAGTTACGTCGCGATCGGTATAGCGAGGTGTAACCGCCGGTGGCGACAGCGTGACCAGCGCGAATCCGTTCTCGCAGGCGGGCGCATAGGCCAGCATCGAGATCGCTGGCTCCACGGACCGGCGCATTGGAACGAGCAGCGTTATCTCGCGCCCGTCGCCGTTGACAGTCACCTCGCGTCTCGATCCCGATCGGATCGTCGTCAGCGAATGAGTGGGCGAGTACGCGTTCCCGTAAACAGCATCTGTCGGATACGTCAGCGTGAACGAGGTTCTGCCCTCTGGATTGCCCTGCCTGAGCTCGGGGCTTGGTCTCGTCCCACGAAAATAATCAATTCGCAGAGCGTCTCCTTCGCGCTCGGCCACGGACTGGAACCGCACCACGACCTTTTTCTCTTCCCCTGGCGCGATGGGAAAGATTCGCGCGCGGAGAAGTCCGTATCCCATCCACTCGACGAGCGCCGGGTCCCGCCGCTGTCTGACGATCTGCTCGTAGATCTGTCGTGCCTGGATAGCGTTCATTGTTTCGCCGGAAACCAGCTCTCCGTTGATCGACAGCTTGAGATCCTGAAATGCGGCGCCCTTGGGCAACGGAAACAGATAGTCGGCTTCACCAATGCCGGATCCCCGATTCACGAAGGTCTCGCTGACCTCGTAGCGCAGCACACCGTTGATGAGCTCCACGTGGACGTCGCTCGACTGTCGTACTACGGTCGGCACACGCGGATCGCATCTGAAACACGGGCCGTCCGGCGGACACGGCCGGATGATGCATGGACGGGGAATCACCCAGCCCTGCGCAGCGACAATGGTGGGAACCAGAAACACGATCAGGAAGAGCTTGCGCATCGGGGCCTCGGGAATGGGCTGCTTTCCCGTATGACGCCAGCGACTCGCAGTCTTGCACAGTATGCTGCTGGAACGGCAGTTCTACGTTTATCCCAGCTCGCCCGCGCTCAATTGAGCGATGAATCTCCAGCCTTGGGGCGATTCGCGTCGGGTGGAGTGCGCCGCGTGTAGCTTCCCGGACGTTTAACGACACGAACGTCTATCAGCACGCTGTCCGCCCGGTTGACCGTATCCTCGAAACGCTCACCGTCCTGCCTCGCGGCCCATCCCATGGTGAAAGACACAGGAGCTGTGTCAGTTGCCGCAGCCTGCAAGCGACGGACTACCCGCTCGGTGTCCTCGAGCGTTGTGTTCGCGAGGATAATCAGGAACTCGTCGCCACCCATTCGAATCACCGGTTCTTCCGCGCGCACGTAGCGCATGAGAAACCGGCTCATTCTCAGCAGAGCCCAGTCGCCTGCCGCGTGGCCGTAGACGTCATTATAGTGCTTGAAGTTGTCGATGTCCGCATAGATGCATCCCCAGATCTCCCCGGGCGCTCGCTTTCGGGCGTAGAGATCCATGAGCTGCCGGCGGTTGTAGCAGCCGGTGAGAGGATCGCGAATACTCTGCTCGCGCAGCAGTGTCTCGAGATTCTTGCGCTCTGTGATGTCAACCAAAATGCCGTGGAAGAGAGTCTCACCTGTTGCTGGATCCTCCTGGCTGTACCAGGTATCGAGAACCGTTCGTGTCACGCCGTCCAGCCGTCTGATCTGAAGCTCACGGTTGCGGAGAGAGCCTTCCCGTTCCAGCAATGCGATTTCGCGCTGGCGGATATCGTCGTCAACGAAGTCGCTCACGCGGTAGCGATTCATCTCCTTCATGTTGGGCATCCCGAATATCTCGAGAAACGCGGGGTTCGCGTCGAGAATCTCCCCCGTCTCATTCGTGATGTAGATCCCTTCCTGCAGATTCTGGACAAACGTAGAGAGCGTCCCGGGGTCGCCCAGGCGCCGCAGGGCATTCCCTGATTTTTGCTCCTTCTTGCTCGCCGACGGGTGGTCTTTTCGCGGCATATGCATTGCCCTGTAGGAGCACAATCCAATCAGCGCTCTAATGTATGCGACAATGCCGGACGAAGTAACACATGTAGGAGGGCGCCCTATTGCATTCGCAGTTAGTCCGCAGTCAGTCCGCAGTTAGTCCGCAGCTAGTCCGCAGTCAGTCCGCAGTCAGTCCGCAGTCAGTCCGCAGTCAGTCCGCAGTCCGCAGTTAGTCCGCAGTCCGTAGTGGTAGTTGGTCCGCAGTCCGCAGCAGCTTTGCCGCCATGAAACACCACCACTGAAAGGCTAGATTCAAACCTCCATGACCGAGCACCCTGAAACCACGCCCGTGAGTCTGGCGACCGCCGGTATTCACCATGTGACAGCCATAGCGAGCGACCCGCAGCGCAATCTTGATTTCTACGCCGGCGTGCTCGGAATGCGCATGGTGAAGCGCACCGTCAACTTCGACGACCCGACCACGTACCACTTCTATTTCGGTGACGCCAGCGGAACGCCCGGAAGCATTATCACGTTTTTTCCTTGGCCCGATGCCCGTCGCGGGCGGCAGGGCGCGGGACAGATCGCCGTAACGTCATTTGCGATTCTGCCGAGCTCGGTGGGTTTCTGGATCGAGCGTTTCATCAGGTACCATGTTGATTTCAGCCAGCCCACTTCGCGCTTCGACGAGCGGGTCATCGCATTCAAGGATCCCGACGGATTCATGGGGGAGCTCGTCGCTCATCCGGGTGCGGAATCACATTCCGGATGGGAAACAGCCGCTGTCCCGGCTGACCATTCTATTCGCGGCATCTATTCGATCACGGTCTGGCAGGAGAGCTGCGACCTCACCGGCAAGCTGCTCACGGAGACTCTTGGCTTCCACGCAGTACGCGAGCAGGGAAGCATCTTTCGCTACGCTGCCGGGGGCCAGCGATCAGGAGCCATCGTCGACCTGAGATGCGTTCCTGGACTGTGGCCCGGAGTGATGGGCGCCGGCACCATTCATCACGTTGCATTCCGCGCCCATGATGACGCTGCACAGGCGAAACTCAGGACCGCACTCGTCGAGCTCGGGTTCAATGTGACCCCGCAGATCAACCGCGACTATTTCCACTCCGTGTACTTCCGCGAGCCCGGTGGCGTGCTGTTCGAGATCGCCACGGATCCACCGGGTTTTACCGTCGATGAGCCGTTCGAATCACTCGGCCAGGCGCTCAAGCTTCCTGAATGGCTCGAATCCCGGCGATTCGAGATAGAGGCGCTCCTGCCGAATGTCAGGGTGCCAATGGAGTTGCACGGCCCCAATGCCTGACCCAGGGAGCGGCTAGCTTCCTGATTGATATTACGACACACTCAATCGCGACAGCCCGCCGACAATGACCGATAACCAGTCACTCGTCCAACTTTCCATCAACGCCATTCGCGTGCTTTCGATGGACGCCGTCCAGAAGGCTGATTCCGGCCATCCCGGTACACCCATGGCGCTGGCGCCGCTCGCTTACGTTCTCTGGAGCCGACACCTCCGCTACAACCCCGCTGACCCGAACTGGCTCGACCGCGATCGATTCGTTCTCTCGGCAGGCCATGCTTCGATGCTGCTCTACAGCGTTCTCTATCTCACCGGATATGACCTGACACTGGACGACATCAAGCAATTCAGACAATGGGAGAGCAAGACGCCGGGACATCCCGAGTATCACTACACGCCGGGCGTCGAGACAACCACCGGACCGTTGGGACAGGGATTCGGAAACTCAGTGGGAATGGCGGTTAGCGAGGCTCTGCTCGGCTCGCTCTTCAACCGGGAGGGCCATGAGATCATCAATCATCACACCTGGTTCATCGCCAGCGACGGCGACATGATGGAAGGCGTCTCCCATGAGTCCGCGTCATTTGCCGGTCACGCGCAACTTGGAAAGATCATCGGCTTCTACGACGACAACCACATCACCATCGAGGGCAACACCAGCCTCACCTTCAGCGACGACACCTGCAAGCGCTTCGAGAGTTATCACTGGCATATACAGCGTGTGGACGACGCAAATGATCTCGAAGCACTCGACGCGGCTATCGTTGCCGCGAAGGCCGAAGGTAGACGGCCATCGCTCATCGTCGTCCGCTCCCATATCGGATATGGCAGCCCACACAAGCACGACACTGCTGAGGCCCATGGTTCGCCGCTCGGTGAAGAGGAGGTGAAGCTCACCAAGCAGGCGCTGGGATATCCGTCACTGGAGCCCTTCTACGTCGCACCGGAAGCGCTGAATCACTGGAGAGACCTCGGCGCTCGCGGAATCGCCGTCCAGGCCGAATGGCAGCAGCGTTACGACACCTACAAGGCAGCGCATCCCGATGCCGCCGCCGAGTTGGAAAGGCGGTTGCGCGGAGATCTTCTCGACAGTTGGGAAGAGTTGATCCCAACTTTCACTAGTGAGAACGGTAACATCGCCAGCAGGGCAGCATCGGGAATAGTGATCAACGCCATCGCACCCAGGGTCCCCGAACTGGTTGGCGGCTCGGCTGACCTCGCTTCGTCGACGAATACAATCGTGAAGGACGCGCCAAGCTTCGGCCCTGACGACCACAGCGGACGCAACTTCCACTTCGGGATTCGCGAACATGGAATGGGCTCGATAATGAATGGCATGTTTCTCCACGGAGGAGTCATCCCGTATGGCGCGACGTTTCTGATCTTTTCTGATTACATGCGCCCGCCCATCCGACTCGCGGCGATCATGAAGCTCCACGTAGTGTACGTTTACACTCACGATTCAATCGGGCTGGGGGAGGATGGTCCAACTCACCAGCCCATCGAGCAGCTTAGCGCGCTGCGTGCCATTCCGACGATGACGGTCATCCGGCCTGCTGATGCGTCAGAGACGGCAGAGGCCTGGCGTGTCACCCTCAAGCATAAGACTGGCCCGGTCGCGCTTGTCCTCACCCGGCAGAAGCTCGGCTTTATCGATCGGACAAGATACGCGCCTGCCGGCGGTCTGGCGCATGGTGCTTACATCCTCGCTGATTCTCCGGGAGGAATGCCCCAGATAGTTCTCATGTCCAGCGGATCAGAGGTTGCACTCATCCTCGAAGCCCAGCAACGACTGCAAAAGGAAGGAATTCGCGCTCGTACCGTGAGCATGCCCAGCCACGAGTTGTTCGAAAGGGAGACCACCGAATACCGGGAGAGCGTGTTGCCCCCTGGAGTGAAGCGCATTGCGATCGAAGCAGCCCACCCGATGTCCTGGTATCGGTGGGTGGGGTCGGACGGGGTGATTCTCGGGCTCGAGCGCTTCGGCGCATCCGCCCCGTACAAGGAGATCTACGAGCATCTCGGACTCACAGTGGACAAGCTCGTCGACACGGCGAAGCAGCTCGTCTAGCTCGTGAGACTTCGCGATATCAGCATCACGCTCGCCACCGGGACACCAGAATGGCCCGGCGACACTCCCTACTCTTGCGGATGGACCGGGAGGCTGACACAGGGATCAAGCGTTAACGTTTCCGCGTACACCACGAGTCCTCACGTCGGCACACACGCCGACGCACCGCTTCATGTCCGTGACGGTTGGTCCGGCTCACATGAGCTCCCACTGGAAGCATTTTACGGGCGTGCGCTGGTCGTTGACATGACCGATGCCGCGGGAGAGATAGAGGTTACGACCATCGACGCAGCAATTGGTAACGGAAGGGTCGAGCGGCTTCTTCTCAGGACTGGAAACACGATCGGATCGGGCAGTTTCCCCCAATCGTGGCCCGCACTCTCCGAGGCTTGTGCTCGTATGTTGCTCGGCCGCGGGCTTCGCTTGCTTGGGGTGGATGCGCCATCGGTTGACGAGAGGCACAGTAAAACCCTTCCGGTTCACAAGATGATCTTCTCCGGTAACGGCTGTATCCTGGAGAATCTCGATCTGCGCCGCATTCCACCGGGTCCCTACGAGCTGATCGCTTTCCCAATCAAGATCATGTCTCTCGACGCAGCACCGGTAAGGGCGATTCTGAAGGACATCGAGTAGACACTCTTACCGTCTCACTCCGCGAAGACCTCTCCGCAGCCACTCCGTCAGCTCTGGATCATCCGCGATCACATCAGCTGACACGACTACCCAGGTGCTCATTGGCCTCTCACCACCCGGAGCAAATGGTGTGACCCCGGGCTCGGCCAGGCAGCCTGCGTACTCGGTCGGTGCAGTCTTCACAATGATATCCGAGTCCCACGCAATTACGAACGCCGACTTCCCGTCCATGAACCCGCGCCCACCGAAGACGTTCTTCTGCCTCACGCTGCGCTCTCCGATCTGCGCCAGGCCGTCCTCGATGCGCGCTACTAGTCCGTGATCATAGGCCATCGCCGATTCCGATTACACTCCACGATGTCCTACCACCGTGACGACGACCGCCGTCGGGGAGAGCCGAGTAATGCGCCCATGATTCCGCGAGTTACCGCGCCCGCCACGGTCCGAGTGACAGGCGATTTCATGATCTGCTCGAAGGTGCTCGGCACTTGCTTCCCGGTACGAGCCGCAGGCTGCGCAGGAGCAGGTGCCGGGCTCCATTGCTTTTCTGATTCCGCCTGAGACGGCTGCGGCGTTATCCGTGCTGCCAGGCGCTCGCGTGCGCTCTCCCGATCGACAGCCTGAGCGTACTTGTTTGCCTGCGGTGAGCTTGCGACCCGCTGAGTCAGCTCGGCCTCCGGCAAGGGTGACATGCTCGATGCCGGAGGGATGAGTCGCGTCGCAAAGGGCGGCGTCGGTACTCCTCGCGGCGACAGCACCGTGACAAAGGCTTCTCCGATTCCGAGCGTCGTCAACGTCTCCTCGACATCGTAGAAGGGTGTCTTCGGGAATGTTCTCGCCGCGGCCTTGAGCGCTTTGTCATCGTCAGGAGTGAATGCGCGCAGTGCATGTTGGACACGGTGGCCGAGCTGGGCCAGCACAGACTCGTGAATGTCCTTCGGACTCTGCGTAATGAAGAACACGCCTACACCCTTGGACCGGATCAGGCGCACGACCTGCTGTATCTGATCGAGCAGCGCCTTGCTCGCCCCGTCGAAGATCAGATGGGCTTCGTCGAAGAAGAACACGAGCTTGGGCCTGTCGATGTCGCCTACTTCCGGTAGCTGGTGGTAGAGAGTGGCCAGCATCCACAGCATGAAGGTGCTGAAAAGATCCGGCTTGTCCTGAATGTCCTCCAGCTCGAGGATGTTTATCAGCCCGCGCCCGTCTCGCATCTGCATCAGGTCGTGAATGGCGAACTCCGGCTCGCCGAAGAACGTCTCGGCACCCTGTTGCTCCAGCTGTACCATGTCGCGTAGCAGCACTCCCACTGTCGCCGCCGACATCCCGCCGTATGACTTGAGTTCTGCTTCTCCGTCGCCGGTGAGATACTCGAGGACGGAGCGCAGATCCGAGAAGTCGAGCAGCAGGAGTCCCTTGTCGTCGCAGAACTTGAATACCAGCGACAGCACGCTCGACTGCGTGTCGTTGAGTCCCAGCACTTTGGAAAGAAGAAGTGGTCCGAATGACGACACTGTGGCCCGGAGCTGGGCTCCCTTCGTGCCTGACAGGCTCAGGAATTCGACGGGAAAGGCCGACGGTTTCCATTCGTAGCCTGTCTCCTTGGCTCTCGCTGTAACACGGTCGCTGGAAGGGCCGGGAGCGCCAAGCCCCGAGATGTCTCCCTTGATGTCAGCGACGAATACCGGCACGCCAGCCTGGGACAGCTGCTCCGCTATCAGTTGTAGCGTGCGCGTTTTTCCGGTTCCTGTAGCTCCTGCAATCAGGCCGTGACGGTTCATCATTGCGATCGGAATGCTCACGATCGGCTCGGGAACGCACTCACCGTCGTGTACGATTGCCCCGAGCGTGACTGCGTTGGTGGCAGGGGGAAATGCGGCATGTGCCGCGTCCAGAACTTTCTTGTCCATCTGTCGTGTGTTTAGTTGTTGTGCCCAGCGTGCGTGACTGGGTCTTCAGGGTAGAGTATCACGTGGCATACGCTATGCGCCATAGGGGACGCCAACGTCCGATCGTCTACTGTAAACACACGCAAAATATCAGGAAATGCTAAGCGATTCCGGTCAAACCACCTCGGTCTGGATGGCAACGGATGTCCCGGAGCTGCCGACTCTGTCGCACGACATCCGGACCAGTGTTTGCATAGTTGGCGCGGGGCTTGCCGGCATGACCACCGCGTATCTGCTGGCGCGCGCGGGCCGTGCCGTAGTAGTAATCGACGACGGCGCCATCGGTGGCGGGGAAACAGGGCGAACCACGGCTCACATCACAGCCGCCCTCGATGACATGTACCAGGAGATCGAGAAGCTTCACGGCGAGGACGGTGCAAGAATAGCCGCGGAAAGTCATACTGCCGCGATCGATAGAATTGAGTCGATCGCCTCGCTGGAGGATATAGACTGCGATTTCGAAAGAGTCGATGGTTACCTCTTTCTCTCGCCCGGAGACGACCGAAATATCCTCCAACGGGAACTTGAAGCCGCCCATCGCGCCGGATTGTCAGCTGCCGAGATCGTCGATCGCGCGCCCCTCGATTCCTTCAACACCGGTTCAGCCCTCCGCTTTCCCCGCCAGGCGCAGTTCCATTCCCTCAAATATCTCAATGGTCTCGCCCGTGCAATCCTCCGCGATGGTGGTCAGCTCTTCTCTGGCGCTCACGCAAAGAGCATCCAGGACGGCGAGCCGGCGAAGGTCACGACGAGCGCCGGCCACGTCATCACTGCCGACAGCGTGGTCGTGGCGACCCACTCACCGGTCAACGACTGGGTAATCCTTCATACCAAGCAGGCCGCATATCGCACCTATGTCATCGCCGGAAGGATCCCCCGCGGCTCCGTGCTACATGGCCTCTACTGGGACACTCACGATCCTTATCATTACGTCCGGCTTCAGGAAGTGGACCCACTGCTCGATCCCGCGCGGACGGAAGAGCTGCTCATCGTCGGCGGGGAGGACCACAAGACGGGTCAGGCTGACGATGCCGACCAGCGATTCAGGCGTCTCGAGGAATGGACACGCCAGCGTTTCCCAATGATCAGCAATATCGATTTCCGCTGGTCGGGCCAGATTATGGAGCCGGTGGATTACCTGTCGTTCATCGGGAAAAATCCCGGAAGCGACAAGCACATATTCATCGCCACTGGCGATTCAGGTAATGGCATCACGCACGGCACAATAGCCGGCATGCTTCTCACCGACCTCATCCTGGGCCGCAGGAATCCCTGGTCCAAGCTTTACGATCCGTCTCGCATCACCTTTCGCGCTACCGGTGGATTCCTCAAGGAGAATCTGAATGTCGCCGGACAGTACACGGACTGGGCGACGTCCGGCGACGTGGATTCCTACGATGAGATCGCGCCCGGCACCGGCGCAGTCATTCGCCGTGGAATGACGAAGATCGCTGTCTACCGGGATGACCAGGGTAACATCCACGAGCGCTCGGCCGTCTGCACGCACTTGTATTGCATCGTCGACTGGAACGCGGCCGAACGAACATGGGATTGCCCATGTCACGGATCGAGATTCGATCCCTATGGCGCCGTGGTCAATGGACCAGCGATCACTTCACTGCCCGAGGTCAGGTCGGAGGTCCCAGGGTCACGATAACCTCGTGACGGTTTCCATCATCCACCAGGGGTATTGGCCCGCTCGCCGGCATGCCATCGAGTGTTGCACTCGCAACGCCTCTCTGTGCGCCAAGCGGATTTCGAACCCTGATCAGGTAGCTGCTCGATAGGTGTCTGTACGTCACGGTGAATTCAGGCCAGTTGGCCGGAATGCACGGGTCCATTTCCAGCGTCTCGCCTCGTTTGGTGAACCCGAGAATCGCCTCCAGCCCAACGCGGTACATCCAGCCCGCTGAGCCGGTATACCACGTCCAGCCTCCGCGTCCGAGATGTCCTTCTGCCGTGTAGACGTCCGCAGCGACGACGTACGGCTCGACTTTGTACTTCACCACCGCGTCGGGCGTGGCGGAGTGCGTCAGTGGGTTGATCATCTGATACAGCTCGAACGCGCGATCGCCGTTTCCCTGCAGCGCGGTGGCGAGCACGGCCCATAACGCGGCGTGCGTGTACTGGGCTCCGTTCTCCCGCACGCCAGGGAGATAGCCCTGGATGTAGCCCGGGTCGTGCTTGCTGTCGGTGAATGGGGGTGTCAGCAGCATGATTACGCGCGCGTCCTCACGCACCAGATGCTCGTTCAGCGAGCGCATCGCCGTCTCCGCGTGTCCGGGCTCGCCCGCCCGCGAAATTACACTCCAGCTCTGTGCGATCGAATCGATCTTGCAGTCGTCACTCTCAGCCGAGCCAAGGGGAGAGCCATCGTCGAAATAAGCACGACGGTACCACGATCCATCCCATCCGGCGCGTTCGACGGCTTCATTGTAATTGTTCGCCCACCGCACCATTTCCTCGCAGACCGCCTTGTCTCCCCGCGTTTCTGCATGCTCGGCGAATTTCCTGAGAGTCGCGATCAGGAACCAGGCCAGCCACACGCTCTCACCCTTTCCGCCAATCCCGACGCGATTCATGCCGTCATTCCAGTCTCCACTCCCCATCAGCGGAAGTCCATGCTCTCCCACTGTCGAGGCACGCCTGAGGGCCCGCACGCAGTGGTCGTAGAGCGGCTCTACCATCTCTGAAATCTCCGGCAGCTCGTACAGCTCGGCTTCATCAGGATTGAGCTCACGCATGTGAAGATAGGAAACCTTCTCGTCGAGTATCGCCGTGTCGTTCGAGAGACTCAGATAGTGATTCACCGTGTAGGGAAGCCATACGAGGTCGTCGGAGAACCGAGTGCGAATGCCACGGCCGCTCTGCGGATGCCACCAGTGCTGCACGTCACCTTCTTCGAACTGCCGCGATGCGCTCCGGAGAATGTGCTCGCGCGCAAGCGCTGGCTCCGAATACACAAAGGCCATCACATCCTGTAGCTGATCGCGGAATCCGTAGGCGCCACTCCATTGATACAGTGCAGCTCGTGTCCACATCCGGCATGACAACGCCTGGTAAAGCATCCAGCCGTTCAGCATGATGTCGAAGGTCGGCTCGGGCGTTTCGACGGAGATGAGCCCCAGCCGGTCACGCCATGCGCGCGCAGCGTCGTCGAGCGCTGTGATGGCAGTGTCCGATGCACGGTATTGTGCGATCAATCGCTTCGCCTCGTCGTCCCCGTGACACGCGCCGAGCAATATCACCAGCTGATGCGTCTCTCCAGGTGCCAGCTCGAGCCGAACCTGCAGCGCGCTGCACGGATCGATCGTATCGCCGATATCCTCCGTCATTCCAGTCCGCGACAGTCCCGCTGGTGCGGACAGGCTGCCATTTCGCCCGATGAACTCACGCCTTGCCGCCGTGTATGTCACCAGCGGTTCACTTACCGTCGTGAACGCCACATAATCCGAGAACTGAGGATCGAAGCCATTACGCGCCAGCATCGCGCTCGAAGCCTCATCCATCCTCGTGCGGATGTGCTGCTGAGTCTTTTCACGATCGATCCCGAGCAGCCACTCGACGTAGCTCGTTACCTGTAGGCGCCGCAGGACGCTGCTGGTGTTGGTGATACTGAGAACACCGATCTTCACCGGATCTTCCTTCGCCATTCCGACCCGTAACGATGTCAAAATGCCCTTGTGGTCGTGCTCGAATACCGAATACCCGGCGCCATGCTTGATTGTATATAGCGTGCTTTCCCTGATCGGCTCGGGGGTCGGTGTCCACAGATCCTCGTTGTCCACATCACGGATGTAGATGCACTCTCCGGACGGATCTTCCACCGGGTCATTGTGCCACGGCGTAAGACGGTACGAGCTGTTCGTTGACCACATTGCGCCAGTCCCACTCTCGCTGACGCAGAATCCTCCGACAGGATTTCCAATGACGTTAATCCACGGCGCTGGAGGAAGCGCACCTCCACTCAGGCGAAGCTCATACTCTCCGGCGGCGTTGAAGCCGCCCATCCCGTTGAACTGCGCGAGCCCCTCACCTGTGACGATCGAAGTCGCAGATGCTGTCTCCGGCAATGGAGCGGCATTGTGTTGCGGCGAGGCGCTCAGTTCGCGGGCGAGTGGCTCCGGACTCAGCGCTCCAGCTCTCGCCAAATAACTGTCTTCCACATGGGGGAATTCAAGAAAATTACCGAGACCCAGTCCGTCGCAGTCAACCTGGATCCGCGCAATTGAATACAGAAGATCCATATCCCCTGGTTTCAGCAGATCCGCCCGCCGAATGAAAACGCCACCAGGACGATCGAGGAACCCCGACTCACTCGACGCCAACACCGTCGAAAGCAGCTCGTCCGCGAGCTCCTGCAGATACGTAGGTGGATGAAGGCTGAGAATCACGAGGTCGCATGTCAGGCCCTTGAGCCGCCAGTAGTGATGGACCCGCAGCAGCTGCCGCACGCTCGACAGTCCCGCGGACACTTCCAGCGTCGCGAGGAGAATCGGCCAGTCTCCCGAGATACCCATCGCCCAGAGCTCCGTTTGGCCGAGCTGCGGCTCCTCTCCCTTGGATGTCAGTCCCCTGAATCCAGGATGCGTGTAGATGAGGTGACCAGCCAGCTCCTGATAGAGCGCGGAATCGGCGGGGCTTATTCCGAGGTCCCGCAACTCCGCTTGTGCCTGTGCCCACGACAGATCGAGAGCCCGTCGCGCGCTGTACGAGTCGTGGTAGAGATCGGCGAGCTGAATCGCGGTCTCGCGCTCTTCGGCGACGAAGGTCGTGAACGTTACTTCAGCCGAGCGCCCCGCAGGAACGGTGACCCTCGTTCGCAGGGCGAAGATCGGATCCAGCACCGACCCCACGGTGCCCGAAAGCTTGGCCCCTTTGTCGAGCGCGACAGGGTCCCGAACTGATCGGCCTCGCCCAATGAAACGAGCGCGGTCGGTCTCACAGGTCACCGACCCGACCAGGCCTGGACCTGCAGCCGCCACGTGCCCGCACCACCTGACCTTCTCGGTGGCCGATCGAGGGCGCCGCGCTGCGAGGATCGCCGCACTTTCGGCGAGCCAATCCGTCTGCATGAATAGATTCCCGAACGCCGGATGTGCGCGATCGACGTCTGGTGGTTGCATCACTATCTCAGCGTAGCTAGTCAGCTCGATCTCGCGCGCGGTGGACGAGCGGTTGAACACGATCACCCGCCGTACCTCCGCAGCATCGTCCGACGCCACAGCGATCTCCATCTGCGTCTCGATGTCGCCGTCGCGGCGCATGAAAGTGACCCGGTCGCTCGCGAACAGCACACGATACCAGTTTGCTTCAGCGCATACCGGCTGATGCCCCACCGACCATACCCGTCCGTTCGACAGGTCCTTCAGGTAACACCACTGCCCGTGATTGTCTCTTGTCCCGTCGTTACGCCAGCGACTCACTGCCAGCGGTCCATATTGGCTGAGGCCACTCCCCGCATTGCTGATGATCGTCGTATAGGGAACGCTCCCCAGAATCGCGATCCTCGGCTGCGGCGTATTTGCCGTATCCAGCTCGCGAACAGCGGGCTTCTCGGTTTCGGACGGCACATGCGGGTAGTCGTCTTGCGTCGCGAGATTCTGGACAACGAGCCTGCGCGGAATTCTCTCCTGCAGGAGGAGCTCCGCCGACCTCACCAGCGGATCCGAGTGAAACCGCTCCTGCCAGATCTTCCTGTTGAGCACATTATCGAACGCAACGAGAGTCATGCCTATATGGTGCGCCATGTACGCACCGATGACCGCCTTGCGGCTGCCAGGCAGCGGACGCGTGTAATCGATCGAGTCGCGGAATCCGTATGGGCCGAGCGCACCCTCTGCTTCGAGGGCCGATAGATTGCGAACCGCCTGGTGTGGCTCGACCAGCATTGCCAGGACCGTTGCATACGGAGCGACCACGAGATCCTTGCTCAACCCACGCTTGAGTGCCAGGTCTGGAACACCGAATCCGCGATACTGATATGTGTAGCCCCGATCGCGAACATTGTACGCGGATTCGGAGATTCCCCATGGAACGCCACGCTCGGCACCATACGAGATGTGCCTTCGCACTGCGCCCTGGTGCGTCTGGCTGAGAAGTGTCGAAGGGAATGTGCGGAGAACGAGAGCCGGCATCAGGTACTCGAACATGCTCCCGCTCCACGAGATCAGCGTCCGCGTGCCGCCCACCGAAGTGAGCGAGCGTCCGAGCTTGAACCAGTGATCCACCGGGACGTCGTCCTTCGCGATGGCAATGAACGATCCGAGGCGTGATTCGGAGGCGAGCAGATCATAGTACGAGTTGTCGAAGCTGTTCGCGGATTGCTGGTATCCGATCGAGAAAAGCTTTCGCCGCTCGTCGAACAAGAACTTGAAATCCATCTCCAGCACGTAGGTGCGGGCACGCTCGGCGATTGCCTGCAGCCGCTTTGCCTGCTCCGGCGCGCAGTCCGGAGTCTTCAACAATTGGATACATCCCTGCTTCAGAGCGATCAGGTGGCCGGCGAAGTTTCCGCTGTCCACCGTAGAGATGTACGCCGGCTCCAGCACCCGCAGATCGGACAGGTTATACCAGTTGTAGAAGTGACCGCGGTAGCGGCGCATTCGTTCGAGCGATCGAAAAACCCGCTCGAGTCGCTCGATCGTTTCCTCAAGCGTGATGAACCCCATGTCGTACGCAGAGACAGTAGCCAGACACTGCAACCCGACATTGGTCGGTGATGTTCGCCCGGCGATCACGGGATCGGGGTCTTCCTGGAAGTTATCAGGCGCCAGCCACTGAGTCTCCGCAGTGACGAAGTGCTCGAAGAAATTCCAGTGGAGCTTTGCATAGCGAAGCGTGACCGTTCGCTCTCCGTCGCTGAGCCGAAGCTCGCGTGGTGTTGCCGGCACACTGAGTCCGAGAGCGATTGCCGGAGACACCAGCCAAAGCAGGATTAGTGGCACTGTCTCGCCCAGAAAAACGATCTGCCTCGGTATCGGTCCGGCGGCGAAGTTTCGCTCCTCGAGCAGTACCGCGATCACAAGGAGAAAGCTGATCAGAGCCACCGGCCACATGCGCCGCCAAACCTCCACTCGTGATCGGGACATCGCGCGCTCGACCTGGGACGCCGTTTGCCATTCCAGCAGCTTTCTCTTCGTGATCGTCAGTCGGATGAGCGTGCGAATGATCGCATCGGCGCTCACTACCGCCTGATGCGGAAGAAACGTCACCGCCAGAACGAATTGCTGTGCGCTGACAGCGGCGTCACGTCCCACCGCGGCGTAGTAGGCGAGCCATGATTGATCGCGGGGAGGGCGCACTGCAGCGAGCACAAGAGAAAACACCCACGGGAATGCGATCGCGGCCAAAACGACCGCCGTCCACATCCACCGCGATCCGGGTAGCAGGAACCAGCCCGCAATCAGAAACACGAGCTGGGAGATCTCGATCAGACTGCGCCTCAGGTTGTCCAAAATCTTCCAGCGGGAGATCGCGGAAAGCCGGTTCGGTTCCGATCCCTCTGGCCCGGGCACCATCGTTCTGAGCCATTTGAGGAGTTGCCAGTCGCCGCGGATCCACCGATGCTTGCGTCGCGTGTAGGTTAGGTACCTCGCTGGATAATCGTCGTAGACCTCGATGTCCGTAGCGAGAGCCGCTCGGCAATAGGCACCCTCGATCAGATCATGACTGAGCAGCGTGTTCTCGGGGAACCTGCCGTGCGTTGCCTCCTCGAACGCGTCCACATCGTAAATACCCTTCCCGGTGAAGCTTCCCTCCGAGAAAAGGTCCTGGTACACATCCGAGACGGCTGTCGTATACGGATCGACGCCCGGATGTCCCGAATGAATTGCCGCGAAATACGACGCGTGTGCGCTCGTCAGCGAGACTCCGACCCTCGGCTGCAGGATCCCATAGCCCCGCGCGATGCGGCCGAGCCCGGGGTCATACTCCGCGCGATTCAGCGGATGGGAAATTGCCCCGACGAGCATTTGCGCCGCCTCGCGCGGCAGAATGGTGTCCGAATCGAGAGTGATGACGAACTTGATCCCCTTCAGCGCCGACGTGTCGCCTACTATGGTGGAGAAGGCGTAGGCCGCCTGTCCGCGAAGGAATCTGTTGAACTGCCCGAGCTTCCCCCGCTTCCGCTCCCATCCCATCCACACGCTCTGTTGTGGATTCCAGAGTCGCGGCCTGTGGAAGAGGTAGAAAACGTCGCGGCTACCTGCTGAATACTTGGCGTTCAGGGAGCCGATTCCCGACGATGCAGCGTCGAGAATCTCCCCATCGTTCTCCCCTACCTCAGTAGGAGAGTCGGTGAAATCGCTCAGAATGGCGAAGAAGAGATTACGATCGCGATTGGCGAGGTACTGCACCTCGATATGCTCGAGCGCTTCTTCCACCGCCTGCACGCTTCCGAACAGCGTCGGTACCACAACAGCAGTCCGGCTCTCGTCCGGGATTCCACCCTCGCGGAATTCCATTTTCGGCAGCGTGCGAGGCGGCATCAGCAGTGTGACGAGCTGATTGACAACTCCGATTCCGATCTCGCTCGCCAGGAGCAGCGCTAGAAGAAGAATCGTGACGCTCTCGAACCCCTGCGGACGTGTCACAAAGAAAATCGCCGTCAGTGCGCCGAGTGTCGCTGCCGTGATGCTGAGGAAATAGATCGTGTTCGGATTCTTCTGCGTCCAGCGATAGACCCGCTCCGAAAATGACGGAAGGTATCCGGTTTCCCGCTCGAGATCGTAGCGGCCATCGGCGATGAGGTAATAGCCGATGTGGGACAGACGGGGATTTCCGGTCTTCGCGGCGGCCGCGGACAGAGCCAGCGCCGCGCCGGCGATATCCTCCTCCGCCAGTTTCGTTCGCCTCGCGATGTTCTCGACAACGTGCCGGTATTGATCGCGCGTTGCGAAGGACATCTTCGCATAATCGCCGGCGACGTCCTTTCGCAGGATCCTCTCAATGGCGCTCTGAGACTCGACGAAATCCTTCCAGTCGAGACGTGAGATCGTCCGCAGACTGGTGATGCAGTTGGCAACCGTAACCTGCGTCGCCGCGATCCGGCGATTCGATCGGGTTACGGCCTCCTCGGCCGTGGGTCCGTCCTCCGCGATCCACTGCTCCAGCCAGATGAGCGGCGTGAAGTTCGCCTGAAATCCGCGTATCTGGTGCAGAAAGCGCGTCACGAACGTCGGCGTGAACGGCGGATGATTGTCGATGAACGAAGCCAGCTCGGTGGTCAGCTCAGCCGGTGATTTCTCGTTCGCGGCCATTAGCCGTTCCGCCCAGCCGTCCGCAACTTCCACTTCATCGAGCCGCGCCGAGACGCGGAGCGTCATCCGGCGGATGTTCTCGACGAGACCCAGCTCGAGCATCGTCGGAATCGCCCAGAGCTCGCCGATCTTCAGCGTGCCGACCTTCTGATACTCCCTCACGAAGAGCGTGATGTTCTCGAGGGACAGATGTCCCTCCGTGTGGCCTATCAGCTCGATCGCGACGTCATAGACCCGCGGATATTCAGCCAGCGTTCCGCTGGCGAGTTTCGGAAGCTCCTGGTAATAGCCGCTGGGCAGGTTGGTGCGAATCTCCCGTATGTGCTCCTGGACGATGTACGAGTTGTCGAGCAGCCACTCGCCCGCTGGACTGATGTCGACGCCACGCTCGGTAGCTTCCGCCAGCCTGTCGCGTACTTCGTCCAGCACTTTCCGCGAATCGTCAAGTCGCTGAAGCAGCGGACCCGGACCACGTTGTTTCTTCGGAGGGAGAAGTCGGTGCTTGCGCGCGATACTGCGCGCGTGCTTCGCCAGCCGGTCGGCCCCCAGCGCCTCTCCGCGGATTGGTCCGACGAGCCGCCGCTCAGTGCCATCTGTGCGGCGGAAAAGATTCAGAAGTCTGTTCGAGGGACTGCGGGGCGGGGTTACGGTTGCCACGGCGTAGTCAAAGTGCCAGAGACGTGCCGCTGCCGCTAACGGCCTGGCAGCTCCTGAAGCTCCGAGATAACGAATGTTCCAGTCGCATGTGCGTACAGCTTTCCATTCATGTCAACCAGGCGACCGTCTGCAGTCGCTGAGCGCTTGCCAAGATGCACCACCTGTCCCAAGCAGCGAATTCTGCCGGTGGAGATTGTAATCGGCCGAATGTAATTGATGTGAAGCACCATCGTTGGAGCAACACTCGCGAGAGGCGGCGCAGGCAGCTCGCCATCTGCAATTCCTCGCATGTACTCGAGACCGGTAAGTGACAGAGCCGCTCTTCTTCCCGGCGCTGGATCGCTCCACGTCGCAGTTCGTGTTCGGTTCATGAAGGGTAAGATCCCCTCTTCATCTCCGCGAGCGCTAGGTGCGGATCCAGGGGCACCCCGTTCCATTTGGACGAGATGCCCCTGCAGGATCCTGCGCCGTTATCGCTCGCTAGCTTCCGGCCAGACTCTTCTTGACCTCTGCGCGGTAGGCATCACTGGCGTAGATCGCGACTTCCACCCGACGGTTGAGCTGGCGACCTGCTTCGGTGTCGTTCGACGCGACCGGCTCGTACTCACCCCGCCCATTGGTCGCGATCCTTGCCCTTGCTACACCCTGTCCCGCAAGGTAGGAAGCGGCCGAGTTCGAGCGACGCAACGACAGGCCCTGGTTGTACGACTCATCACCCTGGCTGTCGGTGTGTCCGACAATCAGAAGCTGCGACTTCGGATACTGATTGAGACTCCGCGCCAGCTCGACCAGGTTCCGGCCAGCATCGGGACGGATTGCAGCGGAATCGAAATCGAACAGCAGTCCGGAATCGAACGTCACCTGGATCCCTTCGCCAACACGCTCGACTTTCGCGCCAGGGATGTTGACTGCAAGCTCCTTCGCCTGTTGGTCCATCTGGTGTCCGATGATAGCGCCGGCAGCGCCACCAACGACTGCGCCTATGATCGCACCCTTAGCGGTTGATCCACTGCTGGTGCCGATCACACCACCGACTGCCGCACCGGCCGTTGCTCCGATCACCGCACCCCGCTCCTTGTTGCTCATCGAAGCGCACGCAGACGATGCGAGCGACCCGAGAGCTGCCAAGGCCACGATGGTCCATTCGATTGTTTGATTCTTCTTCATCGTTTGGTTCTCCTGAAAAACGTCAATTACTGGTCGAATACAGTTCAGAAATCATGCCCAGGGAAACGATCGACAACAAAAAAGCGGCTTCTCGCCACCTTATAATCAGACCCTCTCATGACGGATGCCGGGACTAACGACGCACCCGGTAGCCGCCGCCGAATCTGAAGGTCACGCCGTCTTCTCTGACCCCATAAGCCTGCGCCGAGAGGTCGAACGTGCTGGAGACTTCTGCCGTCACGCCGCCGAACATCGTGACGCGGTTCAGATTCACGCTGATCAGAGTGGTATCCACACTTCCCAGCCCATCGGTGAAGCCGACGTGAAATCTCGGCCGCAGAAAGCTTCTTCCCCCTCCAGCGTAGAAGGCGAGACGACCGTCCCACGCTGCTGTGCTCAGGATCGCCTCGATCCCGGCCATTGTCGGTTTGAAAGTATCGAGCGACGGCTTCGTACCGAAACACGGCCGCATGACATTCGTCATCTGAAGCGCCTTGCTCGGACAAGTTATCGCGCCCTTGACCTGACCCGCTGTTCCGTGAATGCGAAGCATGATGTCCGTCGAATTACCCGTCGAGGCCATCCTCAGTCGCTTCACCCACGACAGAGCGGCGCTACCAAGGTTGGGCTCCGCATCGTGAATCTTGACCGGGGGGAGATAACTGGCCTCGACTGCGAACCCGCCCGGGAGCGTAAGCGTCAGTCGCGGACGGCCGAAATACGGCGACAGGCCGGTATTCTCGCTCTTCTTGGTGAAACAGGCCCCCGATGTTTGAATCGCCGAGTCAGGATCCGGGATTGGACTGCCTTCCGCACCAATGCGAAGCGTCCACGGGAGCGCGTGCTCTGGTGCACTCGCCGGCGAGAAGGAAATGGGAGCCGAATAGAATGCGAGCAGCCTTGCCTCATTGCTGTTCCTCGGAACGCGACATTCCGCTGCCAGGCCCGGTACCGACCCCGCACAGCTCAGCACGATGAGTAACAGACTGGCCCGTGGCACTGTTACTTGCGGAGCTTGTCGACCGCTTGGTCGAGCTTCTCCTGGACACGGAGATATTCTTCGTTGATTGCTTTCATCGCATCGGGCATCTCGACCTTCGCCTTCTCGATCGCGTCAGAAAGTCTTCCCATCGCTTTCGTCAGCCCTTCCTCGAGCTGCTCCCAGCCCTTCTTTAGTTCGTCTCCCATCTCGCCCTCACCTCGCTTCCGCAACTTGCGAATTCAATGCTCATTTTTCGGTGGAATGCTGTCCGGCAAAGCATAGATTCCGTTCCATGACAATCACCACTATGCCTTCGACCAACACAATGTACCGAGCGCTCGCGGAGCGTGATAGCACGTACGATGGTGTCTTCTTCGCCGCTATCCGCACCACCGGAGTATTCTGCCGCCCCACCTGCGCGGCGAAGAAGCCTCGGCAAGAGAACGTGGAGTTCTACTCTTCAGTCGGCGATGCAGTCTCCGCCGGCTACCGCCCCTGCAAGCGGTGCCGTCCGATGGAGCCGGCGGGCAAACCGCCTGCATGGCTCGAACCGCTGCTGGCACGAGTTGAGGAGGATCCGAAGCGCCGCTGGAAGGACGCGGACTTGCGCCAGGCCGAGCTCGATCCGGCTCGCGTGCGTCGCTGGTTCCTCCGACATCACGGCATCACCTTCCACGCATATCAGCGGGCACGGCGTCTTGGACTTGCTCTCGGACATATCCGGCACGGCGACAAGTGGGAAGGAGTCGGCTACACGCACGGCTTTGATTCGGCGAGCGGTTTCCGTGAGGCCTTTACGCGCGCATTCGATCGCACGCCCCCACGCGGTACGACGCTGGCACCTCTTGTCCTCGGCCGGCTTCTCACTCCACTTGGTCCGATGCTCGCCGGGGCGACTTCGGAAGGGATATGTCTTCTCGAGTTTGCCGATCGGCGGATGCTCGAAACGCAGATTGAGCGGCTTGGAAAGTGGTTCGACTCCGCGGTTGTGCCCGGTGAGCATGAGCACATTGCCCGTCTTGAAAACGAGCTCGGGCTCTATTTCTCAGGAAAGATCCGCCACTTCACAGTGCCGGTCGTGCTGCGCGGAACTCCATTTCAGGTCGCGGCCTGGGAGCGGCTGTTACGCATACCGTATGGAGAGACAATCAGCTACGAGCAGCAGGCTCGCGACATGGGTCGGCAGGGTGCCCAGCGCGCGGTCGGGAAGGCCAATGGCGATAATCGCATTGCGATCGTCGTCCCATGTCATCGTGTCGTCAGGCAGAACGGAGAGCTTTGCGGCTATGGTGGCGGTCTCTGGCGAAAGAAGTTTCTCCTCGACCACGAGCGCAGCCGGCGCGAGATCATCGAGCCCGGGTCAGGCCTACGCGACAGTTGACGGAGTCAGCTTGGCGGCACGGCGTCTCTGACAACATGCTCGCTTCGCGATAGAGCCAGCACCAGCAGTAAAGCTCCGCAGAAGACTCCCGCGTCGGCGACGTTGAAGGTCCAGAATCGAGCGGCCCCAAAACCGATGTCGATGAAGTCCACTACACCCCGGGTGGAACGGAGGCGATCGATCAGATTGCCGGCCGCTCCTCCACCGATGAGGGCGAGTGCTATGGCGGCAGTGCGCCCGTCTCCGGCAATTCGTCGGTGATACAGCCCCAACCCACAAAGCATCACCGCGGCAATCACGCTGAACGCGATACGTGAGTGCCCCCCGGCTGACAGACCCATTGCCGCATGGGGATTGTATGCAAGAGTCAACCTGAGAATATCTCCGATTACCCGGTGCGGGAGATGGGCGGGTGTGAGCTTCTCGACGGCTAGTTGCTTCGTCGCACAATCCACTGCCACGAGGCTGATAAGCACAGGCCAGAAAGCGGCCGCCTTTGTCTTTTTCATGTGAGGAGATTAGTAACTAGTCGATACTAATTAGCTCTTCATCGCGAGCTTGCCCGGAAAGCTAAGTTGGCAAGCGAGCCGAGCGGATTCAGGGCCTCGAAGGTCGGCCGTTGATGCTCGGTATTCGTCCGGAGGATGTCTTTGTTGCGCTCGAGAGTGGCCCGACGATTTTTGCCGGCGAGTCCACCATCGTCCACCCGCTTATAACTGCCCCTGCACACCTGGACCTCGTCGAGGCGCTCGGTAACGAAGTATTTGTCTACGCTACTGTCGGCCCCTACGGCATTACTGCTCGCGTTGCACCTCAGCCCCTTCCCCGGTTGGGCGAGCCGATTACACTCGCCTTCGATCTCGGGAAGTCTCACTTCTTCGATCGTCAGAGCGGTGACCGAGTAGGGAAGGGCTGATCTTGAGCTTTCTGGTCTTTGAATGTCCGGCCCGCTTTCCTTTTCAAACGCAAAAACGGGAGACGCTCAGTCCCCCATGCTGATTCCCATCTCCCGAGCCGTCTGCACGATGTCGTGTAGCGGATCTACTCGCTTCGGCACGCGTAGTACTTCGGTGATCGGAACAGTCACTATGTGGGGCGACTGAAGCGCCACCATCTGGCCCCACGCCTGGTTCTCGACCGCGCGCACCGCGGCTGCCCCGAATCTGGTCGCCAGCAGTCGATCGTACCCAGTCGGCATTCCGCCTCGCTGAAGGTGACCCAACACCAATGACCGGCATTCTTTCTCCGTCCGTTCGTGGATCTCCCTCGCCAATTGCTCCGCAACTGCCAGTGAGCGGCCTCTGTATCCCTCAGCGTGTAGATCCTGACTCAATGCTATCTGGTTCTTCGCGATTGCGCCTTCAGCCGCCACGACAATCGAGAAGAAGCGCCCTGATCGGTCCCGCTCTATGATCTTTTCGCACACCTTTTCGATATCGTAGGGAATCTCGGGGATTAGAATTACATCAGCCGATGCAGCCACTCCGGAGTGCAGGGCGATGAAGCCCGCATCGCGACCCATTACCTCGATCACGAGCACCCGGTCGTGGCTCTCCGCGGTTGTGTGCAGCTTGTCGATCGCCTCGATCGCCGTGTTCACCGCGGTATCGAATCCAAAGGTCGTGATCGTGCAGGATACGTCATTGTCAATCGTCTTCGGGACGGCGACGATCTTCATTCCCTTTTCGCCCAGTTGCTGGGCAATTGTCAGTGTCCCGTCCCCGCCAATTGCGATGACTGCGTCTATGCCGTATCGCGCGGCATTCTCGAGCAGCTCGTCGGATCGGTCAACCTCGGTGTAAACCCCATCAGGCCCACGTACCGGAAGATGAAATGGGTTTCCCCGATTAGTCGTGTGCAGAATCGTCCCGCCCATGTGGGCGATTCCCCGCACTGACTCACGGGTGAGGGGTTTGACCTCCCCCTCTATCAGCAGGCCGTTGAATCCGTGCCTGATCCCCAGTACTTCCCAGCCGCGGTTGATCGCCGCTAGCACTACCGCTCGAATGACGGCATTCAGTCCCGGGGCATCTCCACCACCCGTCAGCAGTCCTATACGCATTCGAAGAGGCTGCTAGCGTAGTGGTGTCATCCGGACCATGACCACGCTGTGTGGTTTCACCACCGTCGAGTATTTTTCCTTGAATCGCCCGACTTCAGAGTGTGACCAGAGATCGCGCACTCTCGCAGAATCGTTGTGAAGTCCGACTCGGGAGAAGTACGCTGTAATCGTGTCAGCCTTCGATGAGCGATTGAGTAGCGCGACCGCGCGAGATCCATCGCGCAATGATTTTGCCCATACCTGAAGCTCCGGCTGTGGCTCCCAGACGAGTATCCCCTGTGCGCCAAGGGAGTCCTGATCGACTGCGATGACTTCCGGATTGAGAAGTACGTCCCTGGTCTGACTGGACATCGTACGCACGTCATTCCCCGCGATCAGTGGAGCAGCCATGATCGCCCACAGGCTCAGGTGAGCACGATACTCTTCATCCGTCATGCCGCCATTGCCGACCTCGAGCATGTCAGGATCGTTCCAGGCGCCCGGCCTCGCGACAGTTGCGTGCTGTCCGGATTGATCGAGATTGGCCAGCATCGACGTCCATTTGTCCTCGATGTCGTCAGTCGTCCTCCACAAATTCCCGACTTTGGGCGCCCAGTCCCAGGGCTGGTTTGACCCCCACTCGCAGATACTGAACACGATCGGACGTCTCGCTCGCGCCAGTGCGTCGCGGAATTTGGCGTACTGCGCACGCGCATCTAGCCCGCTCGCGTTGCACCAATCTTCCTTTACGTAATCGACACCCCATCCGGCATAGGTTCGTGCGTCCCCTTCTTCATGTCCGTAGCTCCCCGGCCGGCCTTGACATGTCTTCGTCCCGGCGTCGGTGTAGATCCCGAATTTAAGCCCTTTGCCGTGGACATAATCGGCGAGCGCCTTGATGCCGTGCGGGAAACGCGCTGGATCAGCGACGATTGTCCCGTTGGCATCGCGGCTCACCTGCCAGCAATCGTCGATCACGACATACTGATAGCCCGCGTCACGCATTCCGCTCGCCGCGATCGAATCCGCCGTCTCCATAATTAACGACTCGCTGACGTCGCAGCCGAAATGATTCCAGCTGTTCCACCCCATCGGTGGCGTCCGTGCCAAGCCATTGTCGAGCCTCGTGCGCGAGGCCAGAGATACGCCAAGAATGATGGGCAATAGTGCGAGCTGCCAGATTCTGCTGATCACGGGCGACTTCCTCCAGCTGAGATTGCGATGGATTGCGGAGCGACCGGTGACGCTGCAAATAATCTACCCGCGCCGGAATCGAGCGTCCGCTTCGAGATATCCAGATGGTAGCCCAACGTCGAGAAAATCTCCGCGAATGAGACAACCGGTGAGACTGCCTCGCCGGAGAAGCAGCTGAAGTACCGGAATGTCATCCAGTTCTTTGCCACTCGGCGAACTCGCCTCGATCTCATCGATTGCCGCGAACACTTCAGGCAGAAACACATAGCGGCCAACTCCGGTAAACGCGGACGAAGCACCCATTGGGTTGAATGTTTTGTCGGGCGGCCCTTTATCGGGAATGCGCTCGATGATGAACTCTTCCTTCTCGAGCCGCCCTGCATATACCGCGGTCGGACCATAGCGCTCTCTGTGCACCGCGGTGAGCTCGACGATTGCAACAATGTTCTTGCCGGTTCGTCGATGAACATCAAAGAGCTGAGACAGCGCGGGAGCGCCGCCGAGAAAGAGATTATCCGGCAGAGCAACCGCCAGAGCTGAATTCTCGGCGAAGTCCCTCCCCAGCCGGATAGCGTCGGCGAGTCCACGCGTCTCTTCCTGAATCAGTACTCGAACCTCATCAGGCATTCCCGTAGACCCCGCAGCCGAGAGAGCGGCATTTGCCAGGTCGCTTTTCCCGGGGGCAGACACAATGAGGACTTCGCACACGCCGCTGGCAGCGCATTCGGCCATCACGCGGAGCACGAGGGGAATCCCACCAACAGGCAGGAGCTCCTTCGCCGTGCTCCCCCCGCCAGTGAAAGAAGCCATCCGTGTTCCTTTACCACCGCAGGGGATGACTGCCTTGGTTATCCGAGGACGCTTCATCGCGCGCTCCTCTCCAGCTTCGCTCCCTTCGCTGCGTTTGTCAGCCAGATTCTCGGCTTTCTTCCGAACGCTGCATCGTACTCAGAGGAGAGGGCGTGCTCTGCGCTGGTCAACGCCTCGAGATCTCCCACGGCAATCGCGCACCCTCCCCACCCGGCACCGGTAAGTCGCGCGCCCCGCACACCAGGAGTCCTCTTCGCTCTTTCGACAAACCAGTCCAGCTCGGGCGTCGAGCACTCGTATTGAGTCCGAAGCGACTCGTGTGATTCATAGAGCGTCTCGCCCTCCACTGAGCCGGATTTCTTCAGACTTTCTACGACCTGCCTCACACGGATGTTCTCTTCAGTGACATGCAATGCCCGTTTCGCGAGGTCGCCAGGCAATCGGGCGTCACGAACTTCGTCTGGATGAGCGCAGGTGAGATTTTCAAGCGCAGGATTACGCTGACGGAGCAGTCGCAGCGCTTCCTGACACTCGAGGCGTCGCTGGTTAAACTGGGAAACGCGCAATGACCTCGGAGTAGCGGTGTCGAAGATGAGCACCGCTTCCCGCATCACTACCTGCTCCACCGCAAGACTGTCGCACCAGAGGTGGAGTGCGTGGCCCTCCTCACACAGCGCTGATGCAAATTGATCCATCACGCCGCACGCAAGCCCCACAGACTGATTCTCGACGCCCCAGGCGAGCAGTGCGAGATCTTTGAGCGTCCGGCTATCGCTCACGAACGCGGCGAGAGAGACACATGTGGCAAGCTCGAGCGCCGCTGAAGAGCCCAGTCCCGAACCGGCGGGTAAGTCGCCTGTCACGCTCGCTTCGATCTGCGGAAGGGACGCGCCTTCAGATGCAAAGGCAGCGCAGATCGCGCTCACGTAATCCCCCCACTGTCCACTACGTGCGAACGAGTGAACATCGAAATCCGCCTGCACGGGTTGGCTATCCGAGACGACGTGGCTCAGGGTCGCACCGGGCTTCGCTCTTATCGCGACATAGGTCCGGCGGTCAATCGCAAGAGGCAGAACCTGACCACCGTTATAATCTGTGTGCTCCCCTATGATGTTCACCCTTCCCGGGGCAGAGCCGATCACCTCCGCTTCGGCGCCGTAGATCTCTCGAAAGTATCGGCGCGCGTGATCCGCGTTCATCATCTCCCCGAGGTGAGCACTTATGCTGAATTTTACGACTCGAGGAATGAATGGTATCCTTGTGAAATGACCGACGCCACACCAGGGAGCACTCATTACGTCCGTCGTCTCGGGATCTTCGACACGACGATGGTCGTCATCGGCGGCATCATCGGCGCCGGGATATTCCTTAACCCCGCAATCGTAGCGCAGCGAGTACATACCAGTGTCTTCATTCTCACCACATGGACAGTCGGTGGCGTGGTCGCACTTGTCGGCGCGCTCTCGTTCGCTGAGCTGGGGGCGCGCCGGCCACAGGCGGGTGGAGGATACATCTATCTCACGGAAATCTTCGGGCCACTGGCCGCGTTTCTCTATGGCTGGACATTTCTGCTCATCATCAACAGCGGTGGCATCGCCGCCGTCGCTGTAACATTCGCTCGCTATACCGCGGATCTGTTCGGACTCTCGACAGGTTACATCAAGCCCCTCGCGGCGGCCGCGCTGGTAGCATTGTCCGGCGTGAACTACTTCGGAGTTCGTCCTGGCAGCATAACGCAGAACATCTTCACGGTTCTCAAGCTACTCGCGCTGGCTGTTCTCATCGGCGCGGGAGTTTTCTTCGCGGGCCAAGCGTTCCATCCAATACCTGAGAACCCGCCCACATCCGTCGAGAGCACCTTCGGCGTCATTCGGGCACTGGGTTACGCCCTCATCCCCGTTTTGTTCGCCTATGGAGGCTGGCAATACTCCAACAACATTGCGAGCGAGATCATCGCTCCTGAACGAACACTTCCGAAAGCACTTGCGATCGGAATGTCGGTCGTCGTCGTCGTTTACGTGCTGGCCAACGTCGCGTACATCAGAACCCTTGGTGCAGCCGGACTGGCGTCGAGCCTCGCGCCTGCAGCCGACACGATGCGCGCCGTGATGGGCCCGCTCGGCGGTACCTTGATGGCCGCCGGTATCATGGCATCGACTATTGGTTTCGTGAACAGCGGCATACTATCCGCCCCCCGTATGCTTCAGACGATGGCTGGCGACGGTCTCTTCTTTCGATTCGCGGCGCGATTGCATCCGCGGTATCACACACCGACGGGAGGAATCGTTATTCAGGCAGTGTGGGCAATTGCGCTTGTTCTCTCTGGAACGTACGGCCAGTTGCTTGACTATGTGGTGTTTGGAGACTGGATATTCTTCGGGCTCATAGTCGCCACTATCTTCGGTTACCGTCGCCGTGATGCGGCTGGCACATCCGAGATTCCACGGACTTATCGCGTTCCAGGATATCCATTACTGCCGGCACTTTTCGTAGTCACTGCGGTGTTTGTCGTTGCTAGCGCCGTCTGGTCGAACCCTCGCAACGCTGTACTCGGCGTGCTTCTGATGGCAGCCGGTGTCCCTGCATTCGTTTTCTGGCGCCGGTACTAATTGATTTCCTGGCTGCCGCTTGATTCAATGGCCAGGGGCAGAATCGAACTGCCGACACGCGGATTTTCAGTCCGCTGCTCTACCAACTGAGCTACCTGGCCCCTTCCCTTATACGGCGGTCGCAAGTTAATCCTCACGAAATACTGTCGGTACCCCTACATCGCGGGTGAGTACAGGCGCATCTCTTGCACTCTTCGAAGGAAACCTGGTAACTGAAGCTCATGCCAAATTGCGGCTTCCGTAGCTCGCGGTGATCACTGACTTGATGCCACCACGGACATTGAAGTCACCCACCACCCGCATCCATTTCGGCTTCACCGTTGCCACCAGGTCGTCCAGGATCCGATTCACTGCCCGCTCGTAGAAGATGCCGTCGTTCCTGAAACTCCAGAGATAGAACTTGAGGCTCTTGAGCTCGACGCAGAGGTCACCGGGGACATAGGTGATCCGGATCGTGCCGAAATCGGGGGCGCCTCCCCTCAGCAGATCGAGATCCGACGCATCGCTCTCCACTCCGCCCACCGGGCAAAGCGATGTGAACTCGTCGCAGTCCATGTGGATTTCGTAATCCCGGCTCGCGTAGGGATTCGCGAACGCCTCCAGCAATTCCGGTCTCGGCATTCCGTAGAATGCATGAATCCGAGACCAGGATCAATCGGCCAAGGCTTATGATCCCCGCAGTTTCCTCGACATTTCCTCGAGAAGCCTTACTTCTTCACTCGTCAGACTCTCGATCCCATGTTTCGAAATCTTGTCGAGAACCAGATTCAATCGTTCCGGTAGTGCCACGTCGGTATCCTCCGGGCGATTCAGCACTACTGCTCGCGCAGGTCGCGCCACGATTGCGTTGCTCTTGGCAACGACTTCGTCCACTTCACTGCGATTCGCACGCTCCCGACTCCTCGGTCTTACCTTGGGTACCGCCCGGAATGCGTCCTCCGGCTCATCCGGAATCGGCGAGACCCAGCGACGGAAATTGTCCAGTCCGCCGAATGACGACATTCGCAGGTAAATCCAGCCGAATGCCAGCCCGCCCAGATGGGAGAACCAGCCTATACCCGAGCTGCCGGGACTGGATGCAACACCCATTGCCAGATTGATCAACACCATCCACACGATGAGCCAGCGAGTCTTCATCGGCAGAACGCCGAAGAGATAGACTTCCTCGTCCGGCCACCGCAATGCGTACGCGAGCATCACCCCACTTACTGCCGCTGATGCTCCGATGAGCCCTGCATTACGCTGAAGCAGAAGGTGTGCGACGGCTCCGCCGAGCCCGCACCATATGTAGAAGTAGAGAAACCCTCGGGTGTTCCAGCTTTGCTCCACACGCGGCCCAAACATCCACAGCGCAACCATGTTGAACGCAAGATGCCATACTCCCCCATGCACGAACATGTATGTGAATGGGGTCCACCAGCCTGATGCCAGATCTCCGACCGACAATCCGAGCGCAGCGTAGACATGCTCCGATCCGAAGAGCGTCAGCTGGAGAAAATAGACTCCGACGTTCGCCGCAATCAGCCATTGCACAGCTGGCGTTATTCTGGGCTGCTGGGATGAATCGTAGAGCGTGTAGGCCATGCAAAAACCTTCCTGCGACTGAAAGGAGGCGTACCTCCTATAACACAGACCGTGCCGGACTGTTCCTCATCGGTGCGCCAGATTCACAATCCGTTCGCAAAGATCGGCAAAGGACATTCCCATCGCCGTTGCACCCTGCGGAATGAGACTCAACTCGGTCATCCCCGGCAACGTATTGGCCTCGAGACAGTAAAATTTGTCCTCGCCTCCTCCATCATCGGATGAAGGGAGCCGAAAATCAATCCGTGCACATCCACCAAGCTTGAGGGCGCGAAAGGCGGCTAGTGCTTGCTCCTGAATTTTGGCGGTCTGTGCTGGCGTTAGTTTCGCCGGAAACTCTTCTTCCGCCATTCCCGCTGTGTACTTGCACTCATAGTCGTAGATCTCGTGCTTCGGCTTTATCTCCCCTACTGGAAGTGCCAAATCACCCAGTATCCCGACTGTCAGTTCCCGACCGGGAATGAATCGCTCTATCATCACCTCGTCGTCGAACTGCCATGCTTCCGCTACCGCCGTCTCGAACTGGTCGCGTCCCTTCACCACCGTGAGGCCAACCGTTGAGCCTTGCTTGGACGGCTTCACGACTACAGGAAGACCGAGCTTCTTCTCCACTTCATCGATCGAGACCGGTGCCATCAGCCAGTCTGCGGTTTCCACTCCCGCTGCTCTGAAAAGCTTCTTCGAAAGATCCTTGTCCATCGCCAGCGCGCTTGCGAGGTGCCCGCTTCCGGTATAGGTAACATGCGCCATGTCCAGTAGAGCCTGAAGCGTGCCATCCTCTCCCTGGCCACCGTGCAGCGCGAGGAAGACGACGTCTGCTCCAGCAACTTCGGGATATGTCTCGAGCGCTGGCAGAAATGACCCGCCTGTCGTTCTTGCGAGTGATTCCAGTGACGGAGGCTCCATACCGACCCCCCGCTCGCTTAGCTCCTTTTCGGCGACCGTATCGATGACTCCCCGCGATGGATCAAAAGCCGTCACCTCGTGCCCACGAGAGCGTAGTGCCGCTGCGATTCGGAGGCCGGAGGCGAGAGAAACGTTCCTCTCCGCCGATGCTCCACCCATTAACACCGTGATCTTCACTTGAGTCCGCTTTTTATCGTGACATCATGAAGCGCAGCATGTCAGATCGCGTCACGATTCCCTGTACTTTTCCGTTCTCGCGCACGAGAACCGCCGGATTCGACTTGGATAACAGCCTGACCACGCTATCCACGGGCTGATCGCCCGCAATGACCGGAAAGGGCGAGTCCATGACCTCGCTCACTGTTCCATCGAGGAGTTTGGGGTTCTCCAGACCTTTTTGTGACAGCGACCAGTCGCTGACCGATCCAACACAGTTCGGTCCGTCCATCACCGGAAGCTGTGAGACGTCGTGCAGCGCCATGAGTCCCAGCGCCTGACGCACGATTGCCCCTGGAGCCACGCTCACCACTGGAGGCACCTGTCGCTCCCCTCGCTTTCCGCCAAGCACGTGTCCCAATGTAACCCGTGGTGAATCAAGCATCTGATTCTCGCGCATCCACTCGTCGTTGTAGACTTTGGACAGATACCGCTCGCCGGTGTCGCACAGAACCGTCACCACGAATGCACTGGAGTTGTCGATTCGTCGAGCCACACTGATCGCCACATGGGCAATCAGTCCCGATGAGCCGCCCACAAACAGACCCTCTTCGCGCGTCAGTCGTCGCGCCATTGCGAACGAGTCCTTGTCGCTCACCGTCTGAAATTCGTCGATCACGCTCATATCGAGCGTTCCCGGAATCTTGTCCTGCCCGATTCCCTCAATTTTGTAGGGAGCACCTTCGTTGACCTGCGAGCCGTTTGTACGCCAGTAATCCGCCAGTATGGAGCCCAGCGGGTCGCCGGCGATAACCTTGATCTCGGGATTCTGCTCCTTGAGGTAGCGTCCTACTCCGGTGATCGTCCCGCCGGTGCCCGCAGCCGCAACAAAGTGGGTGATCCGTCCGTCGGTTTGCTCCCAGATCTCGGGGCCTGTGAGCTCATAGTGTGTTTCCGGGTTAGCCGGATTGTAAAACTGATCGGCGAGAATTGAATTCGGGGTTTCACTCACTATCCGCTTCGCCATCATCACGTAGTTGTCCGGGTGATCGGGTGGGACGGCCGTCGGCGTGACGATGACTTCAGCTCCGAAAGCTTTTAACAAACGCACCTTCTCCTGCGACATTTTGTCGGGCATCGTGAAGATGCACTTGTAGCCACGTAGCGCCGCGGCGATCGCGAGAGCGATGCCGGTATTTCCGCTCGTACCTTCCACGATCGTCCCACCTGGCCGCAGTGCACCCTCACGCTCTGCTTTCTCGATGATCGGCATTGCGATCCGATCTTTTATCGAGCCGCCAGGATTGAAAAATTCGGCCTTTCCATACACCGGCGTGCGTATTCCCCGAGTCACCGAGTTCAACCTGATCAGGGGAGTCCACCCAATAGTATCGATCACACTATCGTATAGATGCCGGTTCCGTTCTATCCGTGACATCAGCGGTTTTGTTTAGCGGGCGTTTCTTTCGGTGTTAGCTTGCTCGACGCCGCGTTCGACGTCACGCTGGCTCGCGAAGGATCCAGCGGCGAAGCCGGAATGGCCGACGTTCCGGTCCTCTTTAGAATCGTATCACCGGGCAGTGGTGATGCTTCGGGATGCCTGAAGTAGACAGGAAACAGAATGGAAACCGGCACTGCTTCACCTCGCGTCTTTGCCGGAATGAACCTCAACTCCCCGGATCCTCTCACCGCCGCGGAATCAAGTGACGGAATTCCCGAGCTCTCGGCAACGTGTGTAGACTCGCCCACTACCTGTCCTTCCTTATCGATGAATACACGCAGAGTCACGTTCGCCTGGACCTTCTTGGCATACAGCGACGGCGGATAACGGAATGGCAGGTCCTTGTTCAACATCACAGGCAGGACGTCAGGCCGGGCTCCGACACCTGAAAACGGCTGATCGGATTCCCCGTCCCTGTTGCAGCCAATCGAAACCAGTCCCGCAATCAGCATCGTCCCCAACACGGTAGGCTTCGTCAGCATCACGGTAATCTACCCTTGCCTTGCACGGGTCACGAGACGATTGAGGAGAGCCAGCGCGTCGATCGGCTTCATCTCGTTTGGGTCGAGATGCTTCAGCTCTTCCACTATCGGGTGCGGCACTGAGCCGAACAGTGCGAGTTGCTGTGATGAATCTGGTTGATCCTTTTTTCGCGCGCTTCCTTCGCCAGAAACCTTTCCCGTCGTTCTTCCCAGGGCCGATACTATCTGCTCTCCTTCGAATAGACTCAGTAGTGCCCTGGCGCGTTGCAGCACCTGCTCCGGCAGCCCCGCCAGCCGTCCAACCTCAATTCCATACGACCGGTCTGCCCCACCTGGAATCAACCGATGCAGAAATAGCACCCGGCCCTCAACTTCACGCACCGAGACACTATAGTTACAAGCTGCTACTAATTCATCGGTGAGTTGGGTCAGCTCATGATAGTGCGTCGCGAAGACTGTCTTGCATCCCACCTCGTCATGCAGGTACTCGCTTACCGACCAGGCGATCGACACGCCGTCGTAGGTCGATGTTCCACGCCCAATCTCGTCCAGGAGTACCAGGCTTTTCCGCGTCGCCGTGTGCAGGATTGCACTTGTTTCCGACATCTCTACCATGAAAGTGGACTGGCCACGAACCAGGTTATCACTCGCTCCCACTCGTGTGAACAGCCTGTCGACGACACCTATTCTCGCCCGTGTTGCCGGGATGAAGCTCCCAATCTGGGCCATCAGCACAATCAATCCGACCTGCCGGAGAATCGTTGACTTCCCGGCCATGTTCGGACCGGTCAGAATGATCATCCTGGCTGTTTCTATCAGACAGACATCATTCGGAATGAACTTCTCGCGCTGCATCATCCGCTCGACAACTGGATGCCTGCCGGCAATGATTTCGAGATCGAACTCGTCAGTTATTTCTGGTCGAACGTACCCCTCTCGTTCCGCGACTTCGGCCAGAGCGGCAAACACGTCTAGCTCCGCTATTAACCGTCCAACGCATTGCAGCCGGTTGACTTGAGCACCAATCCGTCGACGCAGGGCTTCGAACAGTTCTCGCTCTCGCTCTTCAATCCGCTCGGCGGCCGTGAGCACCTTTTCCTCGAATTCCTTGAGAGCCGGCGTTACATACCGCTCGGCGCCAGTCAGGGTTTGACGACGTTGGTAATTCGACGGTACCAGATGCGTGTTGCTGTTTGTAACCTCGATGAAATATCCGAATACGCGATTGTAGCCGACCTTGAGTGAGTTGATTCCCGTTCGCGTTCGTTCTTCCATCTGGATACGTGCGATCCCGTCCTTTCCACCGTCGCGCAAGGATCTCCACTCGTCGAGCTGGGGATCCACTCCCATCCGGATGCTGGGCTCTTCACCATGAGCGACCGGGGGTCGGTCGACTAGCGTTCCGATGATGTCATCGCCGAGGTCGGCACAACCATCCCATTGGTCAAGTAACGCAGACAGCGGACTCTCCTCCCCGTTGACGCCGTGTGCACCCACCTGTTTCAGCACCAGCTCGACAGCACTGAGGCGTCCTATCGAGTCGCCTAATGCCCTGACTTCCCTGGGCGTTCCACGCCCCGATGCAGTCTTGCTCGCAAGTCGCTCTACATCCCGCACACCGTCCAGTGCGCTTCTCATCGCCTCACGTGCAATCGGATCTCCGGTAAACGCGGCCACTGAGTCGAGGCGTGCGTCAATTGCTTTTCGATTCGTCAGTGGTGCAAGGAGCCATTGACGGAGCAGCCTCGAGCCCATCGGTGTCAGCGTTCGATCGAGAACTCCGATGAGCGTCCCCCCATCTTCTCCGCCTCTTAGTGACTCAACGAGCTCGAGATTCCGGCGCGTCATCTCGTCGAGAGGCATCGTACCACCTGGACGCTCTACTCTCGGTCTCGAGAGATGAGGTATTCCGCCTGGCTGAAGCTCATGGACGTATCGCAGCAGTGCGCCCGCGGCTGCGAGCGCCGGTTCATCCGCGTCACTGATGCCGATTCCCTCGATAGAGGCGACGGAGAATTGACGCGTCAACTCCGTCGCTGCCAGCCCCACATCGAACTCCCAGGTTTCTCGTTCCGCGACCAGCGCTCCTTCATGGCCGCTACCTTGCGCGAGTTTTGCCGGACCAATTTCCCGTGCGATCAGGATTTCTCGTGGCGTTAGACGTGACAGAACGGCGTTGAGATCGTCCATTGGAGCCACAATGAGTCTGAACTCGCCGGTTGAAACGTCTACCGCGGCAATGCCCACCGATTCACCCGATAGATGGATGGCGCAGAGAAAGTTGTTGCGCGACCCGTCAAGCATGTCGTCGGCATATGCCGCACCCGGGGTGACCGTCTCGATTACTTCACGCCGTACTATCCCCTTCGCAAACTTCGGATCCTCGGTTTGCTCGCAGATCGAGACCCGGAATCCCTGCTGGACCAGACGTCGGAGGTACTCTCCTGCTGCCTTGACCGGAACGCCAGCCAGCGGGACCTCTGCGGAGCCTCCATTGTTCCTCGATGTAAGAGTGAGCCCGAGAGCTCGGGAAGCGACTTCCGCATCCTCATAGAACATCTCGTAGAAATCACCCATTCGGAAAAACAGAATTGCATCCTTGTGCCGGGCTTTGATCTCCCGGTATTGCTGCATCAACGGAGTTGATGATGCGCGGGTCACTGCTATTCGGCCTTCACCACGAATCCGTCGATTTTCTTCGCCTTGAGCGATCGCATGACCGCCGTCGCCTGCGCCTGAGTCGCATAGTGGCCAATCCGGACTCGGAATGGAGCGCTCACCCCGGAGACACGAGCTTGATACCCGTTCCCCTTGAGCTTCGCCATCATTGCTTGCGCTTGTGACTTCACGTTGTACGCGGCGATTTGAACCGAATACCCGCCCGTCTCCACCGACGTGTCTTCCAGCGAGTTCTTCGGCGCCTCTGTCTTCCTCGCCGGAGCACCTGCCTTGGCCATTGTGTTTACAATGGACGGTTTTGCGTCACGCGGAGCCGATAGTATCTGCAGCGGGGGTTTCTTGGAAGCTATGTTGGGGTTGACCGCTACAGTGTCAGCCGTCGTGACAGCAACTTGTCCTGGCATTGATGCGACGGGCACCGGTGTAGGAACCACCGTCGGCGCAATCGTTGGAGCCGCTGCCAGGGATAAACTGTCAGCAGCTTTGGCGCTGCCGGTGGAGTCACTGACTTCGCCACTTGCGGGGACGGCTGCAATAGCCACTCCGATACATCGCTGATTGAGATAAGAGATCTGATTCCGCAACTCTGTGTCGTTCTCGCTAGTCCGCGCGAGTGCGTCGGCATTTATGGCGCATGCACGCTGGATGTCATTCTTCTCAAATAGCACCCGCGCCGTCCAATAGCCTGCACGCGCACGTGCCGCCCCAGCAGGATGCTCCAGGGTAAGGCGATTCAGATGCTGAAGAGCCCCATCGTAGTCGGCACGTGCAAGCTCGAGTTGAGCAAGACGTAGCAGAACGTCCTCCACGCGTGGTGAGAGCGGGAAATCGACGATGATGCGCCGGTAGTCCATCTCTGCATCGGACGCTGTGGCGGATAAGACCGCGCGCCAGTAAAGACCTTCGGCGTATTCATTGGTTCCGGGCGCTGCACGGATAATCATCGAGTCGACGATGGCCCTGCCGGCCATGGCATTACCGTCATTTACAAGCGTCTGGGCCCGGCGATATACCGCGCTATCCGGACTGCTTTGGGCCCGGCTGACAACCGGAACGAGTAACATCACTGCGACTACCCACTTCCTGGACATCTCTCTGCTCCTGCCTACTATGCGGCAATCTTGTGCTCATCCCCGACGCATATTGCCAGGATGAGCGTGGTCAGCACCTGCTCTTCGGATGAATATCGCGTTTCCTTGAGAGTTACATCAGCTGCGAGCAATGCAGCCAGCGCACGTTGTAACGATTGTTGCTCCCATGAATTCGCCGTCGAGGCCCACACTGTTGCTGCTGTGCCCCACGGACGCCCAGTATAAACAGAGCTCGATTGCTTCAGCAAATCGAAGTATGCCCCCTGCAGTCGCCCTAATGGCAGTCCTTCATCCAGCTTCGCTCTTCCCCATGCCAGTGCAACTGTCTGAGCCGCAAGTGCCATGACGATCGAAACCGCTGTCGTCTTGGGCTGAGCGAGGACATGATTTACCAGCATCAGTGACTGCTTGACGTCACGTCGTGCAATGGCATCGAGAAGGTCCGGCATCGTTTCACCTCGACGAATGCCCACGACTGCGGTAACCGCTTCTTCGGTGATCTTCCGTCCCCCAGTGTAGCTCACGAGTTTGTCCAGCTCTGCAACAAGCTGATGCAGATCATTTCCCACCGCGCTTTGTAGTAGCTGCACGGCATCAGCCGAGATCTCTGTCTTGAGCTCCGTCGTGACATGATGCGCAATCCACCTCGGGACCCTGTCACCGGTAAGAAGGTCGAATTCAAGAAGGGTTGCCATTCGTGCGAGATCCCTATCCGTCTTTCCGCCGGCGGATTCCATGAGGAGGAGCAGTACGTCTGACGAGGGGGTTAGGAGATATCGCTCAACCGCCTTTCGCACATCCTTTCGCAATGCCCCTGCATCTCGGATAACGACTACGCGGCGTTCTGCCATCATCGGCACTGAGGATACCACTGCATCCAGCGCCTTAGGATCCACATCCTGAGCCCGCCGGACATCCAGGTTGAAATCCCTCATTGCTGGATCCAGCGCCGCTCTGATGAGCTGCTTCATCGCGTCTTCTTTCTGGAAGTCGTCCTCGCCGCAGATGTAATACGCGCCGTCGAACGAGCTCCGCTTCAGAGTATCCCTCAGGGTCTTGAGAGCGACGTTGGACATACTGCTAATATAGAAATCCGGCGACACAGCCGCCCGGAATCAGCGCGTGCTATTCGTCAGCTGCAGACTTGCTGATGCGAAATGAACTGGCGCAAGTTCGGCATAGAGTGCCGCCGTCCAGATTGGGAGTCCCGCCGGCACGGATGCAACCAGAGCAGGAGCAGGAGTCGTGATGGGTGAGACTTCAGGCTCCGGAATGCTTGCGACTACCGGCGGAAAGATGATGTCGCGAGGAGTATCGACATCGCGCAGCGACACACCGATATATCCGAGCATGAGCAGGCTCGTAACTGCTATTGCTGCCGCAAATGTTCGGGATTGCTGAAAGGCTGGAAAGGCATCTGCCTCTTTGATCTCACGAAGCCGTGCATTCAACCGACTGGAGAATCCAGGAGATGGCTCAATTCGAGGAAGGTTCCGAAAAAGCAGGAGAGAACGACGAATTAGTGCGTCGTGGTTCGCGCAGGGTCGACATTCAGCGATGTGACACTGCATGCCAACCAGCTCAATGCCGGATAGCATGTCATCGACGAAGGCAAAATGTTTATCGTGAAACTCGCGACAATCCATGAGGCAGGGTTAGAGACTCAGATTCCAGTACCCGTTCAACAGGCACCGGTTCCCTGAATCCTATAACTCTACTCCATATAGGGCGCAATAATCTCCGCGAAGGAATTTCTCGCCCTGTTCAGCCTCGATTTTACTGTGCCCAGATTGCAGTCGGTAATCTCAGCAATTTCCTCGTACGACTTACCCTCGAGCTCGCGCAGGACAAAGACATGTCTGTGATGCTCTGGCAGTTTTGCGACTGCGTTCTCGACGATTTCCCGAAGATGCCGCTTACGATACATGTCATCGGGACGAGACGTAGTATCCTCGAACTGAAGCGGCCGGTCGTCATCCTGCAGGTTCTTCTGAACTGTTTGCATCAGTACCAGTGGATTCCGCGAGCGGTTTCGAAGCTCGTTTTTCGCCAGGTTCGACGCAATTGTATACGCCCATGTGGAGAATTTCTTCGATCGGTCAAAACGATGAAGGTGCCGATAAACCCGGATGAATACCTCCTGAACGAGGTCCTCCGCCTTTTCCCGATCCCCAATCGTGCGATATATGAAGTTCAGCAGGCGCGTCTGGTAACGCTCTACGAGTTCCGAGAAGGCCCTTTCCTCACCACCCAGGAATGCAGTGACGACGGCTGAATCATCCATCGCCCGCAGTTGCTCCCTGACGGCTATACCTTCACCCGGAACCTGTTGTTTACGAACGATGCTTGCCATCAATTACCCCCGATAGGATGAGACCTTGACGACAGGAGGCCCAACCACGCCTCCTGGTGCAAAAGTCCTTGGTCCACTCCATGATGCAGAGGATGTGCCGACAGCCATCTGACGACTAACCTATTGAAGAACAATGAGTTAGCCTCGTCGAATTCGTGTCCCTGTCCTGTGCTGATGAGTTGGGTGTCTATTATTGTGGACAGACAGGAGCGCATTCCTTATACGTAGTTGGAGTCTCGGCGGCCTTCTAGGGTTTACTGCGTGCTATTCGCGGCAGGCTGCCAGTAGTAATCCGATAACAGTCTTTCCGTCCACGATCTTGCCTGAGCGAACCATTGCCACGGCTTCCGAAAGAGGAACGGAGTGAAGTTCCAAGAATTCATCCGGCTCCTGGAACGCTTCTCCTTGACTCAGAGCATCACCGACAAAAATGTGAATTCTTTCGTCGGTAAACCCCGGAGTGGTATAAATCGTAGTCAGCTGCCTGAGATGACCTGCTGAATACCCGGTTTCCTCCTTGAGCTCCCGACTCGCACACCCCTCAGCACCTGATCCACATCCAGAGTGAGAACCCTGCCTGAATAGACTCGCCGCGAGGATACTCTGCCCTGCGTTTCGGACAGCCCATTCTGCTTCTCGGTCACGACTCGGTTGGGGAGCGTACTGAGAGAGTCCCAAAATTCAGCCCTTCAACAGGTTCCTTTAACACCGCCGGGTCACCAACCACCACGATCTGCAGTTTTTCCGGAAGAATATGCGCTCGCGCGGCATTGAGTACATCGGCTGGTGATACTGCCTTGATGCTTTGACGATATAGGTCATAGAAGTCTTCCGGCAGATCAAAAACCACGAGATTTGCCAACGCAGAGGCAATCGCCAATGTGGTTTCATAGCGAATTGGAAATACACCTTCCAGATAGCTCGTTGCCAGTGAAAGCTCATCATCCGAGATTTCCTGACTTCTCATTCCATTGACTTCTTTCAGCATTTCGCTGATTGCCTCCGCCGAAACTTCACTTTGAACCGCGGTCGCGATTACGAACGGCCCCGGGACTCGGCGCCAGTCATAGTATGACGACGCTCCATACGTGTACCCGTGCTGTTCTCTGAGATTGAGATTGATCCGTGATGAGAACAGTCCACCTAGTACCGCGTTCATCACCACCACGCTGAAGTAGTCGGGATGCAACCGCGACATGCCGATGTGTCCCAGACGTAGCTCCGCCTGAGCTGCATCCGTCTTGGAAACAATTTCCACCGCATGACGATCCCGGGCCTGTTGTGCCACGACTGCCATGGAAGGAGTTCTTCTTCCCCGTCGATTTCCCAGATTGGCCAACACGAGTTCAACCACTTCCTCCGTGCTGACGTCCCCCACGATTATCATCGTGACCGCGTGTGGCGTGTACCTGGCCCGAAAGAAACCCACTATGTCAGCACGCGTGATTCGCGAAATCGATGCACTGTTGCCACTCATTGGCTCGCTATATCTCGAGCCTTCCGCATATAAGAATCTGGAAAATGATTCGTCCGCGAGACCCCGTGGCTCTGAGAGAATCTGCAGTCTCTCGGCGAGTTTCTCGGCTTTTAGGCGTTCCACCTCGTGTTCTGGAAACGAAGGAAAAGTAAGTACCTCGGCCAGTAATGACAGTCCTTTGGCTAATTGCTCCTTCAGGACCGTCATGCTAACAATAGTGCTGTCCCAGTCTGCACCGGTTTCGAGTGAGGAGCCGAGTTTTTCGAACCCTTCCAGAATCTCGATTCCGCTGTGCTTTTCCGTGCCTTCTCTCAACGCTTCGGCCGTCAGTTGTGCCAGGCCCTCCTGTCCACGCGGGTCTGCACTCGCTCCAGCATCGATCACCGCCAATACAGTTACGACCGGCAGTTTCCGCACCGGAGCTACAATCATCCGCATTCCATTCGCAAGAGCATGTCGTTTGAACAACGGGAAATGATATTCACGTGGCGCATCAGGCACGGGTCGTATTGAGACCGTCATCCCGCTACCGTGTCGGAATTCTTGACAGCCCCGCCAGCGCCTGAGGCCATCGGCACGTACAACAATGTCGCCCGATTGTCCCGTCCCAGTCGTGACGCCGCGAATTGGCTCACCGCATCCACTGTTACTGCCAGATACCTGGCTGATTGATCATTCAGTTGTTCCGGCTCTCCGAAGAACGTCGCGAACATCGAAAGCCTGTCAGCGCGCTCGCTCGCCAGCTGCATTGCCGTCACCGTATCCGTTTCTATCAGAGCAACGGCCCGGTTGACCTCATCTTGAGTGACGCCTTCGTCCATAAGAGTATTTATCTCCCGATCTAGTTCTTCTTCCAATTTTTCGGGAGAGGTTTCCGGACGACCTATCACATCCGCGACAAGCAAGTCACTGCCTTTCGCCAGATCGAATGTGAAGGCTACCGCGTCTGTGGCAATCTGCCGCTCCCGTACAAGTGATCGGTGAAGACGGCTACTCCGTCGCATTCCTAGAATTGCGCCGCAAACACTCGCTGCATAGTAGTTGTCACTACCAAATATCGGAGACCTGAATGCCATGTAGAGTCGCGGTAGTGCGACATCGTCTCTTAGCACCTGGCGCAATGGCTGACCAAAGGTCGGCGGCACTTCCATCCCGGTTAGTGGGACCTTCCCTGGGCCATGAGGAATTGCACCGAAATATCTCTCTACGAGCTTTCTGGCTTCTGCGGAATCAAAGTCTCCTGCGATTGACAGTACGGCATTATCAGGCGTGTAGTAGCCGAGAAAGAACTGCGTAATGTCATCGAGCGAGGCTGCCGATAAATCCTCCATGGACCCGATGAGCGAATGATGAAAGGGATGCTCTTCTGGAAACGTCAGCGCCGAAAGACGCTCCAACCAGGTTCCGTAGGGCTGGTTATCCACTGACCAGCGCCGTTCGTTTTTCACGACATCACGTTGTGTATCGAGCTTCTCCTGCGTCATTGCTGGAAGCAGGCCACCCATCCGATCCGCTTCCAGCCAGAGCACGAGTGCCAGTTGATTTGACGGAACTGTCTCATAATAGTTCGTTCGCTCAACCCAGGTAGAACCGTTGAGAGTTCCCCCTGCTCGCTGAATAAGCTCGAAATGCTCATTGGATCCCACGTGTTCGGATCCTTGAAATAGCATGTGCTCGAATAGGTGTGCGAACCCCGTGCGTCCCTCTCTTTCATTTGCAGATCCGACATGATACCAGAGATTCACGGCGACGACAGGCGCCGTATGATCCTCCGATAGCGTTACGAAAAGCCCATTATCCAGGCGGAATGTTCCAATAGGTATTTGCATTCGCATTAAATGACTGAAATAGTTTGCCAGTAGCATCCCCGCGATCCTCAATTCCCGGACCATATCGCAGAGTACCAAAAAGGCAGGTCTCAACCTGCGAGTCCTGCCTTTCTTCGATATTTATCGCAGAGCATTACTGACTGAGTAGCTGTCCGTTGAAGTCTCTGACTGATATTGGCCCTATGTTGACCCCCCTCAAGCCCGGCTCTATGCTCTTCCGATCACCCACAATGACGATTGCCAGTGACGCCGGGTTGACGTACTGCCTGGCTACACGTTGAACGTCCGACTGAGTTACTGCCTCGATATTCTGTACATAGTTGTTATAGTAGTCGAGCGGCAGATCATAGAGCGCGACTGGGATTAGTGCAGCTGCGATCTGCTGCGTCGTTTCAAAATCCGCTGGCAATCCGAGCTGTAGGTATCGCTTTGTCTTGAGCAACTCCGTTGACGGCACGGTATCACGAATCGCATTGAGCTCCTTCATGAACTGGATTAGTCCCGAGTCTGTCTTTGCGGCAACGACTTCAGCCGACGCTGTGAATGGCCCGGCTGCTCGGCGCATATCGAAGCTCGACCGGGCTCCATACGTATAGCCATGCGTCTCACGCAGATTCTGATTGAGTCTGCTGGTGAAAGAGCCTCCAAGAGTCGTGTTCATCACGGTCAGAGCAAAGTAATCCTTGGTCGAGCGTGGGACGCCTATCCTGCCAATCCTGAATGACGACTGAGCTGCACCCGGTTTGTCTATCAAATAGACCGCGGTACCAGCGATCTTCGGTGCCTCCCCCAGCTGGGACTCCGGAACGCTGCCACGCTGCCAGTCGCCAAACATCCTGGTAATCTTCTGCTCTATCTTCCCTGGGTTAACATCGCCAACGATGATCAACGTAGAGTTGTTAGGAAAGAAATGAGTCCTATAGAAAGCCACCAGGTCGGCTTCTGTCATGGACCTAACTGACGCCTCATTCCCAATCAGCGCCTGTCCATAGGGATGCGATGGCCCGTAGAGAATCGACGCGTATGCCTGATTAGCAATTGCTGTCGGTCGATCTTTGAGCTGAATAAGGTCGGTTAGCCTATTCTTCCGAACTCTCTCAAACTCATTCGCCGGAAAGGAAGATCGCAGCACGACATCAGCGAACAGAGCCAGTGCACTGTCCATCTGCGCCACCGGAGTATGAAGGCTCATCGTTGATGCGTCCCAATTGCTGTTTGTGCCGAGCCCAATGCCGAGGTAAGCCAACTGGTCCGAGATCTCGAGGCTAGATCTGCTTGCGGTGCCCTCAGTTAACATCGCTGCCGTGAGATTAGCGATCCCTGGTTTGCCGACGGGATCAACGGTTCCACCACTGCTCACGACAAGCACAAAATCCACGAGAGGTAACTCATGCTGTTCGACAATCATCAGCTTGAGCCCGTTCGGGAGCTCACGAGCAGTGATCGCAGGCAGGGAAACCTTCGGTGGAGGACCCAGCAATGGTACATGCGACCGGTCTACCGGTGCATTCTGCGCGATAGCCACCGACTGAACGACTATCATCCCGAAGACGCCAATCAGTACAAGGCGGTACGACATCATCGCGCACCTCCATTTGCTGTTAGCATCATTTCACGTTTTCCCTCAGGTACTACAGTTAGAACGACCTTCGGCTTGCCGAGATAGCGCTGAGCCGCTCTCTGCACCTCTGCGCGTGTTACATGATCATATCGTGCAGCATCCTGCTGAATGAAATCCGGAGTTCCTGCCATATAATTATAGGAATTGAGAATGTCAGCCTTGTTCTGAACGCTGGCCATTCGGTTCAGGAAGCTCGAGCGAAATGAGTTCTGCACTCTTGCAAGCTCCCGTATTGTGATTGGCTCATTCATCAGGCGCTGTAGTTCTTCCTGCACGACCTTGTCGATGCTGGTGAGGCTCTGCTCTGGTTTCGGCGTGATGTCGATCTGAAAGAATCCCGCCAGCTTGCTAGACTGCTGTGACGCTCTGACGGTCTGCGCTACCTGAGTCTCATACACGAGCTTCTTGTACAATCGCGAGTTCTTGCCGCTTGCTAGAACCGATGCAAGAACATCTAACGCTGCGTCGTCATTTGCGAACAGCCTTACCGTCGGCCAGTTGTAGAACACTCTCGGGAGCTGCACTCGGTCTTCCATCACTAGGAATGTGTCCTTCGACAGCACTACCGCCGGGACTTTGGGCCTAGGAGGCAACTTCGGTCCTCGTGGTACATCTGCGAAATACTGCTGGATCAGCATCTTTGCTTTCGTAGGCTCGAAGTCACCGGCGATTGTCAATGTCGCATTGTTGGGAGCGTAGTAAGTGCGGAAAAAATTCTTGACATCGTCCAGCGATGCTGCGGTTAGATCAGCCATCGATCCTATCACCGACCATGAGTACGGATGCCCCTTCGGATACAGCGCCGCTAGAATAACCTCCTCCGATCGGCCATAGGGGACATTGTCCACGCTTTGGCGTCGTTCATTCTTTACGACATCCCGTTGCAGATCGACTTTCGGCAGATCCATTGTCGGAAGTAGAAACCCCATCCGATCCGAGTCCAGCCAGAGGGCAAGGGACAGAGCGTTGGACGGCACAACTTCGTAGTAGTTCGTCCGGTCTTCAGTTGTAGAGCCGTTGTTGTCCCCGCCGGCACCTTCTAGCTCCTTGTCGAAGACACCCACGGGCACATGCTCCGAACCCATGAACATGATGTGCTCGAACAGGTGTGCGAAGCCGGTTCGCCCCGGCTTTTCATCTCCGGATCCGACATGGTACCAGGTATTGACCGCAACAATAGGAGTCGAATGATCCTCGTGCAGAATCACCTCGAGCCCATTAGACAACGTGTATTTCTCGAATGCGATCTTTGGAACCGTTTGCGCGTCCAGTGACTGCGCGGTCATCACGAGTAGTAGGTAACATATTGATACGAATAGGGCGCGCCTCACATTTTCCTCTCGAATAAGAAGGCCAATGGTGCTTTTACTGACTCACTTAACATGTACTTCCAGCGCTTTTCGCGATTGGGGGAGATTGGACTTGTCCTGGTCGGCGACATGTAGGGAATGAGCCCGAGGCGCCTGCTCAGGATCCACAAACGAAGCATATGAAAAGGATCACTTACGAGGATTGCGGTTTTCAAGCCCCGATGCTTCAGCAAACGCGCCACAGCTTGCATTGATTCCCGGGTTGTCCGGCCTTCGTTCTCCAGTATTATGGCCCTGTCCGGAACTCCGTGCTGCCGCATATACCCACGCCCGACGGCTGCCTCACTCGTTGTATCACCAAGACCTGTTCCACCCGTCAGGATTACAACCTGCGCTAGACAACGGTTCCATAGCTCCAAGGCATGATCCAGCCGGGCACGGAGTACCGGAGATGGATGTCCATCGTACTGCGCAGCACCGAGTACGACAATGGATTCTGCGGCTTGCGCCTGGTCGAGAGTGCTCCATAGGAGAACCGCCGCCATCGAGCCTGCCCAGAATACCATCACTGTCACAAATCCAGTCACTACTAGTTTCCAGATACTGCGCCCTACCCTAGCCATCGCTGGAAACTACCTAGAACGTCACTCGCGTGTGTGGCTCCGGACAGGTGACGCTATATCCTTTCGCAATAAGCGTTGTTTGCAAGGCGTCCTGCGCCTGTCGCTCACCGTGCACAAGATGAACATCTGCCAGTTCTGGCGAACTCCCCTTCAGCGCATCGAGCCAGGCCGCCAGTTCTCTACGATCGGCATGCGCACTATATCCATTGATCACCTCGACTGCAGCTCGAAGCGGAACTTCCTCTCCGAAAATCTTCAGGATCGGAACTCGTTCAACTATCCGTCGGCCGAGTGTGTGCTCCGCCTGGAAGCCAACAATTAAAATTGTGTTCCGTGGATCTGAAGCACCCTGTAAGAGATGATGAAGTATCCGCCCTGCCTCAGCCATCCCCGAGGCGGCGATAATTATCATCGGCCCATTTTTACGAGCCAGTGCTTTTGAATCTTCTACATCACGCGTGTAGTGTACCAGAGAGAAATCAAATAACTCTCTGACTTTCTTGATCATATCTTCAGATTGATCAAAGGCTTCCGGATGCATCTCAAAGACCGTAGTCGTATCAATCGCAAGTGGACTATCGACATAAATCGGGATTGGCGGGATTGCTGAGTCGCGAACGAGAGAGTGCAGATTGTAGATGAGCTCCTGAGTCCGACCAACAGCAAAGGCAGGGATCAGAACCCGTCCACCTCTGGCTACTGTTTCCCGAACGACCTGACCAAGCCGAGCACGCGCTCCATCCACGGACTCGTGGTCCCGGTCTCCGTAGGTTGACTCCATTATCACTGTGTGGGCTTCCGTCGGCGGCACCGGATCCCTTATGATCGCTAGACCAGAGCGGCCGATATCGCCCGAGAAGACCAGCCTCTTGGCCTGCCCTCCCTCCATGCAATCGAGTATCACTGAGGCAGAGCCAAGAATATGCCCCGCATCCACATAAGTTCCTCGAACGCCAGGTACCACATCGAACGGCTTGTTGTAGGGCATTGCCACCATTAGCTCCATAGTCCGGACTACATGGCGGGTTCCGTACAAAGGCTCGATGAACTCCCTTTTCCGTTTCGCTAGAAACTCCGCGTCCTTCTCCTGAATATGCGCTGAGTCTGTAAGCATTACCGCACAGAGATCACGAGTTGCCGCAGTTGCCCAGATAGTCTTGCTATAGCCCTCTGCAATCAGGAAAGGCAGCCGGCCTGAATGATCTATGTGGGCATGCGACAGAACTATCGAGTCGATTTCCCCAATGGGGACGCCCAGGGTTTTGTTCTTCTTCTCGGCGTCACTTCGCTTACCCTGGAACATTCCACAGTCGAGAAGAACCGTCTTGCCATTCACCCGAAGAATGTGACAGGAGCCCGTAACTTCACGAGCTGCTCCAAAAAACTCTACTTCCAAGGTTTAGGCCTCAGCTACAGTACTACGTTCGAACAAGATGATCAGCCGCTGTTGATCCTGCGACATTAGGGCGGGCTCCCATCCTCCCCTGCTACGTTCGTTGAGCAGATCTGTCAGCGTATTTTCGTCCTCACGCGTATGTCGCGTCAGCTTGACTACTACAGCCTGGTATTCCTTCATGGCACACGGGAAATGAAAGTAAGTTAGAGCCGATGAGAGATCGGCTTTCTCAAGCTACTTCCACGCATTTCGGAAGGCAGGTTAACGACGATGATTGAACCTATGAAAGAGTTCCCAACACTCACAATTATCCGGCATCCACTTGTTCAGCACAAGCTGACGATAATGCGCAATTACAAGACTCCGACCAAGATTTTCAAGGAGCTCGTGGATGAGATAGCAATGCTCATGGCTTACGAAGCTACGATTGATCTAACACTCGAGCCACTATCGGTTACCACTCCGCTGGAGACTACCACTGGCTGGCATATCAGCGGAAAGAAGCTGACTCTCGTACCGATCCTGCGGGCTGGGCTCGGTATGGTAGAGGGAATTCTCCGGTTGGTTCCTGCCGCTCGCGTTGGTCACATCGGCCTTTACCGTGATCACGTCACTCTTCAGCCCATTGATTATTATTTCAAGGTTCCGAGTGATATCGCGGAGCGTGACTTCTTTGTTCTCGATCCCATGCTTGCCACTGGGGGAAGCGCGGCAGCTGCTGTTTCCTCCCTTAAGAGAGCCGGAGCAACCCGGATTCGCTTTCTCTGCCTCGTGGCCGCTCCTGAAGGCGTCCGGCGTCTGAGTTCAGAGCATCCCGACGTCCAGATCTACTGTTCCGCTCTCGATCGGGGGCTCAACCCACAGGGTTATATCCTCCCTGGACTAGGGGATGCCGGTGATAGGCTTTTTGGTACACGCTAGAACCGACCCGGTTGTGCTCACCAGCACCCTTGGGGCAAGCTCACTCAAGACATAGTCCTTAGCGGGTAGGCTGACCTCGCTGACTCCCGTAAAGTCACGCCCTGCTCCTCAGTACCTGCATTCGCTCCACATATGTACGAGATGGTCCCGCAACTGGGTACCGGCAGCATATTCCTGAAAATCCATACGCTTTTCTTGAAATCCGGCTACATCGCTCTTGTTCAGAATTTCCTTCGAACGTATTTTCCCGCATCCCAAGCGCGCTGCGCCCCTGGCATTTCTCGCGACCCGGTTGTTGATGCTGATTAACCTGCTGCCTGATTTCTTCGCAGTTCTTAACAGCACCGATCGCATCGCTGCCTATCACCGCTACTTCGACACTCACCGCAATATCCTCGAGGCCTACTGGGCAAATTATGTCCTCGATCCAGACGGGCCACATTTTGCCGACGTAGCACGCTCAGCGGCTCTTGCCGGTCGTGGAGACCTTCGAACAATGCTCGAGAGGATGGACGTTGTCTCTCTCGCCCGTGATACCGAGGAACAATGTCAGGCACTTCTCGATATTGACTCCGAAATTGATGTAGTGCTCATGGTCGGTGTGGGAGCAGCTAATGCCGGAGAGCTCGTAGTCAATGGCCGTGGCATAGCCTTCATTTGCCTTGAACATTTCACGAGTGTCGCAAATCCCGAGACCCATGGTTTAGGTCTCGATCCTGAACTTATCCCTCTTTGGCTCGCACATGAGATCGCTCATACCGTTCGCTATACATCACCAGAAAGCCGCAGTCAGATGCATCAGGTCATTACCGACATGGAGGGCTACTACTCCTATTGGGAAACGGGAAAACGTGTTAGCCTCGGAGAGCTGCTGGTAAACGAGGGCATTGCCGTACACGTATCGCGTGTTATTAGCCCCGGACATGCAGCCTGGGAATACTTCGGCTATGATCGTCGAGAGTATGCCCGTGTCCGTGAGATGGAGCCAGTCATCACCCGCTCATTAATCCCTAGTCTCGATAGCGCTGGACTCGGTCTGCGGCTCAAATATCTCTCTGAAGGAATGACTGACGAGAGAAGAAAGAGTGCCGATCAGATCTTGCCGGAGCGGAGTGGATATTACATCGGTGCCAAGATGGCCGAACATGCGATCGCCACTAGAGGCTACGCCTGGACGACCAGAGCAAGTGCAAAGGAAATCATGGCCGTTGCTGGAGAAGCGGCTGAAAGTGCCTAGCCGTACTACGATCGCAGAATTACCTATTTCCCGACACAGAAAGAGCTGAATAAGCGCTCCAGCACATCCTCGGTGCTGATTGCCCCAATCAGAGATTCCATAGCGCCCGCTGCCATTCTCAAGTGAACCGCTGCAACCGGTACCGGTAGCAATCCAGATATCCACGCTTCTCTGAACTCACCAATCTCCGCCCGGGCAATCCTTACTGCCTGTACATGTCTTGCCCGTATCAGGACAGGCAGCTCGGGCGTAATCTCTCCATAAGTCCGCGTCAAGCATGACTCCATTTCATGTTGAAGCAACTCCAATCCTTCGCCTGTCACCGCACTTACTCGTACATAGGTCGTTGATTGTAGGCCTGATTGCTCCAGCTTCGCTTCTGAGTTTAGATCACACTTTGTCAGTAAGCCAAGCACGGGTGCAGTAGACACTTTCAACAGCACCGCAAGGATCCTCCCCAGGGATGCTTCGCTGTCACCACAGGCAAGTACCATGTGAGCTTTCGAAACGTACCTTTCGCTGGTCTCAATCCCCAATTGTTCCACTATATCTCTACTTTTACGAAGACCTGCTGTGTCCAGTAGCCGAATCGGCCAGCGACCAGCAGCAATCAATCCCTCTATAGCATCACGCGTTGTCCCAGGAATCTCGGTAACAATGGCCCTGTTCTCTCCAAGCAGGGCATTGAAGAGAGAGGATTTGCCAACATTCGGCTCACCAGCAATCACCACCACCGCGCCTTCTCTAACTATCTCGCCAACAGGAATTGTCGAGAGCAGGACATCCAACGATCCAAGAAGCTCATCTATTGCAGCAATAATTCGGTCGCTTGATACAGGTCCGTCATCTTCCTCCGGAAAATCCATATCATAGGCAATTAACGATTCAAGCAGGAGGATATCCTGACGCAGAGAACCAATTCGAGCAGACAGGCCCCCATCGAGCTGATACAATGCTGCATGCTGCATTGCGCTTGATTGCGCATCAATCAAATCTCCAATCGCTTCTGCCTGCACGATATCAAGCTTTCCATTCAGAACTGCCCGCCGTGTAAACTCTCCACGAAGAGCTTCCCTTGCTCCCGAACCTATCAGCGCTGACATCACGGATGCCGGCACTACATGACCACCATGTGTGGAGATCTCCACGACATTCTCACCGGTGAACGACTGAGGAGCTACATAGATCGTTACCACTGCTTGGTCCAGAAGCTGATTTCCGTCATACACGGTGCATAATCGGGCTTCACGGGTATTGATCGGCCATGGATTGATATGGCGTGCGGCAATGTCAAATGCACCCCCGCCGCTTAGACGAACAACTGCGATGGCACTCCTTCCATGAGGCGTTCCGAGGGCCACTATTGTATCGGTACCTCCCGCGAGGCTTTGCTGGAGAGCCTGACCAGAGATCACGGCTCCACAGACGGTGGCTCGAAGCTCATACCAGGCTCCAGAATTTGAACCATCTCACTTCTCGGATGCCTAGGAAGTTGGGCCCGAAGATGATTGATCGCATCATGCGCCTTGGACGTTACGTGGTCGAATGTTCCCCAGTGATACGGAATGAGATACCTCGCATTCAGCCGGTCAAACAATGTGAGCGCATCACTACTCGTGAGATGGCCCTTTCTAAATCCCGGCTTCCACCATGGCGCATGCCCGATCGGCAATAGAGCAATATCCAACCGTCTATCTGCAACAGTCAGGTGCTGGTCAATCAGTTTTGTGCTGTCCGGTGCCAGTGCCGTATCGCCGGCGAAGAAACAAGAGAGGTTTTTAGTCTCAAACAGATACATATTAGCTCCACCTCGCCACCGATCGATAACATATCGGCTTCCCTGGTGGGTTGCTGCTCCCGCACGAATTTCCACTCCACCACTTCGAACCGACTCTCCCGCTGCAATTGCCTCCACCATATCATAGCCTCGCTTCCGCAGCCACTTGGCAACTGCTGGAGGAGCAAAAATCGGGATATCCTGCCTCAGAGCATTTAGCGATTTAAACGAAAGATGGTCTGCATGTGCGTGCGTCAAGAGAATCACATCAATCCGGGGTAGTAAACCAATCGATATCCCAGGTGCACTCACCCTTGGCAGAAAGCCCCCAAGTGCTGGATCAAAATTGGGGTCTGTTAGAAATATGCGATCGGCTAGCTCAATTAGTACCGTTGCGTGACCAATATACGTGACCCGCATGATCAGCACGCTTCCCTAAGTCGGGCGGCTACGCCGAGCTCGTTCTCTCGCCAGAAGCCACTGCTGTGGGAGTGCCGCGATATTCTGAGCTGTATAGTACAGGTTCAAGCCCGATGGCATGTTCGCCAGTATGAACGTCATCATTACCGGGAACATATAGCCCATCATTTTCGCCTGTGGACTTGGTGGTGCATTACGTAAACCAATCCACGAAAGCACGTACATTGAAATCCCCATCAGAACGGGTAGGATGTAGAACGGATCCTTCACCGAAATATCATGAAGCCATAGGAATGGGACTCCTCTAAACTCAATTGTATTCTGGAATACAAAGAAGAGCGCAAAAAGCACCGGCATTGGAATCAGGGCAGGTAGACATCCTGTGAGAGCGGTAAAAGGACTAGCGTCAGCTTCACGATAGACCTTCATTATTTCCTCACGCTGTTTCTCCGGTTTGTCTTTGTACTTCTTCTGCACTTCTGCTAGTTTCGGCTGAATTTCCTGCATTTTCATGCTCGAGCGCATTGCACTCTGGTTCAACGGCCAAAGAAGCACACGAATTACAACGCCAAAAATCACGAGCACCCAGCCATAGCTTAGCTCTAGGACTTGATGCATCCAGAGAAGGAGGCGTATACACAGCGCTGCAATGGGCTGAACTACTCCCTGTAAGAAACGCCAGCCATAGGGATTCACATGATCGAAGTCGCGTCCAATCGCAATGAGTTGCGTTGATTGCTGTGGCCCTGCGTAGAGATCTAGTGCAAAAGGCCCGTCCTTAAGGGCCTTTACAATCACGGCAGATGCATTCGTCGCTAATTTTGACGTACGAGCACCACCCTTCAAACTCATTTCACTGAATGAGCTACCTGGTGGATTTAATAATCCTATGACGAAGTATTTGTTCTTTACCGCAGCCCACGTTAGTGGACCCGCTTCCAGCTTTTGCTCTCCCGGATCAAGCTTTCCAAACGACACAATCTTCGCATTCTCCTTCTCCGGTTTAAAGGAGTAGGCAAGATTACGTAAGTCCCCGACAGTATCCGACTCTGCAGGTCTTAGGCTTGTCGGGAGCTCGACGAGGAGGTAGGCCCCGTTACCCACTCCTTCTACTCGTCCTTTAATCTTGACCATATAGCTTTCGGGAACAATCTGATAAGCAATTGTCAAATGGGCATCGCCTACCGTTACATCATAGGAAAGCTCCCTTTCATTTCCTGTACGCGTTATCCGAAATGCGGTCCGTTCCAGGGCTATAGTATCTCCACTCACTACTAACGCATATCGCAGCAACGACTGTCCTGGGGTACCTAGCTCTACCATACCTCCGGCAGGCGCCAAATTCTTATACTCTCTAAGACCTATTGAGACAGGAGCCGCTCCAACATTACTAAACCGATACACCGACTGGAGAGTTACTAGAGTCGTTATCTCGCCTATTGGAGAAGACGGATTTATCGAATCACTGCGTGCTCGGTCATCCTTCTGCGCAGTAGAGGCTGATTCTTGTTGGATAACTCTTCCCTGAAGCCGGGTTGGAGCTACCGGCATCACCGTGTCGCGCTTCATACTACTCGGCGCGGTAGAGCGTGCGACAGGTTGTGCGACAGGAAAAAGAAGCTGTGTTACCGCTACAACAGCTGCAGCAAGAAGAAGTGCTAGAAAGTATCGTTTTTCCATTTACGGAACCGGGTCGTATCCACCCGGTCGGAAAGGATGACAACGAGTTATTCGCCGAATTGCCAGCCAGCTGCCGCTAATCACTCCGTGTCGCTCAAGTGCCTCAATAGCATAAGCCGAACACGTGGGATAATAACGACAGGCTCCGGGTAAAAGAGGCGAAATCCAGAGCTGGTAGCCACGTATCGCTAAAACAAGAAAGCCCCGCATCAAACCTGCGGGACAATCAATCTCAACCCTCTTTTGATCTCATCTATCTCGATACCAAGTTGTCTAAAATCCACCCTATATGCCTCTGCCAGTGGTCGGATTACAATATCAACACCATTACAGCCCGGCAAAAGCCGTATTCGAGCAAGCTCCCGCAACCTACGCCGTAATCGATTACGCTCAACAATCGTATGACCGTACTTCCCAACAATCACGGCAACTCGACAATAAACAAGCAGGGAGGTCACTACTCGAGCGTCAAGATGCTCAGTCTTCAGCCGTGTCCCTGTCTTTTTGATTGCTTCTAGGTCGGCTTCCCGGGTGAGCCTGTAAGTCCGAGAATATGAGGTCGTTTTACGCGCCGGCGTATTTACTCGGGAGACGAACCGCTAGTTGCTTCCGCCCTTTCTTGCGCCGTCGACTTAGCACTTCACGACCCCAGCGTGTAGACATACGCTCCCGGAATCCATGAGTTCTCACGCGGCGTTTATTTCGAGGACGATAAGTTGGCTTGCCCATACCAAGATCCTGAATTCATTAAGATCAAACAAAACACAAAATAGCCCATAAAATTAACTCGCTACACAACATACATCAAGTCACATCAAGTCACATCAAGTAGTGCTCCTCTACCTTCAAGTATAAACATTTCGCGTTAAATCATTCTTCAATCTCACATTTATTCGTGGTTCAAACAGAACTCAAATGCTGAAACCAACGAAGTAGAACTGTATGCCGTAGATTGACTTTTCCACAATGATAAGCTACGGTTGCCCTCCCTTATGTCACTAACAGCCTCAGAAGTATGGAAACGCTTACTTGATCGAGCTCGGCAGGATATTCCAGAGCAAACCTTCCGGACATGGCTTGAGCCTACTCAGGCACTTGCCCTTGACGGAAATGTGATCTCAGTCGCTGTTCCCGACCAATTCGCCGCAGATTGGAATGAATCAAAACATGCAGATCTTTTCGCTACTTACGGCCCGATAGCCCTTGGACACCCCATTCAAGTAGTCTTCAAAGTAAATGAGGAACGAAAAAAGAGATCCCAGATGGATTTTTTTGTCGCTCCATCTATTTCCTCTTTTACAACACCAAAGGAACAGTTAACCACTAGTCAGGTTCCATTAACCGACAGATATACATTTAACCACTTTGTAATCGGTAAATCCAACGAGCTCGCCGCTGCTGCTGCTCACGCTGTTGCACAAGCACCAGGACATGTATATAACCCGCTCTTCATTTACGGTGACACGGGCTTAGGTAAAACACACCTGATGCAGGCAATTGCTCATGAAATCTTAGAACAGAATCCCCATACTAGAATCACATTTCTTGGAACTGAGCAATTTACAAACGATCTAATCGGATCTATCCAAAATCACACAACTTCAGCATTTCGACGACGTTACAGAGAAACAGACATCTTATTAATCGATGATGTCCACTTTCTCAAAGGAAAGGAAGCAACACAACAGGAGTTCTTCCACACTTTCAATGCCCTCTATGAAGCAGGTCGACAGATTGTCCTCACAAGCGATCGCCCACCCTCTGACATTGCCGGCATTGAAAAGCGTCTTGTCAGCCGTTTTCAATGGGGAATGGTAGCCGATATCGAGCTACCAGATTTTGAACATCGAGTAGCTATTCTTCGACAAAAAGCTCAACTCGACCATTTACAGCACACAATTCCCGAAGAAGTCGTACGCTTTATCGCCGAAAACGTAAAATCAAGCGTCCGTGAGCTGGAGGGCTCAATTATTAAACTCCTTGCTTTTGCCTCACTGAAACACCGAGATATTTCGATGGATCTCGCGAGAGAAGCTCTCCGTGACAAGCTAAGGCCTCCAAATACAGAAGCACATCAAGCCGAACTATCACTCACCGTTTTAACAATCCAACAGCTTGTCGCTAGAGAATGGGGAGTTACACCAGAAGGCCTCCGATCCAAGACTAGAACAAAGCTCCTTACAATTCCACGTCAGGTTGCAATGTTCCTAACACGCAATTTACTAGGAACACAACTAATCGAAATCGGAAACGCTTTCGGAGGCCGTGATCATTCAACAGTCATTCACAGCATTACAAAAACCTCTCAGGCACTCAAGACCGATCCCTCCTTTCAGAACCGAGTAAGCCGAGTAACGCTTATCCTTGAACAACTTCGCTCTTGAACTAACTACTTTTCCACCTACAAGACTTCCTACCACCTCAAATAAACCACATCAACCATCACCTACATTAAGCACACATTTACCTCAATAGCGTAACTATAGCGAGAGGAATACCTTATCTAACCTACGAACAGTTCTACATCCACTACTACTACTACTAATCTTTTATATACATCGAAACCGCTGTCATTCTTTCCGCTGAACCTATCCACACAGCCGGACTCGAGGAACATGCGTCTTACTATCACGCGCGAAAAACTGCAAGAAGGATTAGCTGCAGTTGCTGCGAGTATTCCAGCGAAGACAACCCTGCCGGTCCTGGGTAATATTCTTCTGGAGACTACTGAGAGAGGAGTTAAACTCTCGGGGACCGATCTAGATATTGCTGTTAGTACCGAAGTTGCAGCTGATATAGAAACAGCCGGTGCTGTGACAATCCCAGCAAAGAAGCTCCTTGAAATTGCTCGAGAGCTACCTCCAGCGGTTGTGAAAATCGCTAGTGTTGGCGAGCAGCGAATTACACTTGAGTGTGGGCGGTCGCGGTTTAAGCTTTTTGCGTTGCCGCGTGATGAATTTCCGACATTCCCCAGTGTGAATTTTAGTGCAGGTTGGCGAGTAAGATCAGGTGATCTTCAGAAGTTGATCTCACATACGGCATTTGCGGTTTCCACCGAGGAGAGTAGGCCGATTTTAAATGGAGTTTTGTGGGAGTTAAGGCCAGATAAAATGGCGATGGTAGCTACAAATGGACATCGATTAGCAAGGATGGAAATTCCGCTTGACGTGAATGTAGGAGTTTCTCAGGACTTAATTATTCCGCCAAAAGCACTGGAGCAGGTCCGTAGGCTCTTCCCTGCTGAAGAGGAGCTGGAGATAGCCTGTGGCGAGAACCATATAGGATTCAGGTCTCCGTTTACGTGTGTCTTTACCCGGTTAATCGAGGGTCCATATCCGAACTATGAGTTGGTTATTCCACGGGATAATGACCGAATTGCAGTTGCAGATAAAATGGCCCTGACCGGTGCTTTAAAGCGAATGTCGGTAGTTGCATCCGATCAAACGCATCGAATACGTCTTTCATTTAATTCTGGCATGTTAAAATTTGGTGTTCAGACGCCAGACCTCGGAGAAGCACAGGATGAATTAGCGGTACGGTACGCAGGCGATCAGCTTGATATTGGTTTTAATGCTAGCTATCTGTTGGAGATCTTACGGTACATCCCGACTGATGAAGTTAAGCTGACGTTAAAAGCTCCTGAGCGAGCTGCGACCTTGGAACCAGAAGCTTGGTCTGATTCCGCTTCTTATCTATGCTTGGTAATGCCGCTTCGTCTTGTAGACTAAGGGTTGATGGTTATGTTTTGAGTGACATTCTGGGAAAAGTGCTGTAAGTGTCCTGATGTGTTTATTGTGATTCTGGAGTCATGATGCGCTTCGGTTATTACAATAAGTCCAGTTATTGGATTCAGATAAAAGTTGGATACCCCTGATCCTTGTCCGTCTATTATGATCTGGTGCTGACCCTGGGTTCCAGTGCCATTGATATGCGTAGTTTCAAGCCTTCTAATAAGTACCAGAGACATGTTAGTGTAGTCAGTTTCTCCGAGGACGGTATAAGATCGGGTTATCTCTAGGTCTGCAGAAATTGTCTTTCCTATGCATGTTGTGGTTGTAATTGTGTCACTCCATGTTGAGTGAAGCTGCAAAAGTGATGGGACTGTCGTAATTGCTGTTCGAATATCTCCTAAAACCATCTCAGCAGGGGTGCTGCAGAGATCATGACTGAATGAAGTAGCTGAAGAGGAGGTAATATTGAGAGTCACCTTTCCACCGACAATGGCGCCACTGAAGGTGATTGGCAAAGTAATTTTCTGCGAGGTTGTGCTAATTTTAGGTCCAGAGTTAGTGAGAATGTTGTCAACATGACCGGTGATGATTAGTGGTGTATGTAACTGGTCAATTGTCGCTGAAAAGTCAGTGATAGTGGATAGACTGTCTTGGTTATCTGTTTGATTGGAGTCATCTAACTGGAATCTGGTTTTGGTTATTGAGTGATATCGCTGTGTGCTATTTATAGGGCTGAAGATCCAGGTCGCTGTATGTTTGATGGGTGGTATCACAACCGGTTGGATAGACCCATTAATTACGGGGGGAACCGTTACTTTTGGTACGCATGCGAGAACAGGCGCGATAAGAAGAATTAAGAGTCTTGTCAGTGTGTGCATTCTAATTGGGTAGAGACTTGTGCTTCTTGATGAGACGGCCCCTTACGGAAACTTCGTAAAGGGCCGTCGCCATATCAGGGGGTAATCAGTCTATAAGCCGGGTTCTGTCCGATGGACTAAGCCATCTGAACGGTCATTTCTCTCGGACTACGATCACTCGTAATCTCTAGCAGCCTACCCGCGGCGTCTTTATCGAGGTGGGCTCTCTCGCCGCCTACTTGGCCTTGCTCCAGTTGGGGCTTGCCGTGCCGTTTGTGTTGCCACAAACGCGGTGGGCTCTTACTCCACCTTTTCACCCTTACCATGGTTTTCCATGGCGGTCTGTTTTCTGTGGCACTTTCCGTCACCATAAAATTAATTATGGCGCCCAGGCGTTACCTGGCAACCCTACCCACGGAGCCCGGACTTTCCTCGATTTAATATCTTGGTGATACTAAAGCGCGACCGCCCGACTGATTAGCCCTGGTATCGAAATATATACACCTAAATGACGTCTTGGGGCAATTTGATTCAGGATCGTTCTCCAGCGCTGACGTTGTACTGACGTGTCGGTCCTATAATGGCGGAAACTTATTGTTTCCTACTTTCCCATTTCTGGAGCAGCTAATGGCAATGTCTCTTAAGTTGGGCAAATCAGGCCTGCCGCCGATGCCGATGTCAACAATGCTTACACCGGGCGAGCGAGTTCGTGTAGATGCAGCTGCTCAGGGACTTTACTATACACTCCACCGTGAATCTCTGGATGAAGTAATTGCGGATCTACGTGAACGGCGTGCAGGAGCAGTTCTGCTTTCGATTGCAAGATATGGATTGCACAGCAGTGCTCGAATGGCGGCTATGGTGCGAGAATTTCCACGAGTACCAGCAATGGCGCTCTTGATGGAAACGCAGTATACGACACCGCAGTCACTACTGGCTCTTGGTCAGCTTGGTATTCGTATTCTTATTGATGCTCGTGAGCCGTCTGGATGGCAGACACTTCGTGATATCTTGGCTGCTGAACGATCAAGCGATCTTCAGCGTACAGCACTTGGCCGCTTGAGTGCAGATCTTGTTGGTGCCCCAAATGACTGCTGGCGATTCTTTGAACTTCTGTTCAGCCATTCTCCACGTGTGCATACCGTGCGGCAGCTTTCACGGCATCTCTACATCTTACCGAGCACGCTTATGAGTCGCTTTTTCAGGGCTCATCTTCCACCACCGAAGCGATATCTAGCACTTGCAAGGCTTATACGTGCTGGAAGGCTGTTTGAGAATCCCGGTCTATCGGTTGCTAGTGTAGCAAACTATCTGGATTACTCCTCACCCCAGAGTTTTGGACGGCATGTCCGGATTATGATGAAGATGTCACCTGTGATTTTTCGTGAGCAATATGATGGGGCTGGTATGCTTCAGTTTTTTCGTGAGGAGTTAATCCTGCCGTATGTTGAGACACTTCGAGTTTTCCGTCCAGCGGCTACCTATCCTGGCTGGATTACGCGTCAGCGAAATCTTGATTTTCATCTAAGCCGGGAATCAAAGCTGTAATTTCTCCAATTCGAATGAGCGAGACCACGCTGTAGCCGGCATTCTCGATTGTCTTGCGTCCTCCAACTTCGCGATCAACCAAAGCTAGGACTCCTTTGATTATTCCGCCGCGACTCTGGACAGCATCAATAGCTCGAAGCGCTGAAGCTCCTGTTGTAATGACATCCTCTATAACAGCGACACGATCCCTGTCGTGAAAAGGGCCCTCGATAAGCTGACTGGTTCCATGTGTCTTTGGCTCTTTTCGTACGCTGAAGGCCCGGAGAAGTGGAGGCATTGAGTTGCTCGTATAGCTCATTGAGTAAGCTATTGGGTCAGCTCCCAGTGTTAGGCCACCTATAGCATCCAGCATCCAGCCGGCGGCTCTCACCGCCTCTATCGCCAGTGGTCCGATAAGAGCCAGGCCTTCCGGGCTCATAGTAGTAATTCTGGCATCGACGTAGATGTCAGAAGCCATTCCGGAAGCAAGTGTAAACCGCCCATGCTGTACTGATCGTTCAGCAAGGAGCTTTATTAGCTGCTGGCGCTTTGTCATAGCGGGGATCATCATCCATGGATATCATCGAGTTTGTGTCCCTTGTCAAATTTCTGTAGTAACCTGATCGCTGATGCAACCTCTTTTTTATATCGTAGCCGTCCTTGTGTTTGTGGGCCTTGGCCTTCTTCTGCAGCACGAGCGTCGACAGGCGCGTAAGCTGGTCGATCGGTCGAAGGAGCTTGAGCGTCTTTCGTCCGAGCTCTTACGTGCGAGCAGGATGAAGAATGAATTTCTGGCGAATGTCTCACACGAACTTCGGACGCCCCTTAATGCTATTGTAGGGTTTGTTGATCTTCTGCGCGAGGGAGTTTACGGTGACTTAGCTCCTCGTCAGGTAAAACCTGTTGAGAGGATTGAAGCTTCGGCTAATCACCTTCGGCATTTAGTTGATGAGATCCTCGATCTGGCTAAAATGGCCGCCGGACGCCTCGATGTTCATATGGAAGTTCTAGATATTCGGCCATTCATTCTGGACGTTGCGAGTGAAGTGGAATCTCTTGTGAATGAAAAAGGATTGAGCCTTACACTTAGTATGGGAAGCGCCCTGCCTAGAATTCGCTCAGACCCGACACACTTTCGGCAGATTCTGGTTAATCTGATTGGGAATGCGGTGAAGTATACGGAAAAAGGGACTATAGTCGTCCGAACCCGGATACTGCCGCGAATAGATGCTGTTGGGCTTGGAATGCCAGGCAACCTTCCTCGTTTGAATGAGCCTGAGGAGATGTGGCTTTCTGTCCAGGTTGTAGATCAGGGGATTGGCATAGCACCGGCAGACCTGAAGCGGATATTTGAAGAGTTTGAACAAGTCAACGCGGGACCCCGTGCGGATTCTCCGAATCGGGGTACTGGCCTGGGTTTGGCCATTTCACGGAAACTTGCTCATCTACTGGGTGGCGACGTATCTGTTATCAGTGAGGCTGGGCAAGGTTCGACGTTTTCTCTCTGGCTGCCGATCCAGGAGTATGATTTAGCTATTTCGCCGCAGTATGCCTCGAACACGCGCTAGTATTCCACCTTCTGTTTCCTGATTTGCTTCGGTGGAAGAGGCAACAGTGTCAGTGCCGGAAATTGAATCCTGAAAAGCCCTTGTGAAAACCATGACATCCGGGAAGCGGCTTGAGGGCTGCTTTGATAGTGCACGCATGATAGTTGCCTCAAGCGTGGAGCTGAATCGAAGCTTCTCCTTTGCTGAATTCAGGGGTATTGGAGGTAGGGTAAGAAGTTGTGTGAACATTTCCCGAGGAGCTTTCGCGGTGTACGGAAGGCATCGTGTCAGGAGGTAATAGGCAATCGTTGCCAGACTGTACTGATCGGCAGCGGGAGTAACGAGCTCTCCAGAGAGGGCTTCTGGAGCGACGTACATGAGAGAGCCGACGAAAAATCCGGCTCTCGTCAATCTTTCGTCCGCACCAGTTTGTGTATCAGTCGCGATGCCGAAATCGAGTAGCTTCACCTGCTTGGTTTGTGGATCGTACATGACATTTTCAGGCTTCAGATCTCTATGGATAATGTTAGCTTGGTGTGCGGCATGTACCGCTGCTCCGATCTGTGAGATAATTGCTCCTACTTCCTCGGATGGCAAAGGTGCGTGCTGGCGCGCATACCTTTCGAGTAGCTGTCCGCTCGCCCACTCAATTGCTAGAAAGTGAAGACCGGTCTCGGATTCTCCAATCTCAATTGTTCGAACGACATTTGGATGTTGAACACGGGCACCGTACTGGGCCTCTCTAACAAAACGGGCAACGGCCGTACGGTCGTAGCGGAGCTTCTCGCGGAGGACTTTTAGTGCCACGATTCCGTGGGTCTGGTGCACGGCCCTATAGACGGATGATGTTCCGCCTTCGCCAACCTCACTCTCGATGGTGTACCCAGCTATCTTTGAGCCGAGTAAGCTCTGTTCGGACACGCGGCCGAAGGTAATCGAAACCGACTTACAGGGATAGGGTAGATAGACGAATGCGGATACTCACAAACGGGAGACTTGCTCCTCTCGGTTTCGTTCTTACTCTCGTCTTCTGTGCGCAGCCACGTACGGAACAGGTGACCATGGCGGCGATATCGTCAAGTGAGGTGAGAACCCCTCAAGATCCGACGACCATATATCACCAGATGGGACTGATTGCTACTGGTAATCCTCTCCCCTTTGTTGGGAAGATCGCCTACTTCGCTACCCTGTCAATTGATACGACGATAATGCTGGCTAGTGCGTCGATCCCAAATCGAGCACTCAGTTTCGTACGCGATGGTGATGCATATCGAGCTCCATACGAGGTACATGTGGTGCTGTCCCAGGCGGGAGTGCAGGTGACGGCGGTTAATAGTATGGAGATTGTCAGGGTTCCGACTTTCAAGGAAATCAATCGGACCGATGAAAGCGTAATTTTTCAGCATTATTTCCTCGTTCGACCGGGCGCTTACAATATCTCGTTTCAAGTGCGTGATGTCATCAGTGCGCGAAGTGCTGCCCAGGAAGGGCTGATCACGATTCCATCTCTGCGTGATGGCCAACTTTCGACTCCCTTGCTGGTTTATGAGGCAACTCGTAGAGATGCGCTGGACTCGATGCCGCGAATTCTTGCAAGTCCTCGATCCAGTGCTGTATTTGGGCAGGATAGTGCCGTAGCCGTGTATCTCGAGGGATATGGGAGGCAAGCACGTTTACCGGTAAGCTTCATTGTTCAGAATGATCGTGGCGCAGTTGTATGGCGGGATACGGTTGTCCTTCAGCAGCATGGTGGTCTTTTAAGCGGCTCTGTTAGTATTCCGATCTCGAGAGTCGGTATTGGCATTGCCAACGTGACTTTCACGAGAGCTGATGCGATGGATACGGTGAGAACGCCGGTGTTTGTGAGCTTTGGAGATGATATTCCCCTCATCTCTTATGAAGAAATGCTTTTGGAGCTACGCTACTATGCAGCGCCGCAGCGGATCAGGACTCTCCGGGATGCTCCTCCAGAAAAACGGGGAGCTATATGGGCGGAGTTTCTTCGTTCTACTGATCCTACACCGTCAACCTCGGAGCACGAAGGACTGCAAGCCTATTTCACCAGAATTCTGCAGGCAAACGCTCGGTTTCGCGAGGAAACTACGGGTAGAATGGGATGGCTGTCTGACCGTGGTAGGGTGTATGTATGTCTGGGTGAGCCTGATCAGGTATTTGAGCAAACTACTAACGTTCCCCTCTCAAGCAGTTCGGTGGGCCAACGCGGTCGTATCCAGTACTGGGAGTATGGGCAATACCGGCTTCGGTTCCTCTTCTATGATGAAAGTGGTACCGGGCGATGGCGGCTCACGCCTGCAAGCGAAGCTGATTTCCAATCAATAAACGCACGTCTTCTGGTTCACTGAAATCCTGTTGTCTTAAGCTTCTAAACGGCTTGACAAAATTGCGGGCTGATTCTATATAGGCGCGCACTGGAATCATGTGCTGGAGGCAGTTTCAATGGCTAGAGGAAAGGTGAAGTGGTTCAATGATGCGAAGGGCTATGGCTTCATTGAACAAGAAGGTGGGGAAGACGTCTTCGTTCACTTCTCAGCGATCTCAATGGATGGCTTCAAGACACTCGCTGAAGGGCAGGAAGTAGAGTTCGAAATTGAAACTGGTAACAAGGGCCTGCACGCGACGAATGTACATGCGCTGGCTCAGGCCTAGGAATTTGCGTCGAGTAAACTTGAAATAGCCGGCAGGCTGTGTGCCCTGGTGTGAGGTTCTCACACCAGGGCATTTTGTATATTGTTGAATGGACTTGCCGGAATCACCCCGTCTATTCCTTGTCGACGGGTACGCACTGATCTACCGTGCCTTCTATGCTCTGATTTCTCGGCCTCTTACTACGAGTAAGGGCGAGAACACGTCAGCAGTCTGGGGAATCTCCAACTTCCTTCAGCGTCTGCTGACCACACACAAACCTGAGTACCTCGGCTGGGTACATGACTCGGGACTTTCCTTCCGTCACGAGAAGTATCCAGCCTACAAGGCAACCCGTGAAAAACTGACTGAAGAGCTGCAAGCTGATTTTGATCAAGGAATGGATCGAATCTGTCAGCTGCTGGAGGCATATCGTATTCCTGTTATCTCACTTCCCGGGTTCGAAGCAGATGATGTAATCGGGACACTCGTTGCCCGAAGTGTCGCTCAGAAACTGAATGTGGTTGTGGTCTCGGGTGACAAGGATTTTCAGCAACTTATTCAGCCTGGAGTGTGGCTTCTTAACCCTGGTCGTGGTGGACCAGCTGGCGTGGAGGAACACTGGGTAGGCGTGGAGAATGGGAGCGAACGACTCGGCGTTCCACCCGAATATGTAACTGATTACCTCGCTCTCGTTGGTGACTCTTCGGACAATATTCCCGGTGTGCGGGGGATTGGCGAGAAGACGGCATGCGAGCTAGTTGGTCAATACGGTCATCTCGAGTCGATTCTGGCACATGCATCGGAGATTCCGAAGAAAAGACCACGTGAGGCCCTTCTGGAATATGCTGAGAATGCAAGACTCTCGAAGGAATTAGTCACAATACGGGACGATTTATCGCTCGATCTTCAGTCTGATGCAATGAAGCTTCGGGAGCCAGATAACAGTCGGCTCCGGGAACTGTACGTCGAACTCGAATTCCACTCTCTCGTCAAGGCAGCAGCTGCGGTTGAGCAGCGGAGCGTAGTCAAGAACCCTCGAGTTTCCTACAAAACGGTTGATGCAATTGCGGAGCTCGAGCGTGTAGTATGGCTCGCGCGTAAGGCTGGGGAGATCTCACTTAATGTCGAAACATTGATTGATCCGGACAGCCCGCAGAAAGTTGATCCGCTCCGGTCAAAACTTGTCTCCGTCTCGATTGGCATCGCAGCTGGCGAGGCTTACTACTTTCCATTGCAACACGTGTTACGTCGTGATGTCCAAAATGAATTGCTGGTAGATGCCGCTGGCGATCGCGCGGCTACAGACGCGCCCGATGATCGTGGCCTAATCCGGGGAGGGGATGAGCCAATCGTCGCCAAACCAGTTCGAGCCCCGAAACCTTCAGCACTCTCAGGAAATGCTGGCGCAATACTCGCTCAACTTGCCACTAGGCCGGATGAGCCCGTAAGGAATCTTCCGCCGATTAAGTCAGAGGAGATGAAGGCTCTCAGGGACCTCCTCGAAGACCCTGATATCAGGAAGATCATTCACAATTCAAAGTACGACTTGCTTGTACTCCGGCGAGCGGGTGTAAACCTGCAGGGACTTGACTTCGATACGATGCTGGCGAGCTATGTGCTGAATCCCGGGAGAAGGTCACACGGACTGGATGTTCTTGCTCTTGAATTCCTCGATTGCACAATGGTGTCCTATTCTGATCTTTGTGGAAGGGGTCGGTTCGCCATCCCGTTTGATGAATGTCCGATTGAAGGGGCGCGAGACTATTCGTGCGAAGATGCAGATATAACGCTGCAACTGCGCTCGATCTTCGAGCCACAGCTGGATAGCACACGGACACGAGCACTGTTCAATGATGTGGAAATCCCACTTGTGAATGTACTTGCCGACATGGAATGGACAGGTATCACGATTGACCTTGACTGGTTCGCTTCGCTGAAGGAAAGATTTCGTGGAGAAAGAGAAGCGGTCGAACTCCAGATTTACGAGACAGCTGGAAGTAGATTCAACATTAACTCGAACCCACAGCTGCGTGAAATTCTCTTCGCGAAACTAGGACTGCCGGTAGTGAAAAAAACGAGCACTGGACCCTCCACGGATGCAACGGTTCTCCAGGAATTGGCTGATAGTGGTCATGTACTACCGGGTCTACTGATGGAATATCGGGAACTTTCGAAGCTGGAGAGTACATACCTGGATGCGTTGCCGGAACTCGTGAACCCAACTTCTGGAAGACTCCATACGTCGTTTAATCAAACTGTGGCGGCAACAGGACGGCTCTCGTCAAGTGATCCCAATCTTCAGAACATACCAATCAGGCGCGAACTGGGTCGTGCTATCCGACGTGGCTTTGTTCCCCGAGCAGGGTGGATGCTGCTTACTGCTGACTACTCACAAATCGAATTGCGAATACTCGCCCATTTGTCGCGAGATCCTGCATTTGTCGAAGCATTCAAGGCTGGTGGTGATATTCACCGGCAGACGGCGGCACTCATCTTCGATGTTCCGATTGAGGATGTAACGGCGGAAATGCGTGGACGGGCCAAGACGATCAACTTTGCAACTATCTATGGGCAAGGTGCACACGCGCTCTCGCGCCAGCTAAGGATTGAGCATGCAGAAGCGCGGTTGTTCATAGCTCGTTACTTCGAGAGATTCAGCGGAATTCGGCGCTATCTTGATAGCATGGTTGAATTTGCACGTGAACACGGATACGTGCAGACGATATTTGGCCGGCGACGCTATATCCCTGAACTGAGAGAAAAGAACTTCAGCGTCCGAGCATTTGGAGAGCGGACTGCCGCTAATTCACCGATTCAAGGCTCCGCTGCCGATCTGATCAAAAAGGCTATGATCAGAATTCATGGCTCACTCCGTGAGCAGAAATTTGACGCGAAAATGCTGCTACAGGTCCACGATGAGCTTGTCTTCGAAGCGCCTTCTGAAGAGCTCTCCCGCCTTGAAGCGCTTGTGCGCAATGAGATGGAGAATGCTGCTGCTCTTTCTGTTCCACTCGTTGTTGAAGTGGGTTTCGGAGCAAACTGGGTGGACACGAAGGCCTAATAGTAGCCCCATGTTTGATTCAATGGGTCCCGGGCTGCAGCCGCCGACGTAGCGAATCGCTCTGCTACTAGTGTAGCGCTATGCTGATGATCGAGCGCAAAGGCCCGTAGATCACGTCACTCAGTTCTCTAGAGATGTAGAACAGGTGACATCGTGGAATCTTCGATCAATAGGAATAACGTGAGACAAGCTTGATGACGAGGCCTGGATGTACAGAAGAAATACATGCCTCGGCGGGCCACTAGCGTGTGCGGCAAATTATCAGATATGAAATTATGTCAGTGTAAATGGTGTTCTGTGTTTGTCATCGTTCTGACTGCATGCAGCGATAACCCTGCGGCAAAGAACCGTGATTCTGCAGTGATAGATCGTCGTGTTTCTCTGTCCGTGGCTGGATCTACAATACGAACAGGGTGGGACTCAGCTGCTGGTCCGGTAATGGTTCTTGCAACTTCAAGGTTGTCGACAGCGGTGATGATTGTACTTCCAGGGCTGACCGACAGTATGCTGGCCGCAACCTCGCATTTTGAGCTCCATGGGCTGGCTAATATCCCGGTAGATCTGTTTGGCTCTAAGGGGCTTGTTGGAAGCTCAACCCTCCAGCTTTCTTCACAACAAAGTGATTCAGCAGGATGTGTCAGTTGGCCGGGCGGTCAAGTGCTGGCTCCTGTGCCGGTTGGATGGAGAATTGCGCTCGAAAAAGGAAGAGCTATTGGACTTCCGCTGGACTCTATGGAGGGTATGACGGGCGTTGACTCAGCCCAATTTGCAACTGATGTAGTGAACATTGCCCTTTTGTTGACTGGCGGAGCAGATCCTGTGTTCAGCGGTATTCCCTTTTTCGTACGAAAGGGGTATCGCCTGATGACGTCTTCGGTCTCCGTCATCATTGCCGAAGCTGTACGAAGGATCAATGAAGAGGCGAACCCAAGGGAAGAGCATCTTCTCCTTGTGGCAGAACGATCGACGGGTAATGCAGAATACCTCGTTGGATTCCATGTTCGTTCTGCCGGTACCGAGGAGTCTCTTGAGACAAGCGAAATCCTTTCAGCACTCCGTCTGGCGAAGACAAACCGCTTGGCAATTGTAGTTACGTTCGACCGTGAAGATGGGGGGAAGGTTGGTCTACTGGAGCGGCTCGGACCGAGTGATTGGCGAGTCGTCTGGAAGAGCGCCTACAGCGGCTGCTGAATCCTTAGCTGCTTATCTGGGCTCCATCCATTTGCCGAGGCTTGCAAGTACAGGCACCTGTCACGCTACCCCGACTAGTCCGAGCAATCTGGGTGCTTACTGACGCCGCACATTTCGAGAGCTGGTGATGCCTCGGGTGAACCGCTGCAATTTGAGTCAGCTAATACGATTAAAGACCTGTAGGTGCCGATATTCTAGCCGAGTCGATGCCAAACTGTCGGCTGACCTCGTGTGCCAGCGCATAAACGCCTAGAGTCTCGGATGCATAGTGTCCGACGTAGATGATTGTTACTCCGCGTTCCAGAGCGTCTACCGCAGTCCAGTGCGGACCCTCCCCGACTATCAGTGTGTCGATTCCATCCTGAGTAGCTTCGGCCAACGTCTCGGCAGATGCACCGGATCCTGTGCAGATTGCCCATCGGCGCGTCTTTTGATCTCTCTCGATTCCCCCGGTTGCAATGGCGTGGCCGCCGTTCGAGCGTGAGAAAGACCGCGCCCGCCCTATAAGAGCTGACGTGGAAATGTCAGCCGCCCCCTGTACACCGATAAAGATTTCTTTGAACCGTGCAAATTCTCCGGAAGGTTCAAGTTTGAGAGCCTTCGCCAGGAGCACGTTATTGCCAAATTGTGGATGACGATCAAGAGGAAGATGTGATGCGTATACTGCTACATCAGCATCCATAAGATCAGAAAGCTGTGTGTATCTTCTTCCGACTATTGGTTGCAAGCCTTTCCAGAACATACCGTGGTGGACGATCAGAAGATTGGCATGCTGGTCGATGGTAGCCTTGATGGCCTGTGTTGAGAAATCGACAGCTGCTGCAACTTTCCTGATTCTTCCACTGCGGTTTGAAAGCTGTAACCCGTTTAGGGCACTAGGATAATCCGGTGTTGTGGAAGTTTGAAGGATCTCATCTAGGAAGCTGACAATTTCGCTTAGTGAAGCGCCTGAGTGGATTCCCTTTTCAGGACTCATCGTAGTGTGGGTGGCTTTTACATTCAATTATCGAGGGCTTCGCGTGTAGAGTCTACCTGAGCTCGAACATGTGTGGGAATTATCGGCTCCAATCGAGGATTGAAAACGAATCTCACGATGCCATCATAAAAGATCGTGAGCGCAAGAAATATCCACACCTTTGTGCAAGATCGATCTAACGATATCAGGTTCAGCATCATAACCTGTTATATGACAGCGATTTATGAAGAGCTGAAACTATTGTGGATTACGTGTTAATCCCAGGAGATCGGTGACCCTCTCAAGATCCTCTGCTGAATAGAATGATATTTTGATTGCTCCGTGTTGCTTTGGTGTCATGGAAATAGATACATCTGTTTGGAAGTGACGACGTAGCTGGTCTTCCAGGGTGCGAAGTTGAATTGGCCTTGCATCATTCTTTAATGGGCGTCTATGCTTTTGACCTTCAGTCTTCAACGCGACCTCACGGACACGCCGCTCGATATCACGTGCGCTCAGTCCCTTGTTGATGATCTCACGTGCCAAGGTGACTATTCTTGCCTCGTCATTCAGTCGCAATAAGGGGCGAGCATGTCCGATGGCTAATTGACCCTCTCTTAGCATCTGGCGAATCGGAAGAGGTAGCTGCAGCACCCGCAGCATGTTCGCAATTGTCGATCGATCTCTACCAACCATGCTTGCCACGGTCTGCTGCGTATAACCAAATTCGGCGATCAAGCGGTCGTACCCCTCGGCTTCTTCGATCGGATTCAGGTCACTCCTCTGAAGGTTTTCAACGAGTGCGTGACCTAGGAGTTCCTGATCGTCGAGATCTCTGACAATGGCGCTGATGGTGGTCCAGCCCAGTTGCGCTGCGGCGCGAAGCCGGCGTTCGCCGGCGATCAGCTCGTAGTCGTCATCTCCGTCTGGCAAGTGTCGCACGATTATCGGTTGAAGTAACCCGGAAGTTTTCAAGCTCTCTTGAAGTTCTCGTAACTCCTCGGGATTGAAATCCTTTCGAGGCTGAAACGGGTTGCTACGGATCCGGTCGACAGAAATCTCCTTTAGTGCAGTCGGAGGGCCTTCGGTTGGGGAAGGAATTGCGTTGAACAGGGCGTCGAGTCCTCGTCCTAGACGTCGCGGAGTCTTCTCAGAGGGCATGTTCGACTTCTCCTATTGCGGTGCGTTCCATTAATTCCTTGGCTACACTCATGTATGCTTTGGCGCCCACTGAGCTGATGTCATAAAGAATGATGGGCTTCCCGAAGCTTGGGGCTTCCGCAAGTCGTACGTTCCGCGGGATTACAGTGGTGAAGACCTTGTCACCGAAGTAATCCCGGGCGTCTTCAGCGACCTGACGGGAGAGATTCAGTCGAGAATCGTACATCGTCAGGAGAACGCCTGCGATTGAGAGGTCTATGTTTGCTCCTTGCTGGATGCGATAGACGGTATTGAGAAGCTGGGAAAGTCCTTCGAGTGCGTAGTATTCGCACTGTAGGGGAATCAGTACAGCATCCGCTGCCGTTAGCATGTTCAGGGTCAATAGCCCAAGAGAGGGCGGGCAGTCGATTAGAATGAAATCGTATTCATCCAGGATTGGCTCGAGGGCGGATCGAACGACGCTTTCCCGATGGGGCAGGTCGATCAGCTCTAGTTCTGCACCTGCGAGGTCTGGGGTTGCTGGAATGATGTCAAGCCCCTTAAGAGCCACATCCCTTATTCGGATGTCGGTAATGGCGATGTTCGCACTCAGTGCATCGTAGAAAGAGTGGAACAACTGCGTTGAGAGGAGCCCTACGCCGCTGGTGGCATTACTTTGGGGATCCCCATCCACCAGCAGAACGCGTTGTTCGGCGACGGCAAGGCTTGCGGCCAGATTAACGGCCGTAGTGGTTTTTCCTACGCCACCCTTTTGATTTGCGACCGCGATAACTCTGCTCACTGACACCTGGGAGCTGATTAGGTGTCAGAATCTACGCGTCGAAAAGTTTCTATGTCAGGGGCGAGAACTCACTTAATGAAAGTCGACTAGATACGTTTAACTATTGTTTCACGTGACACACTACTTCTTTCTGGGTCTATCTGGCGATAAATCGCCAGCGAGTATTTACATCAACGGACAATGTTTGTTCGCCAGGGTTAATCGGGGTTGCGACATCGGCAGCCTCCGCTACCTGAGCACGAGCCATCACCATCGGGCGAGGGGGAGGAGCATAATAAGCGCCGATGCTAACCTCCAGTAAGCCACCGAGTGATCCACCGGCTGCGACAGCGGCCGCTTCCGCATCTAAGCGTGCTTTCTGAATAGCAGTCCTGATCGCAGTTCTGCGAGTCTCTTCGGTGTTCGACGCGTAAAACTGAAGAGATGTGATCATGTTCGCGCCCTTTGAGATAGCCGCATCGATCACGGGGCCGACCTGACTCAACTTCTTCACGTCAACCAGCAAGGTGTTCGTAACGTTGTACCCGACGACAACTGGCTCCTTATTTGGCTCGTACCTTTGCTCGGGATAGATGTTGTAGTTGATTGTGGAGAGCTGATTGAGTTCGAGTCCGAGAGCGCGGATCGCGTCAAAGACAGCTTTTTGCTTGGCCGCATTTTCATTCGCTGCAGCAGCAGCCGTAGCAGCGCGAGTCTGGACACTGATCTGAATTGTGGCTCTATCCGGAGCAATGCGAGCCTCGCCACGAGCTCCAACAACTATCTGCGGGATCTGATCAACTGTTGCATTGATGGGTTGTTGCTGTGCTGATAATGGCTTGATAAATACCAATAAAGCCACCAGAGACGCTATTTTCATTGTTTACCTCAGGGGGGTCAGTTAGGATAACAAGGAGACGAATTCGTTTGACTGTCTTGCACAGTTCGGTCTAGCCGGTGGCGCTCTCACGACGCTAGAACTTCCGTCCCGATTCAGGAGACGCTTCCCGTGTGGCATGTGGTGCCTTGCTTCCGAACCCGAAATCCTTAAATGGATTATCAACCGGCGGTGCGGAAACCGTCATGTCTCAGTAGATACCGAGGATGTCATGAAAGATGTGTCTTGAGGAACGTAAGCGAGCGAGTCCACGCGAGCTTGGCGGCCTCAGGGTTATGGACCTCCGGACGCGTGTCATTGAAGAAAGCATGATCGGCATCGTAGAAGTGCGCCTCGATCGACTTTCCCGCAGCCTTGAGCTTTTCGACTAGCGCACGTGCTTCAGCTTCGGGGACAGACTTGTCATGCTTCGCGAAATGAGCGAGAACTGGAATCTTTAGCCTTTCGGGCGAGATGACCACCTTGGGATGAATGCCGTAGAAGTCCACGGCGGCCGAAATCTCCTCTGGGAACTCTGTTCCGGCGAACAGCGCCAATTGTCCACCCATGCAGAAACCAAGGACGCCAACTTTCTTTGGCTGTACTTCCTGCATTCCAAGAAGATGTCTTGCAGCTCCCCGGATATCTTTCCCAGCCTCTGTGATGTTGAGTGCCATTAAAAGCTTGCCGGCTTGGTCCGGGCTCCTAGTCATATCACCATGAAAGAGATCCGGAGCAAGCACAAGAAATCCTTCAGCAGTAAACCGGTCTGCAAGATCGCGGATATGGTCTACCAAGCCCCACCACTCCTGAATCAGGATCAAACCCGGGCCGGGCTGAGGTGGCATTGCAAGGTAACCGGAAGCAGTGCGCCCGTTGGCAGAATATTCGATCATCTTACCGGACATATCATGGCCTCCATTTTTGCAGAAAGTATGGCCGTAGTTGAAGCAACAGGCCAGTGACAGTCGGCCTGTTACAAACAGTCGGTCTGCTGGGAACCGCATCTCCGCTCCCGGCATGACTTCACCGAAACGGCGCACCGCACAAGCCACGTTGATGGTGGTCGTATCCGCTTGCAGCTTCGGATCGCTGTCGACGCTTGCCGTAATTGTCATGCGGGAAGGAATGTCACTCGTGAACGCCATGCTGTGGCGATACGTCGTCGCCGCCATCATGATGCTGGCTCTTCTGCATGACGTGTCCCGTCTGGACATAGGGCGCTCTAAAATCCTGAGACTCCTTGCGGTAGGCAGCCTTGGGCAAGCCGTGATCACGTACTCGAGTCTTTATGCCCTTCGGTATATTGCTGTTGGGCCGCTCGCGTTTCTGTTCTATACGTATCCAGCATGGATCGCTGTCGTTGCTGCAATTCGGCGAACAGAGCCCTTGACACCAATCCGCACTGCCGCTCTCATTACGGCTCTCGTTGGTCTGGGCATCATGGTTGGCGCCCCCGGTGTCGGAACGCTCAATCCAGTAGGGGTGACGATCGCGCTGGTCACAGCGCTCTTTTACTCGTTGTACCTGCCCGCTCTCGAAAGCGCCCAGAGAGGAATGGACCCGATAGTATCGTCATTCTATCTCATCATGGGCGTCATGGTCACCTTCATCGTCGTCGGAAGCGCAACGGGACAGCTTACACCGCCACACTCCATCTCCCTCTGGGGTTACGTATTTCTGCTTGCACTGGTGTGCACGGTGCTGGCCTTCAGGGCTCTGATCGGTGGACTGAGAGTCCTGGGCCCCGTACGCACATCGATCATCTCCACCATCGAGCCCTTCTTTACGGCACTCCTGGGAGCCGTCATTCTGGGTGATCGTTTTACGAGAGAGATTTGGCTGGGGGGTGCGCTTATCGGAACGGCAGTTCTTCTTCTTCAGTGGCGTGACGACACAGAACCTGCCAATGCGCTGACCTCCAATTTTCTCTGATCTACGAGCAGTTGCTAGGAATCGATGTCGGAGTTCCGGGGCATCAATTCTACCCGGCGACTTCTCTCGACTTCAATCACCAGATTCTGGAGATCACTCGGGCTCACGCCGGGAATGCGTGATGCCTGGGCAAGCGTTCTAGGACGGACTGACGAAAGCTTTTGCCTGGCCTCAAACGATAGAGAGTGCATGTCCTCATACCGGAGATCCCGGCTAAGCCTGAAGTCTCCCATCTGACGCATTCGATCAGCCTGCGACCGCTCACGCTCGAAATATCCTGCGTACTTGATCTCCAACTCTGTAGTGAGTACCGCTTCCTTCGATATTCCCTGGTCAATGCCCGTGATGGTCAGCAATTCGGTAAGACTGACTCCATGTCGCCGGGCCAAGTCGATCAACTTCACCGAATGTGAGAGCTGTGAGCTGCCGGCAGCAGTGAGCAAAGGCTCTGCCTCGTATGGAGTGATACTGGTCTCTTCCGTGAAGAGTCTGACACGATTCTCCTCCTCAAGACGCCGGATAATCGTGGATTGTTCGAATTCAGAATAGAGGCCGAGTTCGAGACCGATCGTTGTTAGTCGGCGCAATGCATTGTCCTGACGTACTGTCAGCCGAAATTCAGATCGGGATGTGAACAGGCGGTATGGCTCGTCGACTCCGCGGGTAACAAGATCGTCGACGAGAACGCCGACATATGAAGATTCCCTTCCCAGAATGACTGGCTCACGCTCGCTGGAGAGCAACGCCGCGTTCAACCCGGCAATGATGCCCTGCCCTGCTGCTTCCTCGTACCCGGTCGTGCCGTTGATCTGTCCGGCAAAGAACAGCCCCGGCATGGATTTTACCTGGAGCAACGAGTCGAGTTGTGTCGGCGGGTAATAGTCGTACTCGATCGCGTAACCGGCCCGAGTCATTCGTACGGCCTCGAGTCCGGCGATCGATCTCAGGACCTCGAGTTGAATGGGAGCGGGTAAAGATGTAGAAAGGCCGTTGACATAAAGCTCGCTCGTATCATGACCTTCGGGCTCGAGGAATATCTGGTGTCTCTCGGCGTGCGGAAACTTGACGACCTTGTCCTCGACTGACGGACAATAGCGCGGTCCGCGCGACTCAATGGCGCCGCCGTACATTGCCGAGCTCTTGATGTTCTCCTGGATGATGCTCTTCCCTTCGGACGCGAGGTACGTTATCCAGCAAGGCAATTGTGCCGGGTGCCGTGTTCGCAGGTCAGTCCGGCGCGGCTCCGGCCAGAAATGCGACCAGGAGTAATCGAAATCCTCGATTTCACTTTCCTGTCGTACCAAGCGTGAGTAATCGACCGATCTCCCATCGATTCGCGGTGGAGTTCCTGTCTTGAACCTGCCGACAGTAAGCCCGGCCCCATCGAGCTGTTCGGCGAGATCAATAGTCGATGGTTCGCCGGCCCGGCCTCCTGATAATCTTGTCGTCGTTCCAATGTGCATTCTACCGCGGAGGAAAGTGCCGGTTGTGACAACGACTGCACGAGCGGAAAAGCGTCGTCCTTCCAGTGTTTCCAAACCCCACACCTTTGTTGAATCTTTCTCCAGGAGTAACCTGGCAACCGTTCCCTGGATCGTTTGCAAACGGGGATGCTCTTCGAGGAGGGAGCGGACTGCTCTGCGATAAAGTCCGCGATCACACTGAGCCCGGGGTGCCCATACTGCCGGCCCCTTGCTCCGGTTCAGCATTCTGAATTGGAGCGTCGCCATGTCCGTAGCGCGTCCCATGATTCCGCCAAGGGCGTCCACTTCACGAACCACAGTGCCTTTCGCAACTCCCCCGATGGCAGGATTACAGGACATCTGACCAATAGTTTCCAAAGAGCTGGTCACCAAGCCCACTCTTGCGCCGGCACGTGCTGCCGCAACTGCAGCCTCGGTTCCGGCGTGTCCGCCACCGATGACGAGAACGTCAAAGTCATCTTCGATCGTTTGGATGTGACTTTGGGCGGGCATACATTCAAAAATAGCCGAATCCACAGACTCTTTCCTTTTCAGGTGCAGGAGATATCCATTGCCAGTCACCGTCGATGCAGGACGACCGTCGATTCTGATTCGGAAGAATGCCTATGAAGAAACCGGGCTCAGCCGCGAAGAGTTGGATATGCGCTTTAACCTCACGGATCAGGAATTCCGTGTCGAAGGAGATCTTGTGGTGGTTGGACCCTTGCCGTCTGATGGGCTTGTGGGGCCTATCGTAGAATGTCTGGAAGGCGTGGGATTGGTCTACTTCGATGATTTTTTTGAGCTGAGTGGTAATTGGCCGCAGTGGCTACACGTCTATGTTATGTAAGTAGCGTGGTCGAATCGTTTAAAGCCGCTGCTCGACCGCTGACCAGAGCTCGACCCTCGCAACGCCATCCTCAACGGTATCAATGACCACTTCGGTATCGCGTGGGATTTCGGATCCATGAATACTCTGGGCGGCGAGTGTATGACGTACTCCATCCGTGTCGAAGGCAATCTCTCCGCGGCTGGAGGCAGATATCGGACTCGTGACCAGTGCCAGCTGCCCCTGTATCGTGTCACCGCCGGTGTTGGTTCCGGAGTAGGGTAATGCCCAGAGTGACATGAGCGCGATCACTCCTGCAGTCGCAGCGGAGGCAACAACGAGCCCGATGACGAGAATTGTCACAAGGCCGAGACCGGTGCGCGTGACGAGGAGATAGCCTATCGCCCCAAGCATAACTCCAAAGGCAGATCCCGTTGGCGCATTGAATACAGCAGAAGGACGCTGTCGACCCGGTGCCTTCGAGCGTTCCACTCCATGAAGCATGGAATAGACGGCTAGGCCGAGGCCCACGACGAAGGTCGCGAGAAAAAGAATCATCAATGCCACAACCTCAGTGTTCGAGATAGCGTCTATACCATGCTATCGTTGCGGGCCACGCCTGCTGAGTGGCGGCCATGTTAGCGCCATTCATGCCGGTCTGCTGACGTAGGAAGCCGTGGCCAGCGCCTTCGAGGATACGAGGGGAATAAGTCTTTCCCATCGCGCGAAGCGCTGAGTCTGCGGGCGGAATCGTGGCGTTAACCCTCATATCGCTTCCTCCGTAAAGGCCAAGCACAGGCGCCTTTACCATCGAGAGCGTCTCCGTCTTTGGAGAAGTTCCGTAGAAGACAACGGCCGCCCCAAGGGATGGAGCATGAGTGGCGTGGGTGAAGGAGACTCCCCCTCCCCAGCAAAAACCGACGATCCCATAGCGGGGCTCAGCAGCTGGCAAGGTCATTCCGTAACGTGCCACGGCGTCTATCTCGCGTTGTACTTGTGCAGGATCGAGGGTCCTGATCGCGGCTACCGCGGCCTGGGTGACGACGCTGTCGGGTCCAGTAGGGAGCTGCTTCATCGTCAGGAAATCGGGCGCAATTGCAATAAAACCGTCGGCGGCAAGCTGATCGGCAACGGAGCGAATCCAGTCGGAAAGGCCGAAGATCTCATGTACTACGACGACCACCGGAGCCTTCGTGCTGCGCTCGGGATAGACAACCCAGGCGCGGACGCTATCGGATGGTGAAACTGAAACCATCACCCACTCACCGTGCCGGGGAGAGCCGTTCAGACGTGCAAGCGCATGTTCGGCATCGGGTGGCAGGGCCTGGCTGGCGACAGCAACCGTGGCTGATGCGTTCGTAGTGGATACCGTCGCCTGGCTCGAGCCGGCGTTGTTGTTCCCCATCTGAGCTGTGCTGCAGGCTGCAATCGCCAGCGCCGGAAGGCTGCTCATAAGCGCCTGATGCCTGATGTGAAGCATGGTTACCCTCGTGAAAATTCAGTTAGGCGGATAATGCTACGCGTTGAGCGAGCTGGTCCGCAAGAAAGTCGCATGCTCGTCGTTCCGCATAATAGGAAGGGCGGAATGGATTGCGTCCGCTGACGAAGCCGACGTGTCCACCCTGGAGCGTGAACTCCGGGTGTAGTGCAGGATTTCGTCGCGCTATTGCGCGCACCTCGCCGAGCACCTCCGGGGGAAGGAAGGGGTCGTCTACAGCGCTTAATAGTAGGGTGGGGATACTGATTCGATCGATCCATCCAAGCGAGCTCGAGCGGGAATAGTAATCGCTCGCATCGGCGAAGCCATGCAGGGGAGCGGTCATGAGATCGTCGAACTCGTACATGGTTCGGATGCCTGAAAGACGCTCCGGCGCGACGAGATCCGGAAAATGCTCCAGCTTCGCGACGGCTTTTCGCTTGAGGGATCTTATGAAATGTCTCTGATACAGACGCGAGAATCCACGGTCTATGTACCGAGATGCGCGGCTGAGATCGAAAGGTACGGAGATAGCCGCAGCTGCCTTGATCTGTATCGGCAGATTGAGTCCCTGCTCACCGAGATACTTGAGAAGGACATTTCCGCCGAGGGAGACACCTGTGAGAATCACGGACTGGCGGGGGAATTCGGTCAGTATCCTGTCCATGACAAAGCCGAGGTCGGTCGTCTCACCCGAGTGATAGAATCGCCGCGTCCGATTCAACTCATCCCCGCAAGAGCGAAAGATCAGCATGTCGGCGGCCCATCCCCGCCGCCGTGCTTCGCCGAGGAAGCCCTGCGCATATGTCGATCGAACAGTCCCCTCGAGGCCGTGGAGCAGGACAAGCCTGGCAGCAGACGAGGGAGCCTTTAGGCGATGGATGTCGATGAAATCGCCATCCGGTGTATCCCAGCGCTCGACCTCAGTCGGTTGGGAAGGCTGGCGCCGAAACAGCTTGCCCCAGATTGTCTGGGCGTGAGCTCCGGGAAGCCACCATGCGGGAGAATAACCGGTCATCTTTGATGGCTTCGGGTAAAATGGGGGTGAACGGAATAGCAAGGCATGATTAACATCAACGTGAGTCAGCGGCGTTTAATCCATGGACTATGGAAATCCAGATCTTTGGAGTGCGCAAGAGCGCGGAAACACGGAAGGCACTACGGTTTTTCGCAGAGCGTCGAGTCAAGATGCATTTTGTGGACTTGATGGAGCGACCTGCGTCACCGGGTGAGCTTCGCCGTTTCGTTCAGAAATTCGGAGTCAGCTCAATAATAGATCAGAAATCTCGGCGGTATCAGAAGCTTGAACTCCGTCACACGCGGATGTCTGATGAAAGCTGGCTCGAAAAGCTGGCTGCGGAGCCACTACTGATAAAAATGCCTCTGGTCAGGAACTCGAATCAACTATCGATCGGAGCCGACGAAACGACATGGAAAAGCTGGATGGAAGGGTGAGTCAGAGTATGGATGAGTTTGGAACGTTCTTCGTTCCGGGGCCGACTGAAGTCCGCAGAGAAATTCTGACGGCAATGACGAGGCCGATGATTGCGCATCGAAGTCCGGAGTTCGAGGAACTCTTTGCTCGGGCTCAGGCCGGCCTTCGGTACGTATTCCGAACAGAACGTCCGGTCTTTATCTCTGCCGCATCGGCAACTGGAATGATGGAGGCGGGAGTGAGGTGCATCGGACAAGGGCCGGTTCTTGCGCTCGTCAATGGGGCGTTCTCGGAGCGATTTGCTCATATCGCCGAGATGTGCGGCCGACAGGTGGACCGATACGAGGTTCCTTGGGGGTCGGTTCATGATGCTGTTGAGTTGGCGTCTTATCTAACGGCAACGAAGTATCGTGCGATAACAGTTGTGCACTCGGAGACGTCCACCGGAGCCCTGAATGACGTCAGGCGACTTTCCGATGAGGCACATGCCCATGGGGTACTGTGTCTCGTCGACAGCGTGAGCGGGATCGGAGGTGCCAGAGTAGCGGTCGATGAATGGAAGTTAGATTATGTTCTAACCGGCTCCCAGAAGGCACTGGCGCTGCCTCCGGGACTCGCCTTCTCCGTGGCGTCCCAAAGCTTTATCGAAGCGGCGGTGAAGGCGGAGTCGCGAGGGGTCTATTTCGACCTCGTCGAAATGGAACACTTCGCGTCACAGGGCCAGGTTGCGACTACCCCTGCCCTCTCACTCCTTTATGCCCTCGAGGCTCAGCTAGACGCCATTATAGCTGAAGGAATCGAGAACCGGTGGAAGCGGCATCAGGCGATGTCCGACATGACGAGCCAATGGCTGGATCAATGCCGGAATGCTGACGGCATCGAGCTCAGCAATATTGTCGAGCCGGAATACCGGTCTCCGACCGTATCTACGATCCAACTTCCTGCTGGGACCGCGGTCGAGGAGTTTCTTCGAAAGGTCACGTCACAGGGAATTCGGGTCGCCAGCGGCTACGGGAAGCTGAAATCGACGACGTTCCGAATTGGGCACATGGGTGATCATTCTCCCGTGACGCTCGGACGCTGCCTGGCGGCCTGCAAGACGGCGATCAGCAGTTGACGCAGATATCGACGTGGGGCCTGGGCGTTCAGTTCGGAGCGACTACCCTCTTCAAGAATGTCACTTTCACGGTCTCACGCCTTGAAAGGTGGGGGATCATTGGCCGTAACGGATCTGGTAAGACGACGCTGTTCAATATCCTGATGGGCAGGCAGCAGCCAACGTCAGGCGAGGTATCAATGCAACCCGGGCTTCGAATTTCGATGCTCGAGCAGCACGGGGATTTTGCAGAAGCCGCTTCAATCTGGGAGGGCGCGGCCGAAGGGCGTTCTGAGTTGCTGAAACTGGAAAAGTCATTGAGCGACCAGGGCATGCTGCTCAGTGAGCTCGGAGAAGCGTCCACACCCGAGATTCTGTCGAGATATGATCGGGATCTGGAAAGATTCGAGAGAGAAGGGGGATACGAGCTTGCGCCTCGTGTTGACGCGGTCCTACACGGACTCGGATTTGATCCCGAAGCCGCTCGAGCCCGTCTGATATCGGAGCTCAGCGGTGGAGAGTATGGACGTCTGGGGCTCGCCCGGCAACTCATCAATAACGCCGATGTTCTGTTGCTCGACGAGCCTACGAATCACCTCGATCTCGACACGACTCGCTGGCTGGAAGGGTTCATCAATGGCAGCGCCAAGACCTTTCTCATAATAAGCCACGACCGGGCATTTCTATCTGCTGTCGTAGACCATGTTCTGCATTTAGAGGGTGAAGCTGCGACTCCTTATACTGGGACCTACGAGGCTTTTGTCGAGCAGCGGCAGCAACGGAGGGAAACCCAGGAGCACGCGTTCAACAAACAGCGCCGTGATATCGAAAACCGGGAAGACTACATTCGTCGCAACATTGCCGGCCAGAACTCAAAGCAGGCAAAAGGGAGGAGAAAGCTTCTGCAGAGGCTACCTCGTCTGAGCCCACCGGTGGGGTCCGATGGAGTAATGGGTCTTCGGCTCGCATCGAGCACTCGAGGGGGAGAACAAGTCGTAGTCGCGAAAGATGTCGTAATCAGTATTGGCGGTAGAAACCTCATCGACAATTTCACGGGAGAATTACGACGCGGAGAGATACTCGGATTCCTGGGTTCGAATGGCGCTGGCAAGTCGACTCTCCTCAAGACGCTCGTTCGCGATCGCAGTCCCGACAGCGGAGATCTGAGGCTAGGTGGATCGATCATCGTTGCCTACTATCGCCAGGATTTGAGCCAGGTCCCGCTGGATCGCAGTCTTTACGATGTAATCGCAGAACTGCGCCCGGGCTGGGAGCGCCGGCAGGTGCAGGGACACCTCGGACGATTTGGCTTTTCTGGCGACGATGCTCAGCGAACGGCGAGCACTCTCTCGGGAGGAGAGAGAGCGAGGGTGGCACTGGCGATGATGGTTCTGTCAGGGGCGAACCTGCTCATTCTAGATGAGCCGACGAACCACCTGGACGTCGAATCCATCGAGTCTCTCGAGGATGCACTCGAGGAATATGACGGGACTGTAATACTGGTGAGTCATGATCGTGCACTGCTTCGCTCGTTGACGACGAGGGTATGGGTTCTACACAACAGGCGAGTTATCGACTTCAGGGGGAGCTTCACCGAATGGGAGAACTTGAGTGGGGAACGCGCCCACGCCGCAGCCGTCAATGCGTCGGAAGAGCTGTCCCTTCGCCGGGTGCAGGAAAGAAAGAAGACACAACGGGTGCGGAACAATCGGGCCGACAACAAACGATCCAGTCGTGACGCGTGTGCCAGAGCCGAGGAAGCCGAAAACGAGGTGTCACGACTGGAATTGAAAATCGCGGACATCTCCGAACAGTTGTCCGATCCGGAACTTTATCTCACCGGTGGCGGGGCGAAAAGATCGACGGGTTTAGGCGCGGAACTCGAGGTGTTGAAGAGCCAACTCGACGGGGCACTCAATGTCTGGGCCGAAGCTACGGAAGCATGTTCAGGGATGAGCTAGGAAAACTCTCCGATGAAGCTTATCTCGGGCTCAAGGTGAAGGTTGAACCTTTTCTCGACAGCCTGCTGAGCGATCATGATCAGCTCACGCACGTCCTTCGCCGTCGCGCTGCCGAGGTTCACCATGATGTTGGCGTGGATGTGCGAAATCTGGGCATCTCCGTGCCGAAATCCCTTCAACCCGCACTGATCGACGAGTCTGCCCGCTCCAACTCCTTCGATCTTCTTGAAGATGGAGCCGGCACTTGGGTGAAACTGAAGCCATGGATGTCTGCTCCCACGCCAACTCAGATTTTCCTGCATGATTCGATGCATCACCGAGGTATCTCCCGGCAGGAGCCTGAACGTCACGGTGAGTACAACGTCTCTGCGACTGTGGAGAATGCTAGTATCGTATCCAAAGCGCATGTAATCGCGGTCAACGACTCGTCGTTGTCCTTCTTCGCTCAGGATCTCAGCTGATTCAAAGACGTCAGCGATGAACATCGTTCGCTTACGCTCCGGCTCAGGCTCGAGAAAATGAAGATTCTGCCAGACAGCCCCGCCGACGGTGCTTGGAATCCCGATATAGTGCTCGAGTCCGGACCAGCCTCGCTCAACTGCTTTGGGAATAATGTCTCCCACCACCGCACCGCTTTCGACTGCTAGCCTTCCGTTGTCGGAGAACTCGAGCCAGCTCGAGGTGTTTCTAATTACAAGTCCGCGGAAGCCTTTGTCACCGATGAGAATGTTGGCTCCAAGGCCGAGGACGAAATATGGAACATCGAGCTCACGTGCCGACTGAACTGCATTTGCCAAATCATCGGCGGACGTGGCATTGTAAAGGAGGTCCGCAGGACCACCAATGCGGAACGTGGTGTATGAAGCCAGGGGCTCGTCTCGTTTGAGCTGGGATTGATTCAGCCGTGTGGCGAGCTTTTTATAGGTCTCTATCATCGAGGCATTCTGTTGTTCGACATCCCACAAAGAAATCGCTGGCTTGACTGGCGCGCTACTCTGATGCTTCTGGTGCTGGCATGTGTAGCTGGTCCCGGTACTCTCCTGGCGCAACGTGCCGAGCTCGAAAAGATCATTCAGCGCAAGGTTCTTGTGAACGGCTTGGAAGTCATCGTAGTCGAGAATCATGGTGTGCCGCTGGCGACGATAGAAGTCGACGTAAAGAACGGCTCCTTCACGCAGACGCCCGAATATGCAGGCCTCGCCCATATGTACGAGCACATGTTCTTCAGGGCCAATGCAACGTATCGAGAGCCGGAATCGTTTGTGGATCGGGCGGGTGACCTGGGTGCGGTCTTCAACGGGTCAACCGTCGAGGAACGGGTCAACTACTATCTTACCGTTTCGGCAGACAGTCTCGTCGGCGGCCTCCAGTTTCTCGCCGCAGCGTTGAAGGGACCGTTATTCCGGCAGGATGAGCTGGAGCGGGAACGTCAGGTGGTAATCGGAGAATATGATCGGAACGAATCGAGTCCGTTCTTTCAGCTGAATCGGCAAATGGATCAGCTGCTCTATCCCGGGAATTTCAGTCGCAAGAACGTCATTGGTGATCGTGGCGTGATTCTCACCACGACACCCGAGAAAATGCGGACGATCCAGCGAAAGTATTATGTGCCGAACAACTCGGTGTTGATCGTCGCCGGTGATGTCGATCCGGCGACGGTTTTTGCGCTTGCAGAGCATGAGCTGGGAAACTGGCAGCGAGGGCCTGATCCCTTCGTTTCAGATCCCATTCCTCCAATTCCAGCTCTCACGCACAGTGAAGGTGTGGTGGTGGAAGCGGGAGTAGGAGCCGTTACGGTCTTTGTTCAGTGGCAGGGTCCAAGCGTGGGCAAGGATCCACGATCAACGTACGCGGCCGACGTTTTCTCCGATGTCCTGAATGATCCAGGCTCCAATTTTCAGCAGAGACTGGTGGACAGTGGGCTTTGGCAAAACCTGGGAGTGAACTACTACACGCTCAATCACACTGGACCGATCACGATCAGTGGGCAAACATCGTCAGCGGATCTTCGCAAAGCGCTGGCTGCACTGGAGGGCGAGATCCGCAAATTTCAGGATCCTGGATATTTCGATCCGGTGGAACTGGAATCGGTGAAGGCTCACCGGGCGGTTACTTCCGCGTTCGATCGAGAGCGGGCATCAGGATTCGCTCATACGCTCGGTTTCTGGTGGAGCGTGGCCAGTCTCGAGTACTACATGGGTTACGTTGACAACATGGCTCAGCAAACGACGAGTGACCTCCGTGCTTACGCGCGCAAGTATATTGTTGCGAAGCCTCACATCACCGGTGTACTCCTCTCGCCGGCTGACCGGGCAGCGCTCAGGCTTTCCCGTGAAGAGCTGGCAATGGGACAGCAGAACTGATGCTACTTGCCGTAGCCCTTGCTCTCTCGACGCTCACGACCGGCTTTGATGTCTCCGGGGTTCAGGTGATCCTCCGGCAGAGCACCGCAAACAATGTTGTCGCCGCGAATCTCTACCTGCTTGGTGGCACGCGGCAAATCACGCCGGGAAGCGCGGGGATAGAGCCTCTCCTGCTCGAAGTATCCGATCGAGGCACGAAACAATATCCGCGAGCGGTGCTTCGACGAAAAATGTCGGCACTCGGAAGCGAAATCGTGACTGCAGCATCGGACGACTGGACAATGTTCGGCATAAGAGCCACGACGGAAGTGCTTGATTCAACGTGGGCGATTTTTGCCGACAGGTTAATGCACCCCACGCTCGACCCAGCTGATGTTGGACTGATTCGATCCCAGTTCCTGTCGGGCATAAGGCAGAGGCGCGACGATCCCGACGCACTCGCAGAATTCCTCGCGGATAGCATCGCCTTCAGCGGACATCCGTATGGGATTCCCGTCACCGGAACGGAATCATCTATCTTATCGCTCGACGCCAGCGCACTGAGATCGTACCATGACAGTCAGATTGTCAAATCTCGTCTGTTGCTGGTGGTCGTCGGAAACATCGATCGTGGCCACGTCGAAAGACTGGTGAAAGGAACACTCGCGCTCCTTCCGGCCGGAAAGTACAAGTGGACACCACCACCCCGCCTCCCCGAGCGACCATCAGCCGTGGTGACCGAATCGCGAGTATTGCCGACGAATTACATCGTGGGGTATTACAGCGGACCACTGGCCAATAGTGATGACTATCAGGCGCTTCGAATCGCGACTTCAGTTCTTACCGGGAGGCTATTTGCGGAGATCCGCACACGTCAGAATCTGACATATGACGTACATGCGCCATTCCTGGATCGGGCGGCAAGTGCCGGCGGGCTATACATCTCCACGACTTCCCCAGACACGACCCTCAAGTTGATGCGGGCAGCTGTAACTGAGCTCCAGCAAGGCTTGCTGGATCGGGATGGCCTTCAACGGCTCGAACAGCAGTTCCTCACCGAATATTTTCTGGATAACGAAACCAATGGTGCACAGGCCGACTTTCTGGCCAGGTCTCAGCTCTATCGAGGAGATTATCACGAGGCAGACAAATTCGTCGATGAGCTCAGAAGCGTGACGCCCGAAGCGGTGCGTCGGGTAGCGCAGAAGTACATGAAGGGGATTCGCTTCGCATATGTGGGAGATCCAGCGAAGCTCAGGCAGGATTTGATCTCGAAATTTTAGTGACTGCCAGTACCCGATTGTGGTAGTTCGTCCGCGGTGGATGACGTGATCTTCTGCACGAAGATTGCCGACATAGGGACGCGTTGATTTTTAGCCCGTTTGTGAATAAATTCACAAAGCTTTGCGAGACTTCGCGAAGCACCATCAACCCAGATGCAATCAGTACGGAGGCTTTATAGAATGCGGTTTCACGGATTAACGCTCGTCACGAGTGTACTTGTTCTCAGTGCTTGCGCAGGCGGGGACAAAAGCAACGGTGCCGATACAGTTGGTGTAGCAACAGATACATCTGCCGCAGCTGCACCTGCGGCCACAACCACACCGATCGCGACTGCCCCGGCAGCCGCAGGCACAATGGCTCCGGTCACGGGCGCGATCCAAGAGGTGAAGATGATCGGCGATGCGAAGGGATATCGCTTCGAACCTGCGAATATCACAGTCAAGGCGGGAGACGGGATCAAGTTCACGGTGGTCTCTGGCGGTCCTCACAACGTGGCGTTCGATCCGGCTACTATTCCGGCTGACTCCAAGGGCCAGTTGGATGCCAACATCGGAACGGAAAAATTGGGTGAGCTCTCCAGCGGGCTGAAGACGAATCCGGGAGAGTCGGTCACCATCTCCTTCGGCAACATAAAGCCCGGCAAGTATCCTTTCCACTGCACGCCGCATCTCGCACTGGGCATGAAGGGAGAGATCACGGTCCAGTAGTCGCACATCGAAATCCGGCAGTTAAGGCGGGGGCATCGAACCGGGTGCTCCCGCCTTTTTGTCTCAGTTGATCGGACGACGTATTGCCGCTGCCGTGAGAGGGTGCCGACCCTGCATCTTCGGTGTCCATGAGCAAGGCGATCCGGGCAGCGGGGTATATTTGGCATTATGATCCCGGAGCATCCGGAAACAGTACTGGCGTTACGGCCAAAGAGAACTCTCTGCGTAGGTCGATGATGCAAGGCTGTATCGCCAGGAGGAGGCAACTGAATGGGTAGGCCCGGGTCAAGCTCGCATTATTTGTGGATGTCTATGCGCGCGCTGAATGCATCGCGGCGTGTGGCAATCATGGGGATCGTCGGTGGCCTGGTATTCATTTGCGCGCTCATTGCATTTGTTCTGGTTCCCCGACAAGCCTCCAAAGCGGCGGTAGCGGTCGCCGCCTCCCTTCAGGAAAAATCGGACTCAACCGCAACGGTGAGCATTCGCGACCGCGCACGAACGGGAATCGCAGCTGCTGATTCGATACTGGCCATTGCGCGCCACGCGGTGGCCCCCCCTCCCGTGGCCGCCGTTGACACCTTTCCCCCGGCCCAAGTGGCGCAACGCGATTCTCTGTCGATCGTTGTGACGACACTCAATCGGTTGATAGAGCGCGCCGACAACGCTCCCCTCCCCGGGTCCTACCGCACACTCGGCTCGACACCTTTGCTCATCAACGATCAACAAGTGCGTGTACTGCTTGATTCGCTCGCCGATATTGAAAGAGAGCGAGACGCCTTCGGTGCAGTGGGGGGCGTCGATCCGGTTTATGTCGCGCTGACCTCGAGGGCAACAGCCCTGGGACGACAGATCCAATCCATTGCTGAAGCGAAGCGATCGATAGCGCGCAGACAGCTCGCAGTGCTAAGGCCGGCAACGCCGTCTGCCGTTCCGGAGGTACAGCTGGATACGATGAAATACCTTGCGGACAAACTGCAGTCTCAACGAACGTATGCCGGAGCGGTTGCGACTCTAGCTCAGATACGCGCGACTGACGAAAGAATAGATCGTGAATCGTCGAAGGCGCGCGATCTGGCAAATGTCGGTGCGCCACCATTGGCTATGCTTGGTGCAGCGTTTGTGCTGGCTCTCACAATTGGATTCGCAGTGGCGTTTGGCATGGAGCTGCACAGCCCCCATGTCGCAGATGCCCGGGAGGCGGAGCAGGTAACAGGCGCGAGGGTACTGACGGTAGTTCGCCCTGGGGAGGTAGTGGCGGAGCGAAGCCGCCGTCAGGCGGACGCCGAAGCACCACCGCTAATCGACATAGTGTCGGAAAGTTACCGGCGGCTCTATCTGCACCTGGCGGCGACGGAGGCAAACGTCCCGATAGTGACAATTGCAGGGGACAATTCCGCAATTGTCGGCACGGTTGCCTCGAATCTCGCTGCCGCCGCCGCCTACGAGGCTCGCAGCACGCTCCTGGTCGATGTGGATCCGGCTACATGCACGGTGGCTGGCGTATTACGAGTTCCTCCTAACCCCGGTTTCGCCGGCATCGTGACCGGGACCTCCGACTGGACAGACTCCATTGTCTCGACAACAATTGGCCGAGATCGTCCTCTGGATATTTTGCCCAGTGGCACGCGGCGTGTCGGAGCTCCCTCGATCGAAGTCGCCGAGAGAATCCGTAATGATTTTACACGAATGGAGCGACGATACGACCTGATTGTCATTGCTGCGCCCACTGCCTACGTACTCCAGCGGACAACTGCCGTGCTCCCGAGCCCAGATGTGGTCCTATGTGCACGAATTGGGCGCACGCGAATTGCCGACCTCAAGAAATCAGTCGATGGACTCCGTGAGCTCGATCTTCGTGTGCACGGACTTGTGTTATGGGATGACGAGCTGCCTCAGATCGACTCGCGCGAGGAGCTACTCGAGTCATATGAGCGCGGTGAGCCGAGGAGCTCTACGCTGGTAGGAGCGTAACGGCTCCATCGGCATACGCGCGCACGCGCACTCGCGTCGAGGCGCACCCACGTATTCCGAAAGCGTTAAGTTCTAACGAGGCCAAGCTGCTGGTTTCGCGGCACTACTTCCCCACTCTCCCGATGGCCGAAGCGATATCAGATCTCCGCGACCTCCCACGTCGCGCTGCGTACACCGAGCTCAACGGGCAGGTAGTCGCAGTGCTCGAAGGGATCGATGATGTAATTGCCGGCATGGCGACGATATCCGCGCTTGTGCATGGAGCGTTAGGCTTCTTGTGGACGGGCTTCTACCGTGTGGCTAGGCCAGGTGAGCTACTACGAATCGGGCCGTACCAGGGAAGCCTCGGCTGCCTCGAGATCCCTTTCGGCAAGGGAGTCTGTGGAAGCGCCGCAGCTGAGGGCCGAACGATCATCGTCGAGGACGTCAATCTTGTTCCGGATCACATCACATGTGACGCACGGTCGCGATCCGAAATTGTAGTCCCGGTATTTGGCCAATCGGGTGAACTCATGGCGGTGCTGGATATCGACTCTGAAGAGTTAGGGGCCTTCACCGACGATGACCGCATGGGGCTGGAGGAAATCGTGCAATGGTTTCGAGCAGCGACGTGACGTTGAGCCCAGGATATTCGGACAAGATCAATCACGCACTCGCGTATGCCGCCAAGCATCACGACCGGCAGGTAAGGAAAGGCACGAAGCTTCCCTACCTCACGCACCCGGCGAACGTGGCGGTGATTCTAACTCGCTATGACTGCGATGAGGACACTGTTGTAGCTGGCATTCTTCACGACGTCGTCGAGGATTGTGTCCGCGACGGCTATACGCGGGAAATGCTCGAACAGCGGATGGGCGAAAAGTTTGGCGAGTCCGTTCTTGAGACGGCCCTTCAGGTAACCCATCGACGACTCGACGACGAAGGAGTGGAGCTGTCAACTGACCAGCGAAAGCAGGACTACCTGGAAAGGCTATCGCAAGCCGGAAAAGCCGCTCTGTGGGTTTGCGCAGCGGACAATGTCCACAATGCCCGTTCGATACTTTCAGATCTTCGGCGGACGGTCGATTCGCCGACGATATGGTCGCGATTCAGTGGCGCCCGCGCCGGCACCGTTAAATGGTACCGGCAAGTATACGAGAGGCTAAAATCTCTGGGATTTGAAGCACTGATCATGGAAGAGCTTCGACTGGCTGTCGAAGCGCTCGAGAAACAGCCCTAGGTGTAATTGATCAGGAGGTTGTTCACAGGTCGTAACGGTAGCAAGCTGGGGTTGTCTAGACACTCAACCGGCAACCGCCAGAGGACCTGTGAACACCCACAAGAATGCACGCCTGAGCTATGCCAGGCGAGCCGAGC
>JBGPLS010000002.1:0-67384 GCA_041486565.1 Gemmatimonadaceae bacterium
TCCTTGTTGCCCGCACCGGTATCGATGAGAACAAGCCCGGACGGATGCTCGACGAGAAGGCAGCGCATTCCCATCTGAATCCGGTTCCGCTCGTCGGCGGGAATCCTTCGCTCCCACAGTGGCTTGGGGACGACGCCGAACATTGCGCCACCATCGAGCTTCAGACCGCCCGCCTGGATCGCATGAACGGTGAGGCTGCCGACGGTGAGCCTTTCGACAAGTGGGGGCGGTCGCGTCATGCTGAGGTGTCGTTATCGGCCGAACGCGGCATCGCCGAGCGGCGGCGGCGCGCCCGCGCTGCGCGCAGAGCTCGAGCACCGATCAGCAGATCGAGGTCGTCCCAGGTGAGGCAGCCGCGATCGGCAGCGTCGCCGAGCAATCGGATGAGACAGCGTGCAGTGGCGATGGCATCACCGGCCGCACGATGCCGTTCCGAGATCTCCACGCCGTAGTAGCGGGCGACGTGGTCGAGCGACCGACGCGCGAGCTGCGGCAGAATCTTTCGTGCAAGCCGAACGGTACAGAGCCGCCGGCCAACGAGCTGTCGCCCCGATGCGCGAAAGACCTCGGACGAGAGAAAGCGCCAGTCGAAGTTCGCATTGTGAGCGGCGAACACATTGCCCTCGAGGAAATCGAGGAGCTGGGGCTCGACGGTCGCGAAAGTCGGCGCATTCTTGACCATATCCCAGCTGATGTTGGTGAGCTGGGTGATGAACGCGGGGATCGGACGCTGGGGATTTACGAGCGTCTCGAACACATCGGAGAGCTTGCCATCGCGAACGACGACCGCCGCGATCTCGGTGATGCGATCGCCGCCGTACGCGCGCCCTCCTGTCGTCTCGACATCCACGACGACATAGGAGAGATGGCGAAGAGTGTCGGCGCCCGCCACCGTCGTCGAACGCATCGCCGAGTCGAAAGCGCCGTGTTCGACACCAGAAACGGCGTCGTAGACCGGTGTCGCCACCGAGAGCAGCCAACGCCCTGATTCATCACGCGAGAATTCAGGATGGCCGGCGAAGATCGCCTCGGCCATGTGCTCGGCGACGATGCGCGGCGCGCCGGGAAGGTTGCAGACGTGTCCGATCAGCGACACCGGATCGGCCGGACCACTCTCGAGGAATTGAGCTGCGCGCGTCGCGAGGAGCGTCGCCTCTGCCCGGGTATCGATTCCGCCGCGTGTCAGCTCCACGGATCATCCCTGATGAGCGGGCAGGTCATGCAGCGGGCGCCGCCCCCGCCACGAACGAGCTCGGCGCCGTCGAAAGTAATGACGGCGCGGACATCGTCGCTCACCTCGCGCTCGCCGGAAAGAAAATCGGAAGCGCCGATCACGGCGAAGCCGGCCTTTTCCATTTCGCGGAGAGTGAGCTCATTGCGCGCGTACGATAGGACGAGTCCCGGTCGAAGCGCAACGAAATTGCAACCGGACGACCATTGCTCCCGCTCCTGCATCATGCGCCGCTCGCCGCCGCAGAGCACCGGCTCCATCGGAAGACCGCACTCTTCGAGCGCGGCGAAGACACTCGGCATCTCCCGCATCTTGGCCGCGCCCTTCTTCCAGAGAAGTATGGGGAGCCGCCCCGGCCCGATGAAATGCGGCGGGTAGACCACGCAAAGCTGCCGATCCACCTGGGTGAAGATCATGTCGAGGTGAATGGCGATGTCCTCTCCCGGCATCACGACGATGATGAGCTCGCGAACGTCGGTGTTGGTGAAGAGCACCGACGCGAGCTGATCGATGGCCGCCGGACTCGATCGCTCGCTGAAGCCGATCATGACAGTGTCGCGCCGGATCGGATGGACGTCGCCACCTTCGAGCGTGTAGTTGAGCCGGTGCTCGATCGAGCCGTCGTAGATGATGCCCTTGTTCTGGAGCCGAGGGTTGTAGCTGAAGATCGCCTTCATCACCAGCGCCTCGGTCCAACGGATGCTGTAGCGCATCGAGCCGATCATGATGTGCTCGTTGAGGCCGACGGCGACGTCACGGGTGAAGAAGAGGTTCGGCAGCGGCGGCAACGCATACCCGCCTTCATTCAGCGCGCTCGCCAACGGGCCCGGCGCTTCCTCCCGGCCTTCGATCAGCGCCCGGGCGAGCTCAGCCGGAGACATCTCCTCGAGCTCACGGGCGAGGGGAACAGATGGCAGGATGTCCAGCGTGTCGCGAATGAGGAGCCTTTTGACCTCGGTATCGGCCAGGACTTCGGCGAGCAGATCGTGGACATGGTGGACCTCGGCGAACCGCTCGAGGATCGCCACGAACCGTCGGTGCTCACGCTGCGCGGCGGCGACATCCATGATGTCGTCGTAGAGATAATCCTCTCTGGTAGTGGGAGTTACGGCGTAGAGCTCGGCGCCCGGAGGGTGGACGAGAACCGAATTGAGGCGCCCGATTTCAGAAGTTACATGTACTGCCATCGGATGAAAAAATAACCCTGCGGCCGACTGGCTGTCCTGATTGCTTGCCGCCGGCGGGCCTATTACCTAACTTGTGAACTAATTCACAAGCCCCTATAACTTGAGACGGATCGCGGAATCAACAGTACGCCGGCTCTCGCTCTACCTCAGCTTCCTGGAGGAGATCGAGGCTCGCGGAGTGCCCACCACTTCGAGTGAAGACCTCGCTCGACTCGGCGGCACGACGTCCGCCCAGGTGAGAAAAGACCTCTCGTTCTTCGGCTCCTTCGGCAAGCGGGGACTCGGTTATTCCGTCCCCGAGCTCTCGACAAGACTTCGACGGATCCTCGGCCTCGGGCAGCAATGGCGCGTCTGCATCATCGGCGCGGGAAAGATCGGCGCCGCGCTGACGCGTTACGCGGGCTTCGCCGCGCGCGGATTCGTAGTCAGCGCGGTTTACGATAGCGACCCGTCGAAGATCGGGTCCAGATGGGGCAACGTGAAAGTCCGCGACGAGGCGGATCTGGAACGCGACATCGAGGCAGGCGATTACCAGATCGCGGTGCTCGCCGTACCGGCGGACTCCGCGCAAAAGCTCGTCGATCGCGTCGTCAAGGCGGGGATCAAGGGTATTCTCAGCTTCGCGCCGGTGCAGCTCACTGTGCCGAGCGACGTCGCTCTGCGCGCCGTCAACATGGCTATGGAGCTGGAGACGCTGACCTTCGCCATCACCAACAAGGCCGATTAGCCGACCGCCGTGGCACGCATGAGAGCCGCGAGCTGAGCGGGCGAAAGCGTCTCGGGTCTCGCGTGTGGATCGATGCCCTGGGCGACGAGAATGCGTTCCGCCTCCTCGAGCGATAGACGTCGCACCGATCGCAGCACGTTGGCGAGCTGTTTCCGTCGCATTCCAAATATCGACTGGACGAAGATCCTGAACGCGGGCAGCTCGTCGGCGCTGACGAGAGCTTCTTCGCGGGGCGTGATCCTGACGACGGCCGACTCCACCTTCGGCGGCGGAGTGAAGGAGCTGGCGGCAACGCTTCTCACGATTTCCGCCCGCGCAATTGCCTGGACGTTCACCGACAGCGCGCCGTACTCGCGCGATCCGTGGAGCGCGACGATGCGCTCAGCCACTTCTCTTTGAACGAGGAAGACCGCGCGCGTCGGCAGCGGCGCCTTGAGAATGTGAAATAGTATCGGCGTCGTGATGTAATACGGAACATTGCCGACGATCGCGAAGGGACGATCGACGATCTTGTCCAGGCCCACCGCGAGTATGTCGCCTTCGACCACGGTCAATCGCGGATCTCCTTCGTGGCTTTTCTTCAGCCGCCCGGCGAGCTCGTGGTCGAGCTCGACCGCGACGACGTGGCCGGCGCGCGACAGAAGAAGCTGGGTGAGCGCTCCTCTTCCCGGCCCGATCTCGACTACCAGATCGTCCTTCGTCAGCCGCAGCGCGTCAGCGATGTCCCGGAGGGCGTCGGCGTCGTTGAGGAAATGCTGTCCCAGGCGCTTGAGGACTGGGGGAAACCCGCGTCGCGGCGCCACCGATCAGCTGCGGAGGACGACCAGCGTCAGATCGTCAGCGCTCGGCGCACCACCCGTGTAGTCGCCGAGCATGTCGAAAACGCGTTTCAGAATCTCGTCCGGCTGGAGACCGCGATGTTCGCCGATGACGTCGAGAACCTTCTGCTCGCCGAGTCTCGCGCCCGACGGGTTTCTGGCGTCGGTTACTCCATCGGTGAAAAGCACGAGCAGGTCTTCACCCTTGCGCCACGGCGCCGCCGCCGCGCCCGGTATCTCGTCGGTCATCCCGAGCGGTGGTCCATGCGCTTCGAGGCGGCGGGGTTCGCCCGATTTCCCGAAGATGAATGCGTGCGGATGGCCGGTGTTCGAGTAGCGGAGAACAGAAGATTTTTTCTCCAGCACTCCGAAGAACATCGAGATGAACATCTCGGTCGTCGTCAGCTCCTCGCGCAAACTGCCGAGGAGAAGCGAGAGCATCTGACCGGGATCGGCGGCGGTTTGGGCGTGGATGGCGGCCGCGCTCATCGCCAGCGCCATGATCAAGGCCGCGCGGTAGCCGTGACCGGAGACGTCACCGATCATTACCCCGGTGCGCCCTCCGGGAATGCGGAAGAGATGATAGAAATCCCCCCCGACGCTCTCAGCCGGTACGACCCGCGCCGCCACCCGGGCTTCCGGCGCGACGATCGCCGGATTGGGGAGCAGCTTCATCTGAAGATCGTGGGCGAGATGCATCTCCTGCATCAGCCGCTGCTGTTCCAGGGAGGCGCGCACCAGGCGCGCGTTCTGAATGGCGGTGCCGATCTGCGTTGCGATCGCAGCGACCAGCTTCTGATCGCCGGCGCTGTACGGCTCGTGCGAGCGACGATCGGAGAGATTCACGACACCGAGCGGCTCGCCGCCCGTCGGCGTTGTCCACATGATCGGGACGGAGAGCATCTCACCGCGGCGGTACGAGCGCTCTGCGTCGCACACCATCTCGCCCGCCTCGACTGTCAGCGGATGCTGGGTCCGAAAGACGCGCGCCGACACGCAGTCGGGATCGTCAACGCGGATTGGCGGCCCGCCGGCGGAGTCGCTTCCAATCGCGGCGACGACATGCAGGATGTCGGTTGCCGGCTCGTGGACGAGGATGGATGCATGCCTTGCGCCAACAGTCTCCGATATCTCGGTGAGGATCGTAGCCGCCGCTTCCTCGAGCGTCACCGTGCGTCCGAGAATCTCGCCGATTGTATAAAGGAGGTTTATCTCCTCGTAGCGCTCGGCGAGCTCGAGAGCGGCATGCTCGACTTCCTGCGCGCCCCGGAGAATCTGGACGATGAATGGGAGCAGGAGGCGGAGGTGTTTCTCCGCGGGCTCGCCCGGCGGACCGCATGGCGCGACGGCGAGCCACGTGCGCTTGATGCCGGGCACCTGCGCGACGAGCATGGTTCCACCATTGGTGCGTAGCGGACCCGCACCGACTGCTGAAGGGACATCATCCGGCGGCGCAAGACGCGGAGTGGACCGAGCCACCGGCCGTAGCGCCTTAAAATCGCCCTCCGGAGCGCTCCAGACGGCAGCGTCGCATTGCGTTATGTCGCGGAATGCAACGAGTACCGTCTCGAGCTCTTTCATTCGCGGAGGAGCGTGAGTCTTATGACATTGCCGCGGCTGCGAATGTGCTCGACTCTGTCCATCAGCATGTGCATCAGGAAAAGACCGCGTCCCTCCTCGCGCATCACGTTGTCGGGGGTGGTCGGATCGATCCTCTCGGCCATGATGTCGAAGTCGGGTCCTTCGTCGAGGACGTCGAAGACGAGCGCATCGTCGCTCACCAGCGCGCGCACCCGTACGTGCTTGCCATTGCTGATAGCGTTGCCCCGCAGAATGGCGTTCGACAACGCTTCGGTGAGCGCGACTGGCAGGTTGAGCGAGCACTTCCGGGCCGGCAGGTGAAGCTCGCGACACTGGCGTGCCGCAAGCTCGACAACCTGTTCTATGTATCTGACGTCGCTGGGGATCTCGACATCGAGCGCGACGCGGGGTTTTGCCATCAGAAGCTCTCTAGCGCGCGCTCCCTCGTATCCGAAATCTGAAAGAGCGTGTCGAGCTTGGTCAGCTCGAAGAGAGTCTGCAGATCGTCGTTCAGGTTGGCGAGACGAAGCTCCCCTCCCTGCTCGCGAATCTTCTTGGAGAGCGAGACGAGTACGCCGAGTCCCGAGCTGTCTATGTACCCGGTCTGGCTGAAGTCAATGAGAAACTTCTTTTCGCCTCTCTCGAGCTCGTCGAGGACTTTCTGTTTCAATTCCTGTCGATTGCCGACGATCAGCTGTCCCTCGACGTCAACGACGACCACATCGCCCTGCTTACTGATCGAGAAGCTCATTCTTGTCTCCGATTGTGTTCATCATGCCGGCGGGGGCGCTGATTTCAGCGCGGTGACCGCGGCGACGTTAATAATGTCCTCCGGCGTTGCGCCGCGCGAGAGATCGGCCGCTGGCCGGGCCAGTCCCTGCAAAATGGGACCGATAGCGGTCGCTCCGGCGAGGCGCTGCACCAGCTTGTACGCGATGTTCCCGGCATCGAGCGTTGGAAACACGAGCACATTGGCCATGCCACCGATACTGCCGCGAGGCGCCTTGCGAAGGGCGACCTCCGGAACCAGCGCCGCATCACCTTGCAATTCTCCGTCCACGCGGAGGCCCGGGGCCCGGATCCTTATCAACTCGACGGCCGTTCGCACCAGGTCCACGCTATCGCCTTCGGCGCTGCCCAGAGTGCTGAAGGAGAGGAGCGCAACACGCGGCTCGTCGCCGACGATTGTGACACGATCGGCGGCGGCGGCGATCGCAATGTCCGCCAGCTGCTCGGCGGTCGGGTAACGGACGACGGCGCAATCGGTGAAAGTGAGTACCTCGGTCGCTGCCGCCCATGCTGAGCCGGCTACCATGTAGAAGGCGCTGGAAACGGTCTTGAAACCGGATCGAACTCCGATTGTCCGCAGTGCGGCACGGAGCACATCTGCTGAAGTATGGACGGCGCCGGCAACGCATCCGTCCATCTCGCCGGCCGCGACCAGCGTGTCGGCGTATTCGAGCGGCGTGCCCTCGGCGGCCACCAACGTGTCAACCCCGGTGGCCTGAGCGGCTGCGTGGCTCGACGGCTTTCCCGGATCGAGGATGAGGATCGGACGAACGATGCGCCCCCTGGCCAGTGACGAGACTGCGGCAAGGACGCGCTCGTCATCCGATTCGGGAAACGCTATTCGTGCGTCGAGGGCGGCCGCCCGGCGGCGGATGCTCTCGATGAATTTCATCTATCGCGACGCGGGCGGGGTGGCAAATCGCTTGTTGAGCGCCGCGGCCACCCCCGGGTGCACCAGCCCTTCCAGCGATCCGCCGTTCTGGGCAATCTCGCGGACAATGCTCGCGCTGATGAACGTGGTCTCGACGGAGGGAATCATGAAGACTGTCTCGAGGCCCGGAGAAAGATGACGGTTCATCAGGGCCATCTGAAATTCGTACTCGAAGTCGCTCATCGCCCGGAGTCCCCGGATGATGAGCGAAGCGCCGACGCTTCTCGCGAAGTTCACGAGAAGTCCCTCGAACTGGCATACCTCGACGCATTCGTTGCCATTGGAGACCAGTCTGATCAGCTCGACTCGCTCATCGGACGTGAAGAGCGGCTTCTTCGCGCTGTTCCGCGCGACCGCTACGACCAGCTTGTCAACGAACATACAGCTGCGCCGGATGAGGTCCTCATGCCCGCGGGTGATCGGGTCGAAGCTTCCGGCGTAGATGGCGATTGTCTCCACGCTAGACCTCGCTGCGGTAAATGGTGATCGCGGTGGAGCCGTAGCGGCGGGTGTCCGCCTTGCCCGGCATCACCTCTGACGCGGAATGCTCGATCGAAAGCACCGATGCAAACGAAGTCTCGATCCAGTGAGCTGCGAGTCGCACGGCTCCGCCGCCAGAATATGGGGGGTCGGCGAAAGCGACGTCGTATGAGCCGGGGGCGAGCTGCTCCGCAAACTGGAGAGCATCGGCGCGATGGATGGTGGAGACGTCTTCAGCGCCGAGCTTCTCGATGTTTGCGCGCAGCGACCGCAGGCTCCCCGCGCCCTTGTCAACGAAGTCGGCGCTCACTGCGCCGCGCGACAACGCCTCGAGGCCGAGCGCTCCCGAGCCGGCGAACAGGTCGAGGATGCGGGCGCCCGGGATGTCCTTCTGAAGAATGCTCATCCACGCCTCACGCACGCGGTCGAGCGTGGGACGCACGCCGGACCCTGGTGGCGCCTCGATCTTCCGGCCTCTCCAGCGTCCGGCGACGATGCGCACGTCAGCCGCGTGAACCGGACTCGGGACGAATGTCGGCGATGCGCGCCTGGAGCCTGCTGTCGCCGCGGAACTCGTCGCGCTCGAGACGGAAGGCGACGTCAATTGATATCGCGGGATCGAATTCGGCGATGCGGCACGCGAACCCCCAACCGATCGCTTCGAGCTCGCCGCCGCCGGCGGAGAGACGAAGCTTGAGGCCGTCCCGGCCAATCAGTTTCGGTGGTCCGGCGAGATGAACGCCGCGCGCAACGAGGACGGGCGAAGGATTGCCCATTCCGAACGGCTCGAAGTGGCGAAGCATCCGCTCCAGCCGCTCGTTGTCCCCGTCGATTCCGACCTCGATGTCGATTCGCACTTCCGGAATCAGATCCTCCGGCTTGAGCGAGGCGCGCGCCACATCATTGAAGCGCTGAGTGAACTCTTCTACGCGATCGCGGGCGATGGTTATCCCGGCGGCTGCCTTGTGTCCGCCGAAGCGGACCAGGAGATCACTGCACTCGGCGAGCGCGGCGTGCAGATTCAGCGCGTGAATCGAGCGGCCTGAGCCCTTTCCCAGATTGCCGTCAAGAGCGATCAGCATTGCCGGCCGGCCGTACTCCTCGACGATTCGCGACGCGACGATGCCAATGACACCCGGGTGCCAGGTCTCACTCGCCAGGACGATCCCGTACGTCTCGTCCAGATCGAGCTTCTCAATCATCTCGCGCGCTTCATCCAGGGTTGCCCGGTCGAGCTCCTGTCGGCGGGCGTTCAGCTCCTCCAATTCACGCGCGATCGAATTCGCATCGTGCTCGTTTTCAGTCATCAGCAGCTCGACGCCGCGCATCGCGTGGCCAAGCCGGCCGGCGGCATTGAGCCGCGGGGCGAGAATGAATCCCACGCGTCCTGCGGTGAGGGCCTTCCCCTCCAGCCCCGCGGCGCGAATCATCGATCGCAGTCCGACGTTGTGCGTCGCGGAGAGCATGCGCAGTCCGTATCGCACGAGCACCCGGTTTTCTCCGCGAAGCGGCGCCACGTCGGCAACAGTCGCGAGGGCGACGAGGTCGAGCATTCGCCAGATGAACGCGTCACTTCTCGCGAGATGCTTTGCCAGCGCCAGCGCGAGCTTGAACGCAACGCCGACGGCCGCAAGATCCTTGTCCGGATACTCGCAGCCCTCCTGGTGCGGATTGAGCACCGCGAGACAATCCGGCAGCGCTTCGCTCGGGATGTGATGGTCGGTGACGATGACGTCGATTCCCGCGCTGCAAAGCTCCGCCACAGGCTCCCGCGCGCTCGTGCCGCAATCGCATGTGACGACGACGCTGGCGCCCTGTTCCATCGCCGCGCGCACTCCCGCCGGACCGAGGTCGTATCCATCCTCGAGGCGCCGAGGGATGAATGGCACCGGCTTCGCGCCGAATTCGCGGAGGGTCCGCGTCATGATGGTCGTGGAACAGATGCCGTCCACGTCGTAATCGCCGTGGATCAGCACCGTCTCGCCCTCGGCGCAGGCACACGCGAGACGGTCCACGGCCTTGGCGAGCCCAAGCATCGAGTAGCCATCGTGCAGGCGGTCCAGCCGCGGCCGGAGAAAATGCCTTGCCGCTTCGGCATCCGTGTGTCCGCGGATGAGCAGGAGATTGGCGACGTCCGGCGGCAGGGTGAGCGCTGCGCAGAGCTCCGCGACGGCCTCCGGGTCGGGCGCGCGCGAAATGATCCAGCGAGCGCCGGCTCGCCTGGTGCCGCGTGCTAGCGGTTCTGCGGTCGATGCTGTCACACCCGCAACATAGGCGCGGGCCGGTAGCGGCTCAAGCGCCCACGGACCTGTAGAGAAGCACGCCACACGCCTCGCAGACATCTATCGCGCCGTTGACGGCCATGAGATTACGGCGCTGCATCGGAATCGCCGTGTCGCAATTGCCGCAGGAATCTCCGCGCATCGCGTACAACGCCTTGGGCCGCCTGGTGCGAATCCGATCGTATTTTCCGAGGAGGGGACGGGGTACTCCCGCCGTCTTCTCGTTGCGGGCCCGGCGCGCCGCGTCGAGCGAGGTCGTGATTTCACCTCGCTCCTGTTCGATTTCCTCTCGCGCCGTCACCTGCTCGGCCTCTACATCCCGCACCGCGGCCTCGTGGCTCTCCACAGATGCCCTCAGCTCGGTGAGCCGCCTGGAAATCGTCTGCAGCTCGCTTTCATCCTCGGCGATGATTCGTCTCGCCGACTCCACCTGCGCCATCGCCGCGGTCGCTTCCCTGAGCCGCTTGACGGCGTCGAACTGCGCGAGGTTGCGCTCCTGCATCTGCTTGTGCGCCGCGACCTTGGTGAGCAGCTCACGCTGGCGTCGCTCCTCCGCCTCGACCGCGCTTCGCGCCCTGGCGAGCGCCGCAACCGCACCCTCCCGCTTGCGATCCAGCGCGGACATCCGCGGCTCCAGCGCGTGCAACCGGCTCTCAAACTCGAAAATGGCTGTATCATCCGCCTGGAGCGCCAACAACACTTCGACATCATTATGCATCATCTTCCTCCTGGTTAACCACGTGTCCGGCGGCGCCGGAACGCCTTGAACGACATTTTTCCCGATGCGCGCATCTGCAGAACGATTTTCTGGCGCTCTTCATCGAGAACGTTCTTCTCCGCTTCACTCGCCAGTGGCAGCAACCCGTCGATCTCGGCGACCCGGTCCTCCATGCGGCGCACCTCGAGCTGGGCCAGCGAGTCGTCGATGGTCCGCTGCGGCTCCATCAGCGCGCCGGCATCTTCGAGCAGCGACTCCGCGACTTCGATCGACTCCGGATCGAGCATCGCCGCGAGCTCGTCCATCGAGGCACCCTCACCGGCGGTGAGCAATGCCGCGAAGATTGCCCGGTAGCGTGGGTCCCTGAAGCTGTCCGGACCGATGCGCTCGGCAATGGTCTCGACCCTCGAGCGCTGCAGGAGCATCGCACGAAGAAGCTCACGTTCCGCCGATGCGCCAGGCACCTGAGAGCGAGCCCGCCGATCGCCGCGCCGCGCACGAATGTCGAGATTGATCCGCGGTGCCGGCTGCGACCGAGTCGTGACGGGATGCGGCTGGCGGACTGAGTCCATCTCGCCGAGGAGGATCCTGCGGTCGACTCCCGTGATCTCGCCAGCGCGCGAAACGTAGAGGTCGCGCATGATGGGATCCGAAGTGGCGCGAATGGTCGGCAGCAGCCGGTCAAGAGCGCGCCGCTTCTTCTGCAGCTCGCCGAACCAACCGCAGCGCTCGAGAATCTGGATCTTCCTCTCGAAGACATCCATCGCCGCGTCGAGCTGCGCTTCGAGCGCCGGGACGCCGTGTGTTCGCACGAAACTGTCGGGATCCTCGCCGCTGGGAAACGTGACAACCCGCACCGAAAACCCCTGACGCAACAGCTCATCGCCGGCGCGGAATGTCGCCTTGAGACCCGCGCTATCGCTGTCGTAGAGCAGGATCACGTTGCGCGTGTATTTCCGGAGCAACCCCACCTGCATCTCCGTGAGCGCCGTGCCCAGCGGCGCGACGACCTCTTCGAGACCGGCGGACATGAGCCGGACTGCGTCGAAGTAGCCTTCGACGATCAACGCACGGTCGGCGCGCCGAATCGCGTTGCGCGACCTGTTGAGCCCGTAGAGCAGCTTGCCCTTCGAGAAGACCGGCGACTCCGATGAGTTGAGATACTTCACATCCCCCGCGCCGATGAGACGCCCGCCGAAGCCGACATGCCGACTCGCTACGTCAAGGATCGGAAAGATGAGCCGGTTTCTAAAACGCGGCCGCGGCTCGCTCTCCTGATCGGGACGCACCAGCAGGCCGGCTTCGAGAAGACGACCGTCGTCGAACCCAAGGGTGTTCATGTAGGTCCGCATCAGTCCGATTTCACGCGGGGCAAATCCAAGACCGAATTCCTCGGCGACGTCCTTCGAGATCTCGCGCTCAGCGAGATAGTCTCGCGCCGGCATGCCGATCACCTCGTCCCATAACAGCTGCCGGAAGTATCCGGCCGCGGCTGCATTGAGCTCCCAGTACCGCTCACGCGGGTCCGGACCCTCGCGGCGGGTCTGAGTGTCCCTGACTTCGATCCCGGCCTTCTCGCCTACGATCCGCACCGCTTCCGGCCAGTCAACACCCAGTCTCTTCGTGAGAAACTTGAAGACGTCACCGCTCTCGTTGCAGACGAAGCAGTGGTACATCCGCTTTGACGGCGAGACGGAAAAATTGCGCCGCGTGCCCTGGTGAAAGGGGCACGGCCCGCGGAAATCGGCGCCGGTCCGCTTGAGCGGGACGTACTCGCCGATGATGCCGACGATGTCCGCCGCCTCGCGAACCTGCTCGACAATCTCGTCCGGAATCACGAGAGCTCCACCACCGTCACTCCGGCTCCCCCTTCATTCCACGCGCCGAGCCGAAAGCTCGTTACGCGATTCTCCTTTCGCAGCATCTCGGCGACTCGTTCGCGGAGCGCGCCCGTTCCCTTGCCGTGTATGAAGCGGAGCGTCTTGAGGTCGGCGCGGACCGCGGCGTCCACTGCCCGCATAACCAGGTCCTCGATCTCTCCCGCGCGCATGCCGCGCAGATCGATCTCGCTGCTGACGGCGAGCTCCGGAACGTCGCCGCGAATTGCGATCTGAACGCGCTCGCCCGCCTCCGGCGCCGACACGCGCTCGAGCGAGGCGCGAGGCACCGTAAGCTTGACCGAGCCCACCGCGACGATTGCGTCGTCGCCGCGAAACTCCATCAGTCGCGCTGTCCGACCGCCCATCGACGGCACCGAGACGAAGTCGCCCTCCGCCGGCAAACCCGATGGGGCCGATGGCTCATAGCGAATCCGCTGGCCACGCGAGGCCTCGGACTCCGCCGCGTGGTCCAGCGCGGAAATCGCCGTCGCCTCGTTCGCCGCCCGCTGCTCGATCCGCCGCCTTGCCTCCCGCGCGGCTTCTTCGCTCGCCTCGGCGGCGGCGGCGCGAAGGTCGCGGATCGTTTTCTCGACTTCGTCGCGCGCGTCGAGCAGAACGCGACGCGCTTCCTTACGGGCGTCACGCTCCGCATTCCGCTCGCGGTCCTTCACTGCACGCTCCCGTTCCGCGATGCGGCGCGTGCGCGAGCGGACATCTTCTCCGATCGCCGCCACCTCCCGTTCCATCTCGGCAAGTCGCTGCTCCCGCGATTCCAGCTCGGCGAGCAGGGCGTTGACGTCACGCTCGCCCGCAGGGAGCCGTGCCTCTGCGCTGTCGAGCACGTCGTCGGGAAGTTGGAGGCGGCGAGCGATGCTCAGACCGTACGATCGGCCGGGAATCCCCTTGATCAGCCGGTATGTCGGCGCGAGAGCGACCGCATCGAACTGAAGCGACGCATTGACGACGCCCGGAACTTCGGCGGCCAGCTCCTTCAATGCGCCGAGATGCGTCGTCGCGACGGAGAGACTTCCCCGTCGCGTCAGCGATTCGAGAATCGCACCGCCGAGTGCAGCGCCCTCGACGGGATCGGTCCCCGAGCCAAGCTCGTCGATGAGAACCAGCGAATCCGATGTCGCGAAACGCAGGACCTCGGCGAGGTTTCGTACATGAGCACTGAAAGTCGACAGACTGGAGGTGATGGACTGCTCGTCTCCAACGTCGGCGTACACTTCGTCGAAGATTGCGAGCTTCGTGCCCTTTCCCACCGTTACAGGGATTCCCGATTGCGCCATCGCGGCAAAAAGTCCGAGTGACTTGAGGAGCACCGTCTTCCCGCCTGTATTGGGACCCGAGATGAGAAGCGTCCGTTCCTCGGGGGCGAGGGTGAGATCGAACGGGACGACGGCAATGTCCTGGGCAAGGAGCAGCGGGTGGCGGCCGTCGAGGATGGCGAAACCGTCGCTCGCCGATCCAAGCTCGATGTCGCCGCAGTTGAACTGGATGGCGAAGCAGGCGCGAGCATAGAGAGTGTCGAGCTCAACAAGGGCCTCGATCGTGGCGCCAATCGCTTCGCGCGAAGGCCGCAGCGATTCCGTCAGCTCGGCGAGAATGCGATCGATCTCGCGAATCTCTTCGGCCTCGAGCTCGCGAATCCGGTTCCCCGCTTCGACGGCCGCGGGCGGCTCGACGAAGAGGGTTCCCCCGGTGGAGGAAGTGTCGTGAACGATTCCCCCGACGACCATCCGTGCCTCTCTCCTGACGGGAATCACGAAGCGCCCATTCCGCACCGTCACCGACATGTCGGGAACCTGGTGATGCGGATCGAGCTTCGACGCGAGCCGCTCGAGCAGCTTGACCAGCTCACCCTGGGAGCCGCGCAGCTCGCGCCTGACGCGACGCAGGAGCGGCGAAGCTTCGTCGCGGACGTTTCCATCATCGTCGATCGCCGCGCCGATCCTCTTTTCATCGCCCGGCGAAACGAGGAGCGAGCCGAGCTCGGGCGCGAGCAACACGCGTGAATCGGCGGGCACCGTATCGCCTTTCAGGACGTCGGCGGTCAGCCGGGAGCTGCGGAGAAGATTCGATATCGCGAGCAGATCGGCGGCCGACAGCGAAGCGCCCTCGACGCGGAGTCGCGTCAGCGCGGGACGGATGTCGGGTACGGGCTGCGGCGCCCAGTGAAGCTCGTTCTCGACGAGCGACCGCGCGATCGCGACGCGGGAGTGCTCGCGATCGAGCCAGTCACGATCTGCTCTGGGAGTGTAGCCGCGCAGACGCTCGGCGCCGAGCGCAGATGATGCCCGTCCGGCCACCAGCTCGAGAGCGCTCGGGTATTCGATAACCCGGAGGGCGTGTGCGTTCACGGGACCTCAGGCACGCCGAAACGCAAAAACCCGAACTCGCGAATGTCATCGCCAGTTCGGGTTCTTGACGCTGCCATTACGTAGCTCACCCCTGCTTGCCGAGCTCCTCTCGCGCGATGGCGTTTATCGCCGCACCCTCTGCGCGCCCCTTGAACTGGGGAAGAACCTTTCCCATCACCGCGCCGATTGTCGTCGCGCCTCCTGCGATCGCAGAGGTAACCGCTGCCCGCAGCTCTTCGTCGCTGACCTGCGGCGGGACGTACTTCTCCAGGGCTGCCGCCTCGGTGCGCTCCTTTGCGGCGAGATCGTTCCTCCCTCCCTTCTCATACATGTCGACCGATTCGCGTCGCCGCTTGATCCCCTTGCGCAGTACGTCAATGACCTCTGCGTCGCTGGGATCGCGCCTGAGCTCGATTCTCCGGTTCTTGACGTCAGAAACGACGGTTCCGAGAAGCAATATGGCGGGCTTGTCCTGCGCTTTTCGCGACGCGTTGAGATCTGACTGCAACCGCGCGAGCAGCTCGGACATTTCTAGACTCGCCTTGTCCGACGGTTCTTGCGCATCGCGGTGTTCAGTTTGCGCTTCCGGCGCTCGCTCGGCTTTTCGTAATGACGATGCTTGCGAAGATCGGAGAGAATGCCCGCTTTCTCGCACTTCTTCTTGAAGCGCTTGAGCGCGCGCTCAAAGTTCTCGTCGTCATGAATTATGACTTCCGACAAAATCTACTTCCCCCCTTCGTGGCGTTTGCGCGCCGGTGTGTGGATAGACTAACAACTTAGTCCGGCATAATGTGACGAGCAAGTAAAACGGGACGGCCACTACCCCGGGGGCCACGTCATCGGACGGCCACCGAGAATGTGAAGATGCAGGTGCTGGACCGTCTGCCCCCCATTCTCATTGGTGTTCACCACCACCCGGTAGCCCGATTCGGCGATCCCCTCGTCTCTCGCGATCTCGGCAGCGAGCCGCATGAGGCTCCCCAGATCGGTCGCTTCGTCAGCGTCGTCGAGCGAGCCAACATGGCGCCGCGGGATCACGAGAAGGTGTGAAGGCGCCTGCGGATTGACATCGCGGAGGACGATCGCCTCATCATCTTCGGCTACGATGTCGGCGGGAATATCGCCGCTGACGATACGGCAGAAAAGGCACTTGTCAGCCATTTGAAGCCTCCGCGACTGCCCGCGCGATCGCCAGTGCCGCCAGTCCCGCCGTCTCGAATCGAAGCATCGTCGAAGCAAGGCGGACGGGCGCAAAACCGGCATCGACCATCTGCTGGCGCTCGTCGTCGTCCAAGCCTCCCTCCGGCCCGAGAGCGATGACGAGCGGAAACCGGATGTCCAGCGACAGCATTGTCTGCGCCGCGCGGGCGTGGAGGAGCAGCCGATTGTCGGCCGGCGCCGCGGCAATGGCCCGACTTGCGGGAGCCGACGGGTGAATTTCAGGCAGCCAGCCGCCGCCTGACTGCGTCAGCGCCGAAATCATTCTCGAGCGTATTCGTCCTATGAAGGTCGGCCCCTCGCCGCGACCGGTAACGCTCTTCGAGCGCCGCCACATCACCGGCCGCCAGCTCGTCGCGCCAAGCTCGGTGGCCTTCTCCGCGAGCAGCAGCATCCGATCGCGGTCGGCGACGGGTACGAGAAGATGCACCGGAGCTGGAGCAGGAATCTCCCACACGTCGGCGACGTCGATGCCGAGTGAGCGCTTTGCCATCCGCGCAATCACACCGCGGCCGCCACGGCCGGCGCCATCCCGCAATTCGACGGCCCCTCCCGGGCCAATACGGAGCACCCGCGCATGCTGAGCCGCGTCTTCGCCGAGCGAGACGTGAGCGCCGGCGCTGAACGCATCCGGGGAAAAAAACGTCGCTACGACCGGCTGATCAGAACGCTCCACCATTCCTCCTCGACATCCTCGGCGACAATCCGCCATCCTTCACGCGAGATCTCGGCCAGCATCGAATCTCGCTCCGCTGAAAGAATTCCGGAAAGAATGGCGCTTCCGCCCGGCGCAAGCGAGGAGTAGATCACGGGAAGGAGCCCAACCAGCACCGCCGACAGGATATTGGCGAAGGCGACATTCACCGGTGCTACCAGGGGAAGTATGGAGAATGCATCCCCTTCGATGAAGTGTACCCGGTCGCTGACTTCGTTGACGCGGATGTTCTGGAGAGCGTTCGCGGCGGCATCGGGATCCAGCTCGATCGCAATGATACGAGGCGCTCCGAGCTTTGCCGCCGCGATGGAGAGAACCGCGGAGCCGGCGCCAAGGTCGGCGACGACCGAATCCGGCGTTACAACCTGCTGCATCAGGCGCATGACCCCGCGGGTGGTCGCGTGCTCTCCGGTGCCGAACGCCATTTCCGGATCGATCACGATCGTTGTCGCGCGATCCATGTCCCGGCTGAGCCAGGGAGGGGCGACTGTCAGCCGGCCAACACGGTGCGCTCGTACGTCTGCACGCCATGCGTCCCATGTCACTGGCCTGGCGTCCGTGATGAAGACAGCCGCCGCCGGATCGGCTGCACGAATCGCGTCGCGGATTCCTGCGCTCGAGGAGTCGGCCGGCAGGTGCGTCAGGATGTCGGCGTCGGTCTCCTGAACTCCCTGGGATCCCTCGGCGAAAAGCGCATCGATCACCGCCTGCCTTTCGCGCGCGCCCGACACTCTGACTTCGAGCCAGGCCGCGTCAGGCAATGCGGGATCGGGGGGCAACGCAGCAGTTTCCCGCGCGGCTCATGCGCCCAGCGACTCTTTCACCTTCGACCAGAAGCCCTTCGCCCGTCGTTCGAGCGGTGCGACCTGAATCTCGCCGAGCCGCTTGATGAGCTTCTCCTCCTCCTCGATGAGCGTGTCCGGCGTGTGCAGCTGAAGGCGGATGTGCAGATCACCAAGGCCCGACGCATTTACGCGAGGAAGTCCGCGACCTTTCAGATGAAAGACCTGTCCGCTCTCTGTGCGCGGGGGCACGTGGAGCGTGACGCTCGAGCTGACCGTCGGAACCTCGACATCGGCGCCGAACACGAGCTGCGCGTAAGTAACGAGCACCTCGCAATACAGATCTTCGCCGTCCCGCTCGAAGCGCGGATCCTCTTCCACCTCGAAGATGATCAGGATGTCGCCACGGCCACCGCCGCGCGGGCCGACGTTGCCGACGCCGCGCATCGTCATGTACTGACCGGTCGCGACACCCGCCGGAACCCGGATGGTGATCTTTTCCTCCTGTCGCGCCCGTCCCTCTCCGCGACATTTGCGGCAAGGCGATGAGATCACGGTTCCTTCGCCGGCGCAGGTGGGGCACGGGCTGACGCTGATCACCTGGCCGAAGAACGACCTTTGCGCGCGGCGCACCTCTCCGGCCCCGGCGCACGTCGTGCAGCGCAGTACCTCCGTCCCCGGCTCCGCGCCCTTTCCATCGCAGCGGTCGCAGCTCAGGAGCAGCTTCGCCGGGACCACCTTCTCTACACCAGTCGCGACCTCGGCGAGACGGAGTGGAAGAGTGATGCGGATATCGGAGCCGGTGCGCGGTCCGCTGCCGCCGCTGCTTCCGCCGCCGAAGAGATCGCCGAATCCCGCGAATCCACCGAGATCGCGCATGAAGATGTTGAGCGCCTCGGAAAGATCCACGTGATGGAAACCGCCGCTCCCCCCGCGAAGCCCGGCCTCACCGAACCGATCGTAGGTCGCGCGCTTGGTGGGATCACGAAGGACGTCATACGCCTCGGTGATCTCCTTGAACTTCTCCTCCGCCTCACGCGAACCGTTGTTGCGGTCCGGATGATAGGTCATAGCCAGCTTGCGATACGCTCGCTTTATCTCGTCATCCGGGGCGGTGCGGGCAACGCCAAGAGTTGCATAGAAATCGGCCATTTATCGTCAGTCTACCCCAGTAGCTCGGTTATCAGCTTCGACGTGTGTGTGACCAGCGAGATCACCTTTTCGTAAGGCATCCGCGTCGGCCCGATCACGCCGATGACGCCGCTCAGACCAGCGGAATGATACTGCGCCGTCACGACCGTGAAATTCGCCAGTCGCGGATCGTTGTGCTCGGCGCCGATACTTATTGTAATGCCGCCAACCTCGCTTCTCTTGCGGAGGAGATTTGCGAGATCGTCGCGAGTCTCGGTCAAAGCCACGAGCTTCTTCATGCTGTTGACGTTGGCGAACTCAGGTTGTTCGGCCAGCACCGACGCGTGCCCGAGGAGAACATCATCCTCCTGGCTGTGAAGCGCGGCTTCGAACAACTGCTCTCCCTCTTCTATGAAGACGTTCAACAGCTCGGCGGCGTTTCCCCTTGGACCACTGTCCCGCAGCCGCTCGCCGAGGCTCGTCCTGATCCGACGCAGCGTCGACCCGGCGAGGCGCTCATTCAGCACGCGCGTAACTTCGGCCAGCGCAGCGTCGGCAACTTCGCCCCTTGCCTCGACGAAGATCGTTCGCATCGCTCCGCCGGCGAGAGTGAGAGCGACCAGGATCCGCTCGGCCGACAAGCGGACGAGATCGAGCCGCTCGAGAACACTGTCGTCGAGGCGCGGGCCGAGGGCGATGCCGAGCTCCTGGGTGATGACGCCAAGACTTTCCGCCGCCCGGCGGAGAATCGCTTCAACCGCAGAGCCGCCCGAGGCGATCTCTGCGGTGAGCCGGTCGCGCTCGCGCTTCTTCGTCGCCGGAAGCTCAATGAGCGAGTCGACGTACACCCGATAGGCGACATCGGTGGGCACTCTGCCAGCCGACGTATGCGGGTGATAGAGCATCCCCTTCTCCTCGAGGTCGCTCATGGTGTTGCGGATGGTCGCGGGCGACACGCCAAGACCGAAACGACGCGCAATTGCGTGCGAACCGGCCGGCTGGGCAGTCTCGACGTAGGACTGAATCACCGCCTCGAGCACCCGGCGCTCGCGTTCGTTCAGCTCCGGATAGGCCATGAGTTTCAACCTAAGATCGCTTTCAAGAGCCTGTCAACCCGGTGGATAGACTGTCCAGTCTGAGCCAGCCTTCAGCGTTGAGACGCACGAGGTCGCCTTCGATCACTGCCCATCCCGCCCTCGCCCAGCCTTCGGCGGCGATGCGATCGGATGCACCGATTCTGTACCCGCCGCGTGTACGAAGGCCGAGGTAGGCGCGCTCGGTCATTGCGCTCTCGACGTCGAGTGACTCCTCGCCTTCGACAACAGACCCGCCTTCGCGCAGAATGCGCAACCACTCCGCGTACGGCTTGACGTTCCAGCGGCGGCGATCAGCCTCATGGCTGTGCGCCGCCGGACCAATGCCGAGATACGACGCGCCGCTCCAGTACGCCGAATTGTGGCGGGACTCGCGACCGGGCTGCGCGAAATTCGAGACCTCGTAGTGAGTGAATCCCTCCGCCGTCATCAACTCGTGTGCGAGCAGAAACTCCTCGGCGTATCTCTCGTCGGCGGCTGGCGAAACGCTGCCGGCGGCGATCCATCTCGCCAACGGTGTCGCCGGCTCGATCGTGAGGCCGTAAAGCGAAATGTGCTCGGGCTCGAGTGCGAGAGCTGTTTCAAGATCGCGGGACCACGAGCGCTCGATTTCCCGCGGAAGCGCGAAGATCAGATCGAGCGAGAGATTGCGGATTCCGACAGCGCGAGCAAGGCGAACAGCTTCGTGTATCTGCCGGGCGTCATGTGTCCGATGCATCCAGCCGAGGACGCCGTCGTCGAAGCTCTGAGCACCGAGGGATATGCGACTGATTCCCGCGGCCATCCACGCCTCGACCGACTCGGCCGTCACATCTTCCGGATTCGCCTCGAGCGTCACCTCGGCACCGGGCGCGAGGCTTCCACGCTGGGTGATGAGCTCGATCAATCTCCGAATTCCCTCGGCTCCGAGGCGCGAAGGCGTTCCACCTCCGAGATAGACCGTCTCGAGACTCCATGCGGCGGTTCGAGGAGTGAGCGCGAGCGCAGCCAATCGCTCAAGTTCCAGCCGGATTCCATCGAGATAGTCGGATACCGGCGTCATACGCCGTATCGCAATCGAGAAATCGCAGTACGAGCAGCGGCGCGCGCAGAATGGAACGTGAACGTAGAGATGAGACGGAAGCACGGCTCAATATACCCGGTACCTGGCACCTGGTACCTGGCACCTGGTACCTGGTACCGGGTAACGGTATCCCCTATCTCCGCCGAACTTCCCCAGTGAGGAGACACTCGATCATCCCAAGGATTTCGAGAGAGGTGACGGCGGCAAGACATTCTCGCACCGGAAGGCTCGACCGTGCGGCAAGGGTATCCAGGTCGAGTCCCCCGTCGGCCAGCGCTTCAAGTACTCGCGATTCCTTTCCGCTGAGCTCTGGGTCGCGGGCCCGCGGAGGTGGCCCGACGCCAACGAGTGAAAGCGCGTCACCGACCGTCGTGATCACCGCCGCCCCGTCGCGGATCAGCTTGTTCGTGCCGGCGCTTTGCCGGGAATCAATCGGACCCGGCACGGCGGCGACGGTTCGCCCGAGATCGAGAGCGTGATCCGCGGTGTTATGCGCACCGCTGCGCTCACCAGCCTCGACGACGATTGTGACTGGCGCGAGCGCGGCGATGATCCGGTTCCGCCGCGGGAAAGCACCCTTATGCGCTCGGACCCCGGGGCCGTATTCCGATAGCACCAGACCTCGGCGCGAGAGAAGCTGATGAAGCTCACGGTGGCCGACCGGGTATGGAACGTCGATGCCCGTTCCCAGGACGGCGACGGTACGGCCTCCGACCTCGAGCGCAGCCCGATGCGCTGCGGCGTCAATGCCGCGGGCCATTCCGCTTATCACGCAGACGCCTGCCCGCGCCAGCTCGCTCGCGATCGCCCGTGTCATGCGGAGTCCATAGCCGGTAGCGTCTCGCGTGCCCACCACCGCCACCCTCGGCGCGTCGAGCACCGACGGTTCGCCGAGCACGAATAACTGATCTGGCGGGAAAGTGAGATCCTCGAGCGCGATCGGATAACCGCTTCCACCGCGCGACCAGACCGTCTGCAACCCTTCGTTCACGAGAGCACCGCGATCACCGGTTAAACCGTGCGATACGCCTTTCGCCACACGCGTCGCGGTCGGACTATTGGCGTCAACACTGGACATTAAGGCAGCTATCTAACTCTATGGCAAAACATCGGTTGCAAGCATGGAGCTCGTGTGTTCCTTTAGTCTCAGAAGTTCGCTCCACCAGGCCGCGAGAAGCTCATCGAGCCCCTGCCGGCCGGCGGCGCTGATGGAGAACACCCCGAACGCATCATCGGTCCGGATGGCTGGTACGTATTCCTCGCCGTAGAGGTCCAGCTTGGTAAAGACCACGCAGTGAGGCCGGTCGGATAGCTCGGGCGAATACGCGGCGATCTCACGTCGCAGCTGATCGTATTCCTCCTGCCATTCCATGGCGTCGATGGGAATCAGGAAAGCGAGGAGACGGGTTCTTTCGATGTGACGGAGGAACTGAAGCCCGAGTCCCTTCCCTTCATGAGCTCCTTCGATGATGCCCGGAATGTCAGCGACGACAAAGGTGCGGTGATCGCTCAGCTGAACGACGCCGAGGTTAGGCGAGAGAGTGGTGAATGGATAGTCAGCGATCCTGGGCGTTGCGGCGGAGATTACTGAGAGGAGCGTGGATTTCCCGGCGTTCGGCTGCCCGACCAGCCCGACGTCGGCGATTAGCTTGAGCTCCAGCTCGAGTGTCCGCGCCTCTCCCTCCTCACCCGGCTGCCATTCGCGCGGAGACCGGTGAGTCGCCGTTGCGAAGAAGCTGTTTCCTTTCCCGCCGCGTCCGCCCCTGGCAACGATCGCTTCCTGCCAGCCGGCGAGGATCTCCGCGAGGATCTCGCCAGTGCGCGTGTCGCGGACGATCGTCCCCGGTGGAACGGGAAGGATCACATCTTCGCCGGAACGTCCGGTTTTGTTGGAGCCCATACCGTGCTCGCCGCGGTCTGCGACCCACCGATCGCGATATGTGTAGTCGAGCAGCGTCGCGAGATTCGAATCGCCGCGGATGATGACATCGCCCCCGCGTCCGCCGTCACCACCGTCGGGACCGCCCATCGGGACGCGATGCTCACGGCGAAATGAAGTGCACCCCGACCCGCCGGTGCCCGCCTCTACCGTCACCACCACGCGGTCAACGAACACGTTTATTCCGCCGGTATGGGGCTGCTTGTCGGGTCACTGAAGATGTCATGTGGCGGAAGGTGATCGTGAACCGCGATGTGAGACGACGCGGTCCAGGAGCGCCCTGTATCGCGCTGCGTCTCCATCTCCGACGAGATCCGAGAGCGCATCGAGCGTTGCCACGATCTCGTCCGGAGTCGCGCCACTGTTGAGTGCCCCGTGGAGGTGCGAGCGGAGCTGCCGCTGCTGGCCCGCCGCCGCGCATGCGGCCACGATGCACAGCTCGCGTGTCTTGAGATCTAGCCCCGGACGTGAAAGGACTTTCCCATAGCCGTCGCTGATCATCCACGCATCGAGTGCGGGGTGCAGCTCGCGTACATTCCGCCGCAGCATCTCATACGACCGACCGTAGACGATGGCACAGGTGGCCTCACCGTCGCGCTCCCATTCGGCCGCATGCCGCGGCGACGCACTGTCGTCGGACGACGGCGCAGGAACTCCTGAGGCTGCGCGCCACATTCGGGCGGCATTGAGTGCGCGCGGGAATCCCGCGAAGAGATACGATTGCAGTATGACCTCGTCCACCGACTCAGCGCTCGCCAAGCCGACGATTTCCTCGATGACCCTCCGTGTTGTCGGCTCGTCGGCGCCGGCAGTCGCCGCCGCGAGCCTCACCAGGAGGCGGACGTCATTATCCAGAGAAGGGACCATAATGGCTTGATGAGCGTCGGCGGCATCCGCCGCCCGCTGACGGAATCAGATCGACGCCAGAGCGGGCACGGTGAGTCGCCTTCCCGCACCGACCGCGACAGCGATCTCGCCCACGACCTCGCCGCGGGTGTTGCGGACCGGTTTCCGCAAGAACTCGGCGAGACGTGATGGGAGCGCATCCGGGAGCTCGCCGAGCTCCTGCAGGAGGTGCAGCAGAGCCGGATACTGTGCACGACTGCTGCCGTCTTCGACCTTGAGCGCGATGCCGAGCCCCCGGTCCAGCACAACGGCCGAATGAACGCCCTCGGCCCCGATCTTGGCGACTATTCGGCCCTCCGTCTCCTCGATGAGGATCGAGTCGAAGCGATCGGTGCCGCCGACGAGAAATGGATTCGTCACCATCGCATGCACCACTCGCGCGGCGATTTCTTCGCCACGCCGCGCAGCGCAGCCGAGGCGCGCGTAGGCGCGCGCCATCCGATCGAGCGGCAGGCCGAATACGACGACCCCGCATCCGTCGATGGCCAGCTCGAGCTGCGACGCCCGCATGTCGGCCCAGAGGGCAACATGGTTGAGAATCGACTGCTGCACCGGATGCTCGATTCTCTCGTACCCCTCGATGGGCCAGCCGCTCCGCTGGGCGTAGCCGAGCATCGCCGTGTGCTTTCCCGAGCAGTTGTTGTGCGTGCGCCTGGCTCTGAGCCCCGATTCACGAAGGATCTTCGCGCCGCGCGGAGCGAGCGGCTCCTGCGGACCGCAGGCCAGGTCTCCCTCTTCGAGCCCGAGATCGCCGAGCATCCTCTCGATGATCGCGACATGCTCCGGTTCTCCGCCGTGTGATCCGCAAGCGATCGCGAGCTGCGTATCGCCCCAGCCCAGGGCGTCGAAGCCGCCGCTGGCGATGAACGGCATGATCTGAAACGGCTTTGCCGAGGAGCGCCAGAAGGTCACGGCGCGTGGATCGCCGGCCTCGCCAAGGAGCTTGTCGCTGTCGCCGACGACCGCGGCGTGAACCCGGTGGTAGGACTCGACCGCGTTTCCGCGGGTAAGGACGACGTCGAGCTCGTGGCTTCTCATTACATAGTTAAAATACCGAGATCAATCCTTTTGTGTACCGTCTGGGGTCACGACGTACGTCGACGAGCACCGTGTTCAGCTCGGTGACGGTTTTCAGAATCCTGTCGTAGAGCTCCTGGTCGGTGAACAACCTGGTGACGGTCCCGTTGCCGTGCGCCATCGTGCCGACCAGGGTATCGAGGCTCGACACCGTCGACACCAGTCGGGTGTAAAGCTGGTCATCACGCATCAGCTTGCCGACGGTCCCCTGACTCGAGTTGAGTTGTGCCACGATCGTATCGGCGGACAGCAGCACGCGGTTCAGGTTGTTATAGACCGTCGGGTCATCGAGCAGATGGCCGATGGTACCGCGCGGGTTCTGGAGCCGCACCATCAGTCCGTTCGTGTTGGCCAGGGTGGAGTTGAGCTGATCATAGAGGGCGCGGCTGGTGACAAGCGCCCCGATGGTGCCCTCGCCCCGCGACACTCCATTCACCACTCGCTGAAGCGTGCCGGTCATCGTCATCACCTGGTCGAGCGCCCCCGATGCCTGCTTCAGCACGGCCTCGTAATCGAGGGCGCTGCCGAGCACGAGCGTATCGCCCTCGTGGAGCGGTCTGAAGCTCGGAGTGCCGGGGCTGATGTCGAACAGCTTGTCGCCGAGGAGGCCGAGAGTGCGCAGCGTCGCCTTCGAGTCACGACGCACCTGCGAGGAATCTTGCTGATCTATCTCGACAGTGATCTTCAGGTTGCGCGTCGTGTCGAGGTCGACCGGGAGGAACTCGATGCTCCTCACCGTTCCGGCGAGCTGGCCGGCAACCGTCACCTGGCCGCCGACGCGGAGCCCCGCGGTGCTTGGCACGAACGTGACCAGCGTGTAGCGCCTGGTGAACAGTTTTGCCGACTGGCCGAGCTTGAGGATGGCGATGGCCATGATCGCGATCGCGACGAGGATCATCGCGCCGACCTTGAGCTGGTCCCAGGTAATGAAGGTTGATCTTTTCATCGCAGGCAAAAAGATAACTTGCGCATATCAGTAGCCTCCGAGGAAGTCGCGGATATAGGGATCGTCGCTGCCGGTGATCTCTTCCGGGGTGCCGAAGAAGTGGACCTTCCTGTTCGCGAGCACCGCTATCTTGCTCGCCATCCTGAACGCCGACCGGACGTCGTGGGTCACGACCACGCTCGTCACCCCCAGCTCGCGCTGAAGCTTGAGGATGAGGTGCGTGATCGTCGCCGTCGTCAGAGGGTCGAGCCCTGACGTGGGCTCGTCATAGAGCATGATGTGCGGGTTGTTCGCCATCCCGCGGGCGATGCCGACGCGTTTCTTCATCCCCCCGGAAAGCTCTGCCGGCGTCTGGTCAAGAACCTTGTCCGGCTCGAGATCGACGAATTCGAGCTTCTCGCGCACTCGGGCCTCGATCTCGTCTTCCGAGAGACGCGTATGCTCACGGAGCGGATACGCGACGTTCTCGTAGACGGTCATCGAGTCGAACAGCGCGGCGCCCTGAAACACCATCCCCATCTTCTGTCTCACCTTGAGAGCCTGATCGAAGTTGAGATGAGTGATCTCATCTCCATCGATGAACACTCTGCCGCGCTCCGGAACGAGGAGGCGGAGCAGGAGCTTCAGTATCGTCGATTTGCCCGAACCCGACTCGCCCAGGACGGTGACCGTCTCGCCTGCCTTTGCGGCGAGCGAGACGTCCTCGAGGATGGGCTCGTCGAAGGCGAGGTAGACATGATCGAGGGCGATCACGTTGATCGCCTTGAACTCCATCGTATTCGCCGGCGGTGGGGGACGTGGCCCCTCGTCGGCCTCGATCGCGGTCCGGATGGCCTTCCGGACACGCTCATCGTCGCCGGGCCGTCTCACCGGCGCCTCGGGAGCGTCGGGAGGTTCAGGTCCCTTCGGCGGCGCAACTCGGCGCTCTTCGCGGTCTGTCATGAGCCGAGGAACGCAAGCAGTAGCTGCGTGATGAAATAGTCCACGACGAGAATCAGGATGCTGGCGGTGACGACAGTCCGCGTGGTCGCGATACCGACGCCCTCGGTTCCACCCGAAGTCTTGAGACCGAAGTGACATCCGACGAGGGAAATGATTCCGCCGAACACGAACGGCTTCACCAGGCCATGCACGAAATCGTGGGGAACATACTTCAGCGTGAAGCCGCCCGCCGCGATTTGCTCCCACACCGTGCGCCAATAGAGCGAAGTGGGAATCCCGACATAGGCTTTGGCGATGACATTGCCACCGAGGATGCCGGCGAGGTCGTTGATGATCGTCAGCGTCGGCACCATGATGAGGGCGGCAAGCACCCGCGGCGTCACCAGCTTCTTGATCGGGTCGGTGCCAAGAGTGTTGAGAGCGTCGATCTGTTCGGTGACGCGCATCGAGCCAAGCTGCGCGGCGATTCCCGAGCCGACGCGCCCGGCCACCATCAGTCCGGCGAGCACCGGCCCGAGCTCCCTGATCATCGAGGCCGCGACGAGACGGCCGATGTACATCGTGGCGCCGAAAGTCTTGAGCTGAACGGAGGACTGAAGCGCCAGCACCATGCCGGTGAAGAATCCCGTGAGGAGAACAATGGCGAGCGACTGCACGCCGATTGCGTCCATCTGCTGAACGAGATCCCCGCCGTAGAACGGCCGCGCGAAGATGAATCCGATCGCTTTCCCCGCCAGAATGAAGAATTCCTGGAGGGAAAGGATCTGCCGCTTCACAGCATTATTGAAGCGCTGGAGCAAATCAGATGGGGTGGTAAGTGAAGCGACCGTCGCATCTGGGCGGCGGATGCGCCACCCACCATAATCAATTTGCGCTGATAATCTATGATTTTCGAAAACCACCTGCCCGGTTTGCCCGGGGGGTGATGCACCTTTACCTTCACAAGCGAATGATCGACACCATCTCGCGCGAGCGACTCATCGCGCTCCTCGCCGCCGCCGCCGGCAGGCGCATTGCCGTAATCGGCGACGCGATGCTGGACGTCTATCTTCGCGGGGATGTGGACCGAATCTCCCCCGAGGCGCCCGTCCCCGTAGTACGGGTCACCGAGAAAAAACTCGCCCTCGGCGGTGCCGCCAACGTTGCGCAGAACATCACCGCGATTGGCGCGGCATGCCAGATGGTATGCGCGATCGGCGACGACGCGGCCGGCGTTCTCGTTCGCCAGATGCTCTCCGACGTTGGCGCCGAGACGAGACTGATCGTACGCGTGTCGCGACCGACCACGACCAAGACGCGTGTTCTTGCCCGGTCGCAGCAGCTCGTGCGATACGATGAGGAAGAGGATGCGGACATCGATGGCGCCGACATGGTGAAGCTCCTCACAGCGGCAGCCAAGGCGGTCGATGACGCCGATGCCGTCGTCCTCCAGGACTACAACAAGGGCCTGCTCGCTCCGGCGGTAATCGCGCCCATCATCGCTCGCGCCCGGGAGCGTGGAATCCCAGTTGTCGTCGACCCCAAGTACCGGAACTTCTTCGCCTATCGGGGGGCGACGATCTTCAAGCCTAACCGGCGCGAGCTGGAGTCGGCGCTGGGCGCGGAGGTCGATCTCGACCATGCCGAGGCGCTCCCCGCGACGTTCGACCGGCTTGGTGTCGAACACCTCCTGCTCACGCTCGGCGAGAAGGGGATGGCGCTCCTTTCTGCGGACGGAGAGATCGGCCGAATCCCCACGACGGCCCGGGAAGTGTATGACGTTGTCGGGGCCGGCGACACCGTTACCGCGTATCTCGCGACGATGCTGGCGGCCGGGAGTACGCCGATGGAGTCGGCAGTCATCGCGAACTTCGCTGCGGGAGTCGAGGTCGGCAAGCTTGGAGCGGCCACCGTTACGACCGAAGAGGTCGCAGCGGCGTACGATCATTTCAGCGAGACCGCAGCAGCAAGTCGTTGATCCAGTCGCGACGGCGCTGCGCCGGCAAAAGAAACCATCATCGATACAGAAGGGAGCAGGATTGTTTTCTGGCGCACGAACACTGAACGGGATTCTTTGCACTTTGCTGGCAGCGGCCTCCGCGTCGGCGCAGTCGCCGCCGCCAACCGACAGCAGCGTCGTGCGGGACAGCGCCGTCGCTTCGACAGCTCCGACATCCCATGTAAATTCGGCGGCGGAGTCGACCTTCCGCTCGAGATGCGACCACGGCGGCGACGACGTATCCGCGAGCCGCGTCGGCGTCGGCGGGGTTTTCGTCGGCGGCAACGCAATGCTTTACCGATACTTCAAGCGGGCGTGGTGGTCGGGCGAGAGGGCGCCGCATTTCTTCTTTCGCGCCGACTGGGACGAGGACTTCCGTGACCAGGACAAGTTCGGTCACATGCTCGGCGGCTATCATCTCGCGCGATTCGGAAACGCTCTGCTCCGCGACGCCTGCGCATCACCGTCCCATGCTCTGCTCTGGAGCGCGGTCTACGCGACGGCCTTCCAGCTTCAGATCGAGATCTGGGACGGCATGTACAGGAAGTACGGATTTTCCTACGCCGATCTCATCGCCAACACCTCCGGCATGGCCTTCGCGGTGGCACAACAGAAATATCCCCGCCTCAAGGCGATCAAGCCTACCATCTCCTATCGGAGGACGGCGGCGATGAGGAACGCCAGGAACATCGCCGGCGAGCTGCGGCCATCGCTCGACTATTCGGGACAGACTTACTGGTTCGCCGCCGACCTGAATGCACTGTTGCCCGACGAGGCAAGGAAGTACTGGCCAGTCTTTCTCCGGATATCCGCCGGCCACTCCATCACCGATTGGGTTGAACCAAAGACGGGGACGAATATGCGGGCGCAGCGCAAGCTCCTCTTGTCCATCGATCTCGATGTCGAAAAGCTTCCCGGCAACAATCCCATCTGGCGGACCTTGAAGCGGAATCTCAGCTACGTTCACCTTCCATCTCCGGCGTTGCAGTTCACGCCGAAACTCGAGGCGCTGGCGTGGTATCGCTGAGAGTCCTGCTCTGCTCCGCGTTGCTGGCGCCATTGACGCTGCCGGCTCAGGCATCGCCCTATGTGCCGATCGACGACATCGCCTACAGCTACGTGGATGCACTGATGGCGAGGGGTTCACTCCCCGCTCTTTCCGCGCTGGAACGACCCTACACCGTCGGGAAAATCAGGGCCGCCGCCGACACTGCGCTTGCCCGGGGAGCATCTCGAGCGATGACCGGCTATCTCAACGCGCTTACGAAGAGCCTCGAGAGGTACGAGCTTCGAAAGGCGGCAGAGCCCGAGTCCGACTCACTCCCCTTCCGCGCGAAGGCATCGTTCGACGTCTACGTCACCGCCGAGACCTCGGCGCGGCACGAGCTGATACTGGCAGACACGCGTAATGACGCGGAGCCGGCAGCGAGCGGATACTTCGTTTTCGCTGGAGGCAATCTCGCGGGTGCGGTGAGGGCCATTCTCGACAACAGACTCAACAAGGATCCCGACTTTACCGGAAAGAAGGACCGGAGGATCGCGGGACGCACCCAGGACGGGTACGTCGGCGGCCAGTGGAGATACGCAGAGGTGGCGTTCGGGCGCCTGGCACGCAACTGGGGGCCGCCGTCGCTGGAGGGACTTCAGTTGAGCAGCGCGCCATTCACCTACGATCATCTCTACACACGCTTCGGGACAGACCAGCTTCACGTGTCGAGCGTGATTGCGCGGCTCGAGAATTACGTGCTCACCGACGGCACCCAGTCCTCACGGTATTTCGCAATCCATCGCCTCTCCTACAAGAAGGGACGCTACGAGGGCGCGCTGAGCGAGGGATACGTATATACGGGAGCCGGCCGCGGTCTCGAGTTCAGCCTTCTCAATCCGTTCAACGTCTACTCGCTGAGCTGGCGGAACGAGCGAGTGGACGGCAACCTCAACATGGGCTTCGAGAGCTCCTGGCGCGCGGGCAGGTTCGGCACCTATGCAGCCCACCTGCTGATCGATGATCTGCAGATCGACAAATGCGATACGACTTGCAAGGAGCCGTCGTCGTACGGATTCACCGTGAGCGCTGAAGGTCTTCCGTTGTCAGGCGACCAGCGGTGGTTCGCGAGCTACACGTTGGTGTCGAATCTCGCCTACCACACGCCGAACGTATCGGAACGCTACGCGAGCTTCGGGATCGGGCTCGGGCGGGCGTACAGCGACTACGACGAGATTCGGCTCGGCGCCGACCTGGCGTTCGTGCCGCGGACGCCGTTCAAGCTGTATTTCGCACATCGTAGACAGGGTGAAGGCGACTATCGAGCACCGTACCCCGCGGTGGCTGACTACTCCACTACGCCGAAATTTCTCAGCGGCGTGATCTGGACGGTGAACAGGCTCGGACTTAGCGGTGCGTCGTCGGTGACGCGCGACCTGCAGATCACCGCCGATGGTGGCATCAACCGGGTCAGGAACCGGCGTCACGTTCCCGGCAGGGACATCACGGCATTCGAGGGCCGGGTGAAGGTCGTGTGGGTACCACGCTGGTTGGTGACGTTCCAGTAGCGCCGGAACAGAAAACAAAACCGAGAGGGACATAGCGTCGAGCGGACAGAGGCGCAGCGACCGGCCGCGAGCAAAACAACTATGGAAGTTACCGGGACGGACTGATCGAGCTTTGGGCACCTCCCGGCTTAGAACCGCTAAATTAGAGTGGGCAGGGGCCCTTAGCTCAGCTGGTCAGAGCAGCGGACTCATAATCCGACGGTCGCAGGTTCGAACCCTGCAGGGCCCACTTCTTCGCGCCGATCCGACGACGCCTTACGCCGTGTAGTTTTGCGAAGTACTTTGTCTTACAAAGAATGCTTGGCATAATCATCGCAGCGCCGTACTTGCGTTCCTCACCGGTGTATTGGGAGGTCGCGCTACTTCCTCGCATCTACGCGCATTGTTAGCTTTCGGATTGGCTTCGTTCAGGGCTCGCGCCGACTCGGTTCAGCCCGCTCACGGTGTCTTCCCTTTCGGTCGCGTAGCTCAGCTGGTTAGAGCGCTGGTCTCACATACCAGAGGTCCGGGGTTCGAGTCCCTGCGCGACCATGCACGGTTCTATTCCTTGGCCCGAATTCCCCTTTCTTCAATTCATTCCACATCCTGATGAATTCAAACCGACTGCGGTCGCTGGTTCTCCCCGCATTGATTCTTCTCGCGCCCGCACTTCTGCCGGCGCAGAATCCGAATCCCACAGACGCCCAGCGGATGCTCGAATCGAATCCGCTGCTGCTCCAGCAACTCAGATCGCGGATTCTCTCCAGCGGCCTGACGCCGGAGCAGATCCGCGCCCGGCTCCGCGCCGAGGGATACCCCGAGACGCTGCTCGACGCCTACATACCAGGGAGCTCGGGCCAGGGCGCTGAGGTCGTCAACGCGGGCACGCCCGATGACGTTCTGAACGCCGTCAGTCAGCTCGGCATCGTCGATACGCTGGATGCCGAGACGCTCCGCTGCGCCGCGATCGAAGTCCCGGACAGCCTTGGCGCCGGTGCGGACACGAGCGCCACGGGGAGAGCGGCGAGAGCAGCCGCCGCGCTGAAGCGAACCAGATGCCTCCAGCAGCTCGATTCCATGAACGCCGCGCTGTCTCCCGCCGACAGCGCGCGCCTGAAGGCGATCCAGGACAGCGGATTCACGATCTTCGGCCTGTCTACTTTCCGCCAGCGGACAACGCAGTTCGACCCCAATCTCAATGGCCCGGTAGACGCCAGCTATCGTCTTGGTCCGGGTGACCGTCTGGTCCTGATCCTCACCGGAGATGTATCGCAGTCGTACACGCTCGACGTGACGCGAGAAGGGTTCATCGTCGTCCCGCAGGCCGGTCAGATCTACGTGAACAACGTCACGCTCGGCGAGCTCGAGGACATACTTTACAAAGCACTCGGCAGAGTCTATTCGGGCGTGCGACGTGGGCCGGGAGCCACTACTCACTTCTCGATCAGTCCGGCAAGGCTGCGGACCAATCAGATATTCGTCGTCGGTGACGTCCTGAATCCTGGCAGTTACCGGATCTCGAGCGCCGGAACCGCGCTCGCCGCTCTTTACGCGGCCCGCGGTCCGACAGACAACGGCTCGCTCCGAAACGTGCAGGTCAGGCGCGGCGGAAAGCTCGTCGACGTTCTCGACGTGTATGATTACCTCATCGGCGGCGACGCGTCGCACGACGCACGCTTGCTGAATGGTGACGTCGTGTTCGTCCCCGTCCACGGCGCACACGTCCGCGTCGTCGGCGAGATCACCCGTCCCTCGACGTACGAGCTGAAGCAGAACGAGACGCTCGCCGACGCACTTCGCTTTGCCGGCGGTTTCACTCCGACGGCGTCGCGCACCCGGGTCCGGATCGAGCGGATTCAGGCGCCGACTGAACGCGGCCTTGGAGGACGCGACAGAATCACCGTCGATGTGTCTTCCGACGCACTGGTCGCGGGATCGGGCCCCAACATTCCGTTGCTGCCGGGAGACGTCATTCGCGTCTTCAAGGTGACCGACCGGGTGCGCAACCAGATCAGCATCGCTGGTAACGTCTGGCAGCCCGGCTCGTTCGGCTTGGCGCCGGGAATGACGGTGTCGCAGGCGCTGCGCGCCGCGGGCGGTGTCAAGCCTGACTCGTATCTCGGCCAGGTGCTGGTGTCGCGCCTGAACTCCGATTCCACGCGGGTCCAGCTGCACGCGACGCTCGCCGATACGACCGGGCGTGTCGTCGGCGATTTCCCGCTCAAGGAAGACGACCAGATCCGCGTCTTCTCCGTTTCGGAGTTCCGTCCGACACGGTACGTCGCGATCACCGGCGCGGTGCGCCAGAGCGGCCAGGTCGCCTATCGCGAGGGAATGACGATTCGCGATCTCGTGCTCCAGGCTGGCGGTCTCGAGCAGAGCGCCGACCTCCGCGAGGCGGAGATCGCGCGACTGCCGGCCGACCGAAGGAGCGGCGCCACGGCGTCGACTTTCCGCGTCGCACTCGACTCCAGCTACATCTTCGAGCGCGGTCCCGACGGAAAGTACTTCGGGCCACCGGGCCTTCCTGCGCCGAGCGGATCGATGCCCGAAGTTCAGCTCAAGCCGTACGACAACATTCTCATATTCCGCCAGCCCAACTGGGAGCTGCAGCGCACGGCGGTCGTGTCGGGTGAGGTAAGGTTCCCGGGCAGGTACTCGCTGAGGACCAAGACCGAGAAGATTTCGGATCTCATCCAGCGCGCGGGCGGTCTGACGCCGGAAGCGTATGCGGATGGAGTGACCTTCTTCCGGTCCAATGACAAGGTCGGCCGGATCGGAATCGCGCTGCCCGAGATCCTTCGCAACCCGAATGCGCGCGACAACCTGCAGCTTCAGGATGGAGACTCGATCTTCATCCCGCGCTTCAACGCGGTGGTGAACGTGAAGGGTGCCGTCAACTCGCCCGTCGCCGTGACCTATGTGCCGGGGCGCTCGCTGGAATACTACGTTCGCGCGGCGGGCGGAATCACGCGCCGGGGCGATCTGCGATACGCGTACGTGACGCAGCCGAACGGCAAGGTCGAAGCGACCTCGGGCAAATTCATTTTCCGCAACGATCCGCGCCCGCGACCGGGCAGCACTGTTTACGTCCCCGAGAAGGATGCGAACGAGCGGCGGACTGACTACATCGCGACCATCGGCGCCCTGGCACAGGTTGCAGCGAGCTTCGTAGCCATCGCGATCGCACTCCGCAGATAGGACAGCGTGCAGATCGCCGACCAGGCAGCTGCCAGCGACCACCTCACTTTCACAGGGTGGGTCGCTGGCATTTTGCTTCGCTGGAGGCTGGTTGCCGCGATTACCGTTGCGACGGTGGTCATCGGTCTCGCGGCGACGCTCATCATCCCGCCGGTCTATCGGAGCCACGCGTCGTTCGTCGCGAACAGCTCGAGCGGATCCAAGCTACAGGGCGCCGGGGGGACTGGCGGGGCGCTTGGCGGGATCATCTCCGAGCTCGGCGCGAGCGTCGGCGGCGACCCTTCTGAATCACCGAATTTCTATGTCGAACTGCTGGGGAGCCGTGAACTGCTCACGCGACTCGTGCAGTCAAGATTCCCCAATCCGCGCACCGAGAATCCGCGCGACAGCGCGACTCTGCTGACCATTCTCAGGATCAAGAAGGCCGACCCCCAGCGACGGCTCGAGCTCGCGGTGAAGAAGATGCTGGACGGGACGCATACGGGTTTCGACCCAAAGACCAATCTCGTCTGGTTCTCGACGGATGCCCAATGGCCGGATCTCAGCGCGCAGATCGCCAACAGGCTGATCGAGCTGGTGAGCGCGTTCAATCGCGAAACCCGAGTCTCACGGGCGAAATCGAAGCGTGCCTTCCTTCAGATGCGGCACGACAGCGCGAGAACAGCGCTCGGTGACGCCGAGGAGCGCCAGCGAATGTTCTACGAGCAGAACAGGGGGTTCATCAGCGCGCCGGGCCTGAAGTACGAGGAACAACGAATCACGCGGGACGTGGATCTTGCTTCCGAGCTGTATGTCAACCTTGACCGTCAGCTCGAGGGCGCCCGAATCGACGAGATCAACGACGCAGCGTTGATCACGGTCATTGATTCCGCCGTCGTCCCGCGGAAGGCACAGTGGCCGCGCTACGGCGTGGTGATCTTCTCCGCTACGGCGTTCGGTCTGTTGATCGGACTGCTCATCGCCGCCAGCGCTGCCGTGCTCGCCGACTGGCGAAGACGAAACTCCGACTCCTGGCGTGATTTCGAATCCGCGCTGACAAAGACACGATCGGAGCTGCGCGCCAGCCTCGGACTGAGGCGCGGGAGGGCACCGATGACGCCGGTGCGTCCCGTGGCATATGCGTCGCAGGCTGCTTCGTCGCAGGCTGCTTCATCGCAGGCTGCTTCATCGAAGCCCCCGCCGGCTCGGGCCGAGGAACCCGTCGCCGGAGGACAGTAGATCTGCGGCGGAAGGCCTGCGATGGGCGCGCATGACTGATTCGCGGCTATTCACATACAGCGTCCTGGTCGCGGGGATGTTAAGCCGCGGGAAACTCGCCGCAAAAGTGATGGGCGGCACGCTGATCGTAGCCGCGATTGCAGTTCTCGTCCTCCCTCCGACCTACGAAGCGCGCGCGTCATTTATCACTGCCAGCCCGGCTCCTGGCCGGGTTGCGTCGGCCTTCGAGAACACGGCGAGCAGCCGGGCCTTTGCGTCGCGACTTGGAATCGGCGCCGTCGGTGATCCATCGGAATCGCCGAACTTCTACGTCCAGTTGATTGAAAGCGTGGAGCTGCGCCGCCGGCTTCTTTACTCGAGGTTTGAAGATCCTCGCGGCAAGTCTCCCCACGACAGCGCAACGCTGCTCCAAATCCTCCGCATCAGAAGCAACGATCCCCAGCGACGGCGGGAGATCGCGCTCAAGAAGATGTCGAAGTCGATTTCCACCAGCTTCGATCGAAAAACCAACCTCGTCGAGGTCACCGTCCGGCTGTCATCGCCCGATCTCGCCGCCGCGGCGGCGAATCGCACGGTGGAGCTGGTGGGTTCATTCAGCAACGAAAAGCGTCTGTCGCGCAATCAATCGGCCCGGCTGTTCATTCAGAGCCGGGTGGACAGCGCGACGTTGCGGCTTCGCGACGCCGAGGAACGACAGCGGATGTTCCTTGACCAGAATCGCCAGTGGCGGGGATCGCCGCAACTGTCATCTGCGGAAGCCCGTCTCAAGCGCGATGCCGACGTGTCGAAGGATTTCTTTCTCACGCTCCAGCGCCAGCTCGAGGCCGCGCGGCTCAACGATTTCAATGATGCGGCATTGATAACAGTGATTGACCGCGCTGTCCCACCCCGCCGGGCGCAATGGCCGAGATACGGGGTGCTGCTGGCCAACGCTGTCGCCGTTGCCTGTATTCTCGGGCTGCTTGTCGCAGCCGTGGCGACCGTTGTGGCAGACTGGCGCCGCGGCGCATTCGGCCAAACTGTGGCCACATCCAGATCCGGCAATGCATGGGACCTTCGGGCAGCTGATGCCATTGACGGGGACGGCTCGCTACTGAGCCGCGTCGTGTTTCCGTTGTTCGCCTGGGGACTCGTCTTCCACAGTCTGGTAATGGCCGCTCTGTTCGGCTGGTTCGGGCTGCCTGAACATGTCGTACGCGCCATTGCCGCCTGGAAGGAGGTCGCGCTGGCGATTCTCGTTGTGGTCGTCATTGTTCGCGCGGCAACGGGCCACGGGCCGAGGACCGTATTTGCATGGGCCGATCTCTGGATCGCCGGGCTGGTCACGATCGCCGTCTTGTTCCTGCTGATGGAGAATCTGTGGCTGCGCCTCGATCTTCCGCCTGCGGCGGGACTGTTTGGGATTCGCGACGCTGTCTACTTCATGCTCGCCTATTTCGTGGGCCGGGCGATGCCGGAGCTCGCCACCGACGAGAAGGCGATGCGCCGCATCTTCATCCTTATTGTAGTGACATGCGGGATCGGTGTCGTTGAGAGAATCATCGTAACCCCGGAGATGCTCGTCGGACTTGGAGTCGCGTCGTATTTCCAGGATTTCCTCGGCGTCTCAGCCTTCACCGTCGGCAACGACTACGGCCTGCCGCTCAACTATTGGACGATGATCGGCGGGCACCTCTTCCGCCGGGCGGGGTCGGTGTATCTGAGCGGGCAGGGGTTCGCGGTTCCATTTCTGCTGTTCTTTCCCCTGGCCACCGCGTGGGTTTTTCTGGGCCCCAGACGATCGCGGAGGCAGATCGCCGCGTATGCAATCATCTCGGCAGGGCTCGTCCTGACGCTCACCAGGATGACCATCGTTGTCGCGGTCATACAGCTCATCATTTTCTCGGGTCTCCGAAAGCGGCCGGAGTGGGCGGTGGTCGCGATGGCGGCAGCTGCCGGGGTGTTCGTCGTCGCCTTTGCGATGATTCCCGGGTTTCCGGGATTCGTATGGGAGACGCTGTCGTGGCAGGAAGGGAGCAGCGTGTCGCACGTCAACGACTGGGTGAGTGGACTGACTGTATTCGCCGAGAACCCGTGGGGCTCCGGTCTCGGCACTACCGATCAGACTGCAATCCGCGCCGGTCTTCAACCTCTCACCGGCGACAATCTCTTTCTGAAGTACGGGGTGGAAATGGGCGTGACCGGGCTGACGCTGCTCGTTCTCACACTCGGCGCGTTGGGAAGTTCTGCGATGACGCTGTTTCGCAAAGGCGTCACGCTCAACGAGCGGCGAATGGGGATGACTCTCCTGCTGGCCTCCGTCGGTATCACGATCAACGGCCTTACAGCAGTGGTCTTCAACTCCATCGCACTGGGCTGGCTCTTCTTCTGGCTGGCTGGAGCCGCGGTCACCGCCGCCTCGCGATTGTCGGCAGTCGTCCCTTCGCCAATTCGGACCTACACCGCGCTCCGCGTACTCGAGCCGCTACCGCAACTCGAGCGGGATTGACGCCTTCCAGTCATCAAAACGCAGCCTTGCGCCTTTCGCGCAGCACTCGCTCCACTGCACTCAAGACCTGCGACGTCGGTATGGCGGTAAGACTATGCACCTTGTGGGATGGAGCCCCCTCGTTGGGCGCTTCATCCGGCCTCTCCGCGCTGACGACCTCGTGGCCCTCGCCCAGGGGCGAAAACCACCGGTCGATGCCCGCTGAAAAAACTGCTACAGCCGGAATACCCAGGGCGCCAGCGATGTGCATCGGACCGCTGTCATTGCACACGAGCAGATCACAGCGTGCCACCAGCGCCATGAGCTCACGCAAAGGGACCTTGGCCGAAGCCACTCCCTTGATCGCTCCAAGCGACTCGCCGTAACCCTGGGGGTCGACGAAGGCCAGTACCCGCACATCCTGGCGTTCGGCGAGCGCCGTCGCGAGCTCGTGAAAACGATCGAGCGGCCATCGTTTATCAGCGATGCTCGCTCCCGGGTGAATGCCTATCACTCTGGCGCCAGGAGAGATTCCGCTGGCGGACAGATATGCCTTCGCTTTCAGATTTTCGTCTTCGGTGATGTTCAGTGACGGAGGCTTCGCGCCGAAAGGTTTGCCGAACGGTTTGCCGAACGGTTCAAGCAGGCGCAACCACTCGTCAACCTTGTGTTCGTTGGCGTCCGCGACCGGGACCGCATCAGTCAACAGCCCGTCAGCGCCGTGGAACGAGTATCCAACGCGCCGGCGCGCGCCGGACAGTCCCACAATGACGTGCTCTCGAATGTGTAAGCGGCACTGAAAAGCGAGATCGAATTCTCGTGACCGCAGCTCGTTGCGGAGCCGCCAGAGCCGGCGCCAGTCGTAAGCCAGGGGGTTGCGCGTCAGCCACGTCTCCCTGGAGCTGATGTCAATCTCGATGAAATCATCCACCAGGCCTGTGCCTCGCAGAACTTCCTCCGCATGAGGCGGAGCAAGAAGCGTCGTCGTCGCCAGAGGAAACATCGCGCGGAGCTCGGCTAAGAAAGGCATGGTCAGAACGACGTCGCCGATGTTCCAAAGCTCCACCACCAGTATCCTGCGTATCTCGTTGGAGTCACCGGCGGGACGCTGGCGTGCGCCCGGCAACGCGCGCTTCACTCCGGCGAACGCGGTCAAGCCGGCAACCACCAGACGCTTCCACGGTGTGGGAGCCCAGGTCTGCGCCATCAGCCGTGTTTAGGTTCGTCGGCCCCTTTGACATCATACCGACGGTCGAACCGCGCTACCAGCTGATCGTGTTTGCCGGCGAAAAAAAGAACATCGGAGGACTTGTCGAAGAGTCCTTCCGGCAGGCGATCACGGAGATGAATTGCATGCACCTCTCCCTCACGGATCACACGGGCGCCGCTGTATCCCAACGACCGTGCGAACGCGAATATATCGGCTGACGTATAACCAAAGGAGGCCGTCCACTTCTCATACATTTCACAATAGAGGAGCGGACGATACTTCGAGAGAGTTTCCACCGCGCCCTTGAGGACGTTCAGCTCTCCCCCCTCGACGTCAATCTTGATGAAGTCGACACGCGAGATGGGGCTCACAGCCAATTCAGCGTCGAGACTGGTGATCGCACAGGCGAATGTGCGAACGCCTGGCTCGCCTTCCCAGGATTCCGCCGAGTGAGCCATGAGTGAAGCTTGGCTAAAATCGTCCCCCGGTACCTTGATCAACGCCGCCTCGTTGGGAAGACCGGGATCCCCGACCGCGAGCTGGAATAGCCTGATATTCGCGGCTCGCGATCTTCGGCGGACGGTCTCCCGCAGCCGATCGAAGTTTGCTGGTACCGGCTCGAAGGCGAGAACCGTTCCCTCTTTTCCGACGAGCCGCGAAAACGCAATTGTGTGAGCGCCGACATTTGCGCCGATGTCGAGGATCGTGTTACCGGACTGGATGAAGGAGAGGTACACCCTCTTGTCCCAGTTTTCCCATTCTCTGTACTGCTCCACAAGGAGATAGAGACGCGGAAAGCGTGTCAGCCAATAGTCCAACGCATCCTTGTGATACGGAAGGCTGGTCTGATATGAGCCCGTCTTAGGCGGCATGAGAGCGAACGGCGCCAGCAAATGCGGGGGACGACTGAGGTTCGGTCACGAGATATCCAAGCTATTGGACGCTGGCACGAGTGCCAAGCAAAATTCCGATCCAGGCGTGGCGCTCGGCTTGGCTGAGTACCCGCGCCCATCCGACCGCCGCGTACACGGCAAGACCCAATGCCACGAGCGCGACGGCACCGGACCGCGAGCCGTGGTGCAGCCAAACGGAACCCGCCACGGCGGAAGCCAGCCCGACACCGGCCCACAACAATCGCCTCGTACGCGTCCACTCGGCGACGTCGAAATCACAGGCGCCGAAGGCACGGCGGCTCGCCCACTCATACAGTGTGAGATCCGCAGCACACCTCACCGTCCAGGCGACGGCCGCTCCAGTAATCCCCCAGGTATGCACGAGCAGAAAAGTGAACGGAAGATGTACCATCACTTCGGCGACGTGGATCTTTGCGGGCAGATCGGGACGATTGGAGCCGTAGAGCAGGGCCAGCGGCAAATGGGCAAGTCCGCCAAAGAAAACACCGACGGAAAGAATCACCAGCGCGGGGCCGGCATTGCTCGCGAAAGCCGGCCCCAGCCATACACGAAGCAGATCCGGCGCGAACGCGAACAACGTAAGGCATAGTGGAAACAATAGCGCCGCCAGCTGACGGCGCGCCGCGCGCGTCGCAATGAGAGCGCGGTCGCGCGCACCCCGCGAATCGGTGGCAGCGAGCGCGGGTAGCAGTGCGCTGAACGCTGTGGCCGGAATGAGAAGGAAGCGGTTCGCGGCTTCCGCAGCGCCCGTGTAGTATCCAAGGCCCGTGACGCCGATGACCGAGCCAACGCTGAACCTGTCGAAGCTTCCGAGGAGCGGCCCGAGCGCGGTGGATACGGCAACCCATCCTGAATAGCCGAGCATTTCGCGAAGCGTTCGCCAACCCGATGGCACTCCCCATCGCCCGCCGAGCAGCGTGCGGCTCACCAATGTCGCGGTCACCAATGCGAGCGTCAGGCGGACCGCAAGCAGGCACCACATGATCGCCACGAGCGAATACCCCGCCGACGCCAGTGCGGCGGGAACTGCGACAGCCGCGAGACTGCTCGGAATTCTCAGCCCGGCGCTGATGTCGAAGCGCTGAGCGCCCTCGAGGGCGGCGCGCAACGCCGCAGAGGCGAAGAGCACCGGCAGGTGAAGTGCGAGAACGCGAAGCATCGCCGTCGCCTCGGGGATCGCCGCCGCCGGTATCGTGAATACGCGCCGCACCAGCACCTGCACGAAGAGAAAAAGCAGCGTTCCCGCCACCAGCCCCGCAGCGGTCTGAGAGAAGAAGGAGGCGAGAACGATCTCCCTCAATCCTTCACGCCCTCTCGCGGTGGAATCGGCAACGAACCGGACAGTGGCCCGGCCAAGTCCGAAATCGAAAATCCCGCTGCCTTCTGCGACCGCCCAGGCTAGCGCGAGGAGGCCGAACCTCGATGCGCCAAGCGCGTGGACGGTGACTCTAACCAGAAACACTGCCGCAATTGCCGGCAGCGCAAGAGATGTGAAGTAGAGGGCACTGTTTCGTGCCACTCTCCCCGAGGCAGAGTCCGCCTGCGTGACAGCCTGCTGTCCGGCGGTTGAATGATTCGGTCTTTGCCTGCTCAAGCTGGTCTCAGCAGGCGCAGTGCGCGCGCGGTGGGATGAGGACGATCCAAGACCTTCACTCGCTCAACCGGCCGCCGCAGAGGTCAGGAGCCCGGGAACCATCGACGCGGGTCAAACGATGTCAGGGTGAGCGAAAGTGTGTTGTTGCGGATGTCGAGCCGGGCGCCGTTGTTCGGACACCCGCCACCGTTCTGAAAGAATGCATTGAGCCTGTTTTGCAGGGAAAACTCGGCCGAAATTGACCCGAGGCGGCCGGATACTGCCCCGCGAACTCCGGGATATACGCTGAGGTCATGGTCACAGTAGGCCACATAAATAGGCAATCCCGACGTGCTGTGAACGTCTTCGTTCCAGCGGATTCTTCCGGCGAAGGCACCGACACTCCATCTGTCCCTCATGTAGTCCATCGCGAGCCACTGGCTCGATGCGCCGGGACCGATAGACGCTCCGATGATCTCCCCTCGGTTCGTGTATCCCTGAATGGCGCGGGGGCTCGTATACCATGACCCAATCGGACGGTCGCGAAACGTAGCGCTCTGCTCCAGTTGTGTAACTTCTCCCTGAAAGCGAACCGTCCCTGAGCGCCACGCCGCGCCACGCCACTGGAGACCGAGAGTATAGCCCTGGGTATGATTCGGAGCGGTGAGAAAATCGCGAAGGCTCTTTGGCAATTGTGTTCGACCCCACTCGGCGTAAAGCTCGGCACCGTCATCCGGAAATACCCAGCGGCCGAAGAGAGTCAGGATCTGATCCCTTCCGCCGCGCGCGGTTACCGAATCCTGGATGGGACGCGGGAGAGTACGATTGTAGCGATAAGTGCGGGCGAAAACGTCGAACCACCGTCGCGGGATCTGACCCCACTCGTCCGCCGTTGCATAAACCGATCGGGCAAATCCGACGGTGAGGTTAGGATCCCATGCGGTTTGCAGGGTTGCAGCCATTGATGCGAGCGACCGGAGATTGTTGGTCGAAACCGTGTCGAAATAGCGGGATTCGCGCAATCCGCCGACGAGCCAGCGGAGCTCCACTGCGCCCAGCCGCGTCTTGATCGGTGCGCCGGTGCGGGCGAAAAGGTGTGGGAAGCCGGGGGCGTTGTTGCTGAGGACGATCGCGTTTCGAATGCCTGGCCCCCACCATTCATTTTCATTCGAAACCCCAACCTGGAGGCGACCTGCATCGAACATCACGGTTGATTCACCCAGACCGAAGCCGCGAATCCGATCCTTCCCAAACCGCATTGGTTGGTCTATTGGGAACGTCCAGAAGTAATAGGGTAACGCATAGCCCCTGCCGTCGTTACCGGGCGGAAGCGGCGGCGCGTAGTAGTCGTGCCGGAGTATCCAGTCTCCGTTTGCCGACGCGATGATCTCTGGTGCAAATATCAGGCGTGCACGCGGCGTCGCGAATTCAAATCCCAGCAGAGTACGACTGCTCGCCAGCCTTCCCGCCCAAAGAGAGCCATTGTTCTGCGAGAATGGCATTGCGGTATTGTACACGAACAGCAATTGGGGTGAGAGCAATGCCACGCCCCACACCCGTCCCTGCGACAAGGCAGGCGCGGTAAGTGAAGACGCCGATCGGAGGAGCAGAGACTGACCGGGCCGTACCCCCTTTAAGAGCTGATCCGATCGCACCTCATCCACTGCTTCGCTGGTAACAAGTACGAGAGACGAGGTCCGAAGCGCCGGGACTGAGTCCGCCGATGCGAAAGAAACCGAGGAGTCGGATCCTGTCCCCGCATTCTGAGCGCCGGCCGGGAATGAGATCACCGGAATCGCAAACATTACCGCGCGGCTGATAGGGGTTTTCCAGGCAATGTCCATGGAGCGAAACTTAGTGGTGCACGCCGCGCGAGACAGCAGCCTGTTGTGCCCCTACAGCAGCCAGGCGACATTTCGGGCCCGTGGTCGAGCCCCGCCCGCTACCAGATCGCCTCTCTGAGAATCAGGAAAGCCCCGAACGGGGACACGCTGGCGAGTCCATCCTGGTCGCTTTCGATCAGGAGCATACGCGGCAAGCATCCGCCGGGATCGCACGATATGCGCGGAGCTTGATCTCCGCACTTCGCAAGCGCAACGACATATCCGTGGTGGAGCTGGGCGGCGGCGGCGTCGTTCCGCGCGACACGCTTGGCAAGCGCGCGCTCACGGTGAGACAGGACTTTCTCTGGTACCCGTGGCTTGGCAGACGGCAGGCGGCACGCGCGGGGGCAGCCATCTATCACGTACCAATCCCGCGCGGGCCGCTAACACGCGGGGCGCCGCCGTTCGTCGTGACAGTTCACGATCTCGTACCGTTGCTCTTTCCGGAGACGATGACTCCCTGGAGTCGCATCTACAGTCGGCTCACTCTGCGACGGATACTCCAGGCAGCGGACATCATCATAACGCCCTCCAAGAATACGGCAGATGATCTCGAGTCGCTTCTCGGACTCCCGGCGGAGCGCATACGTCCGGTATACAACGGAGTGGACGAGTTGTTCTTCGCGCCACCTGCCCGGGATCAAACCGGGACTCAGAACACAATGCCCAGTGATTTGCAGTCGGACATCGTGCGCGGGGCCATCGGCGGCGATCCCTACGTTCTCTTCGTCGGAACGCCGGAGCCGCGCAAGAATCTGAAGCGCCTGATTGCCGCGGTCGCGCTCGCCCGCGGACGAGGGTTACGCGAGCGACTGATCATTGCCGGCGCTGGCGGGTGGGGCGTCACCGGGATTGCCGGACCGCACGTTCAGGTGTTGGGCAGAGTTTCTGATACAGATCTCCGCCGTCTCTATGCCGGTGCATCCTGTGTCGCGTTGCCTTCGCTGCACGAAGGATTCGGCTTGCCTGCGGTGGAAGCGATGGCGGCCGGAACGCCCGTTGTTGCCGCCCGGGCCGGGGCGTTGCCAGAAATCACAGCCGGCGCGGCCGTGCTCGTGAATCCTCTGGACGTGGACGATATCGCCGAGGGAATCGTGCGCGCCGTTTGCGATCGCGCTTCGCTCGCCGAGGCCGGACGCGAGCGGGCGAAGCATTTCACCTGGGAGCGGGCCGCCGCCGGCACCGCCAATGTTTACCGAGAGTTGATCTGATGAAGCGCGCACCAGTTGCTCGTGTAACGGCATCGCAATGAATATGGCCCGGCTTCACCCGCCGCCGCGCTCCGCCAGCCCATAGGCCCGCGCACGCGCGATGATTGCGCGCTCCACCTGCTCCTCGGCCGCGGCGAGAACGTCCGCGACGGCGACGTTCGCCATGCTTCCCCGCGGCGCTCCCCTACCCACCACTTTCTGGTGCTTTCCCGAGGGGCCGTACCAGCGCGGATTGCCGGTCGTGAAAACGGCGACCACCGGAACGCCGAGCGCGTCGGCCATATGCATCGGCGCGCTGTCGTTGCAGATGAGAAGATCGCAGCTCGCGATGAATGCCATCAGCTCGCGGAGGGACGGCGTGAGATAGCACGCCGGAGTGCGCAGCGGCAGGCGCGCGCCGCTTCCATCGGGATCCACCAGGACGACGATGCGTGCGCCGTAGCTTCTTGCGAGCGAGTCTGCGACCTCGGCAAACCGCTCGGGGGGCCACCGCTTGTTGGGATGACTGGCTCCGATGTGAAGGGCGACGATGAGGTCGCGCGGAGCGATGCCCATCGACTCGAGCTTCGCCGCTGCAACCCGGCGTTCCTCGGGCAAGAGTGCCAGACGCGGGGCGATTGGCTTGCCATCCTCCGCTCTCGTAATCGCCCGCGTGCCTCGCTGCGAGCCGAGCGCTTCCATCAGCTTGAGCCAGTCACGCACCTTGTGGTGAGCACGGGGCGCCGCCGGAATCGCGTCCGTCAAAAGAAAGCTCCCGCCACCGAATGCGTATCCTACCCTGCGCTTCGCTCCCGACGCGTAGGTGACGAAGTTGCTTCGAAAATCCATGCGGCAATCGACGCTGAGGTCGAAGCGCTCATCGCGAAGGCGGCGGAAGAGCGCCGACATTGCCCGGCGGTCGTAGCGCGAAAGACGATACTTGCCGGTCTCCGCCGTCCATGGGAAGTCGAACGTGATGATCTCGTCCATCAGACCGCTTCCCCGCAGAACTTCCTCGGCGTGTGGCTTGGCGAGCAGCGTGATCCACGCATCGGGATATCGCGCGCGCAGTGCCTGGAGCGCGGTGGTCGCTATCACGACGTCGCCGATGTGCCAAAGCTCGACGACGAGAATCTTCCATATCCCCTCGGTCGGGAGCTGCCGCCGCGGAAGGACGAGCGCGGCCAGAGGACGGGCGATGGCGTCGACGGTCGCAAGGAGCATGCGCTTTCCCCGAGTGACCTGCCACGTCTCAGCCATGTCGGCACCGCTCGCGACCGCGGCGCTCGGGCATGAGGCCGATCAGAGTGCCGCTCACCGTGCTGCTACTTCCCTGAACAGGGCGTCGTACTGGCTCGCAATCTTTTCCCAGGTGTAGTTCATCCGTATTCGTTCCGGTCCCATCCGGCGAAGCGCCGCGACCCGCGCCGGGTTCGCCTCCAGCGCCCGCATCTCACAGCCAAGAACCGCTTCGTCGCGCGGAAAGAAAAATCCTCCCTCCGCCAATACTTCCCGATTGAATACAGTATCGAGGGCGAGGATGCAATTGCCGTAGCCCATCGCCTTGAGAAGCGACGGATTCGTCCCGCCCACCGAGTGGCCATGGACATAGGCGAAGCAGTTACAATGCAGCTCGCGGATCACTTCCTGGTCGTCGATGTGGCCGGTGAGGATGATCCGTTCTCCAGCGAGCGCGCGCAGCTCGCGATGAAAGGGACTGTCGTAGTTGGCACCGCCGGCGATTACGAGCTTTTTCGACGAGCCCGACCGAAGAAATGCGCGGGCAATGAGATCAGCGTGGTTCTCGGGAATCAGCCGACTGGCGATGAGATAGTAGCCGTCGCGCTCGACGCCGAAGGGGGAAATCAGCTCCGGACGCTGGGACGTCTCGACATATGCGCCATAGGCTATCATCGTCGTTTCCTTGCGGAAGCGCTCGAGGTAGAACTGTCGCATCGCCTCAGCGTCGGTAACGAGCTCGGTACAGAATCGGACCGCCGAGTGTGCCGCGGAGTAGAAGTACCACCGCGCCACCGGGCCCCATTTCGCACGGGTCCAATCGAGGCCGTTGACGTTCATCACGACCTTCCTGCCGAACAGCCGGCAGACGGCCGCGTGATGTCCCATGCCGACGTTGACGAAGAAGAAAATGTCGTAGCGGCCGACCGTAAGCGCGTGCAGGACGGCAAAGAATGTCGCGACTAACCCGGAGAAATTCTTGCCGCCGGGGGACGGAACGTACACCAGCCTGACGCCCCGGTAGGCGGGAACGCGCATCTCGTCGGGAAAGGATCCGCGACGGCAGTACATCACGATCTCGTGCCCGCCTTCTGCGAGTCGCGGCGCGATCTCGCCGAACCCGGTCTCGAAGCCGGTGAAATGGAGCTTTGCCATCGGCATTCCGTAGAGCCCGAGCATGCCTATGCGAAGCTTCCGCCCTGGAGCCGCGGAGCCGCTCATCGACCAGCCGCTGAGCCGGACCGGCCTCTCGCCGCTGCTCTTATATCAACCGCGACGTCCACGTCGCAGGAATGAGCGGCGAGTCGATCTCTATCGGCAGATGGTAGTCGAACGGCTTCGTCCCGTGCGCAGAAATCCATTCGATGATGCTCTGGAGTCCTTCACGAAGAGTGACCGTTGTGCGGTACCCGAGGAGACGGCGCGCCTTGTCGGCCGAGCAGGTGGCATAGCGCACTTCGCGCGGCCGGTCGGGAACCATGATCGGATCGAGCTTGAAGTCGAGCAGCTCGGCGATGATCTGGGCGAGCTCGAGAATGGACAGGTATTCCTCGTCGGGACCGATATTGATTGCCTCCCCGACGACATTCGGAAGCGTCCCCATCTTGATCAGCGGATTCACGCAGTCCTGGACGAACGAAAAGCAGCGCTTCTGGCCTCCATCGCCGTAAATGACCGGTTGTTTTCCCTGCAGCATTCGGTTGATCATGATGCTGGCGACGTTCCGGTATGGATCGTCGTACTTCTGCTTGGGGCCGATGATGTTGTGTGGAACGGCGATCGTGTACTCGATGTCGTGAGTGTCGCAGACGTTTCGAACGAGCAGCTCGCTCGCGTACTTGGCGATGCCATACGGGTCAGCCGGCTCGAGCGGCTGATCCTCGACGTAGGGCACGGGGCCATTGCCATAACGCGCCATGCTCGAGCAGTGAACGAAGCGCTTGACCTTGTTGCTGGCCGCCGCCGCGAGCACCGTGGCGGTGTTGGTGTAGACGTGGGTCGCGATGAGGGCGGGTGAGAACACGCTCAACCCTTCGGTAGCGATCGCGGCGGCGTGATAGATCAGGTCGACGTCCTTCGTGAGCCGCTTCATGGCGGGAAGATCGTTGCAATCCGCCATCTCGAACTCGATGCCCTCGGGAAGGTTTTGAAGATCGCCGCCGATCATGTTGTCGCAGCCGACAACTTCGTCGTTTCTGGCGATGAATGCGTCCGCCAGATGGCTTCCCAGAAAACCCGCGGCACCAGTTACGAAGACTCTCAAACCTGCCTCCAGACTTCTCGCTCAGCGCACCGTGCTGCTGGCGATGGATTCACCAAAGAAATGCTCGCGCGAAAGGCGCGAGCAGACCTGCAATTTGGTGGGAACCGGACACGGAAGCAATCACGGCAGGTACCGGGTACCGGGTACCGGGTACCAGGTACCTGGTTAGTACGCGCCGGTTCGGCGCACGACCGCCGGCAGGGTGCGCGCCATGATGCTCACGTCCAGCCAGAAGGTCCATTGCTCGATGTACTGCCGATCGAGATACACCACGTCCTCGAAATCCACCACCGAGCTCCGGCCGCTGACCTGCCACAAGCCGGTAATGCCCGGCTTCGCGTCGAGGCGGCGGAAATGATGGTCCTGGTAGGTCGCGAAATCCGCCTCGAAAAATGGTCTCGGACCGACAAGAGACATGTCGCCCCAGAGGACGTTCCAGCACTGGGGAAGCTCGTCGAGGCTCCAGCGGCGCAGCAAGGCGCCCAGGCGCGTGACGCGGGGATCATGGGGGATCTTGAAGAGCCGCGAGTCGCCACTGTGGTTGAGGTGCGCCAGCGTGTGCTTCTCGGCGTCTGCGCCGACACGCATTGTGCGGAACTTGAGCATCCGGAATCGACGTCCGCCGAGCCCCGCCCGATCCTGCGTAAAGAATACCGGGCCCGGCGAGTCGAGCCGGACCGCGACGGCGATTATCAGGAACACGGGCGACAGGAGAACGAGGCCAAGTGTCGCCCCGACAATGTCGACGATCCGTTTGAGAATCACCGCCGACGCTTTGAGCACAGGCGCGCCGAGCTCGAAGAAAGGCTGATCCTGGTGCCAGACGAGAGCTGGATGGACTCCCGCGATCTTCACCGCCCGCGCGGGATAAAGAAGCTGGCAACCCGCTGCGAGGCTCGCTTCGCGAACGCTGGTGATCTCCTGATCGTTCAGGTGCTCACAGACCACGACGGTTTCGGCGTGATGCGCGTCGATGATGTCGGCGAGGTCCCAGATCGATCCCAGCGATCCCTCAAAGCTGCGCGGGCCGATCGAGACATAGCCGGCCAGCGAATAGTCGCCGCCGGCGGCGAGAACGGCGCGTTCAAGCTGAAAGCTCGATTCCTGACGGTCGGTGATGAGCAACGCCGGCGCCGCTCCCCGCGTTCCGGGCCACACTCTACTGAGGAACCTCTCGGTCGTGCCGCGGACTCCGAGCAGCACGATCCAGGTGACGGTCGTCGTCAACAGGTAGACCGAGACGGCGCCCACCAGGTCACCGCCGCTGACCAACTGCCAAAGAACAAACCCGCAGGCGAGCGCCGACGCAGCGAGGAGGCGGGCCTTTCCGTTGAGACTTCTATGCCGGCTATAGCTACCCGTAAAGACCAGGCTCAGAAAGAGCGCCGGCGCGAAGATCGACCCACCGCCGTAGCTCGCTTGAAGGGCCTCGGAGAATTCCGCCGCGATCCATCCGCCGAGGACAGGTCCGTTGGCAGCGAAGCTGGCAACCGCGGCACAGATGACCATCGCCATCACGTCGCCGGCGAGAAGTACTCCCAGCCGGGTGGCGATACGCGCCGTATGTCGCTTGACCGAGCCAGGCCGCCGCTCGCGCAGACGCGTGCGGACGCGCAACGGCGACTCCGCACGACCCGATGCCATCGCTGGCGCGGGCGAGGATGTAAGGCGCAGGTGATGTTGCTTTGCCAGGGCCGAGCGTTTTGCCATCAGCGATCCAGGATTACGGGACCTTTACCGACAGCGCTCGCTACACATCTGAAGTGCTGCCTCGACCCGGCTTGGGGCAAAAAATCTGCCAGTGGGTCGAGGAAAGCGATATTCAGCGCCCACTCCCCAGCGGGAGGGTGCAAACGGTGCGGCCGACCCTGTTTCTTTGAAACGGTCACGTTTTGACCGCGCACCAGGATCTGGATAACCTGCAAAAGGCCATTGAATCAGTTCCCATACGTTATGCCGACGGAAGTATAGCGGAAGCGGCCCCCGGGTGTCCCTCCGGTTTTGCGCTGGCGGGAAATGTCGCCCGACTACAGTAACGCTTATTCCGGCGAAAGCGATACATGACAAAGTGTTTCGTCGCGACCCATTCCCCAAAGCGAGTGCCAGCAGCTCCCTCCCGGACTTAGATTTCCGCGCTCGAAAGCAACGTTTACAAGCGATAACCGATGACTCTGCCTTGAGCGAGAGGAAAGATCATGTCCGCACCCGACGAGGGCGCAGGATGACACGTGCGGGCCGGGTGACGAAGTGCCTCGCGTCCGTGTCGCTTCTTATAGCTTCGGCCGCTTCCGCACAGGCAGGAGAGGGTGGCGGCGATTCCTTCCGGTCGGAGATCTTCGTCGGGAGCCAGCCGGAGAACTATCTGCGCTATCTGCAGACGATGGGACTGGTACCCCTTTACCCGTGGTCGTCACGCCCCTTCTCTTTCCGCGAGCTCGACCATCTCATTCTCAGCGACAGCGCACATCCCTGGCGTGACCGACTTCGCTCTTCAACGCGGAACTTTCACGGAATCCAATACGATTTCGTCCGACCCAACGCAACGTTCCGCTACAACACCGGATTTCCCTTTGGGTCGAACGACGGACCAGTCTGGGCGGGCCGTGGACTCACGTCGGCAGTTCAGCTCGGAGCCTCCGCTCGCTGGGGGCCCGCGTCGCTGACCATCGCCCCGATGGCGTTCCGGGCCGAGAACCGATACTTCTTCATTCTGCCCACAGGACGACCGGGCCCTGCGGCATTCGGTAACGCGACCTTCGGCGGGGTTGATCTTCCACAGCGGTTTGGGGACGAGCCCTATTCTCAGCTCGACCCTGGCCAAAGCACGGTTCGTGTAGATCTGCCGATAATCTCGTTCGGCGTGTCCACCGCCAACATTGGTTGGGGGCCCGGCACGGACTACCCACTCCTTCTGGGAAATAATGCGGCCGGATTTCCCCACGCATTCGTCGGATCAAGTGCTCCCGTCAACATCCTGATCGCCAAGCTTCACGGCAGCGTAATGTGGGGCAGGCTAGCACAATCGAGATTCTCCAGCGTGACGGGACCGAGCGAGTTCAGGAGCAATGCAGAGCCCGGTCGCAAGCGGTTCACGACGGGATTCGTCCTGACGGCCCAGCCATGGGGCGTCCCGGGGCTCGAGCTCGGAGGGGCGAGATTCTTTCATTCCATCTGGCCCTCGTCCGGAATCCCGGGGAGCTACCTGACGAAAGCCTTTGGGGGCATCTTGAAGAACAGCCTCCGGCCGGATTCGTCCGGCGGGCGGGGTATCGCGGACAATCAGCTTCTGGAGATCTTTGGACGCTGGGTATTTCCTCACAGCGGGGTCGAGATATCCGCGGAATACGGGCGCGACGATTATAGCGAGGACGCCCGCGAATTGTTGCAGGAGCCCGATCACTCCCGGTTCTACAACATCGGGATGCGAAAGGTGTTCTCGCTCAATGCGAAGTCCATGACAACGGGCCGCTTCGAGGTGATAAACCTGCAGGAGCCCACACTGCAGCGGTATCGCCCTCAGGGCGAGATCTACATTCACGGCCTGATCCGTCAGGGGCACACACAGCGAGGGCAGCTCCTTGGTGCGGACGTGGGCGTGGGAGCGGCCGCCGGCTCGACAGTAGCGGTGGATCATTACTCCGAGCTGGGCCGCTGGACTCTGAGCTGGACTCGTGACCTGCACCAGGAAAACGGGACGTTTGAGAAATTCGGTAATCAATATTCGAACTCCATGGATGTGACGCATTCGATCGGATTCGAAATGACACGACTCGTCCGGTCATTCGATGTCACGACCGGCTTGACCTTAGTGCGGAACTACAACAGGGATTACATAGCCGATGCCGCGAACATCAACGCGATTGTCGGCGTACGCTACAACATGCGCTGATGCGAGCTCAGCTCACGTGGACCCTGATTACCGAGCTTGTCGTCATGGCGGCGAGCATTCTGCTCCTCAAGCTCGCGGCGCAGTTTCTCGGTGCGGCCGGGTTCGGAGAATACACGCTGACGCGGCGCGCCGTCGCTCTCTTGTACCTGCCGCTGGTGATGGGTCTTGGCATCGCTGCCCCGAGGTACATCGCTATCTCGCGCGCCGGTGCACTTCCTGGCTACACCGAGGGCCGGTTCGCGGTCGCCACTCTCACCGCGGGTCTTCTCCCTTCGCTCGTCGTCATCCTGCTGATGAATGTGCGTCCCGAGGCTTCCTCGGCGCTGTTCTTCGGCACGGTGTCGATGAAGCGTCTCGTGCCCTCAGCCACAGCTGCCCTGGGCGGCCTGGCGATCCACACGATTGTCTACGCAATATTTCGGGGCCGGGGCGAGATGCGGCTTGCGAACCTGCTCCAGCTGTTCAACAACGGCGTCGTGCCTGTGACAGCGTTCTACCTGGCTCCGCACGACGCCGCGGTGGTGCTGATGGCGACGGGCGCGACCTGGATCGTGACGAGTGGAATGGCTCTCATCGTCGTGCTGATGCGTGAAAAGCTGGACGAACGTCCCGAGCGAAACACGGTGGAGCATCTACGGCTGCTCCTTCGGTACGGACTTCCGCGAGTGCCCGGCGACTTCGCCCTTGTCGGTCTCTTCGCGCTCCCGGCGCTGATCGCTCTCCGCGCGCACGGTGTCGTCGCCGCCGGACAGTTTTCAGCGGGAATGTCGCTGCTCGCGCTCGTTTCGGGCGTGTTCGCCCCGGTGGGACTGGTTGTCATGCCGAGGGCAGCGGCACAGGCGGCGATTGGAGATCTCGCCGGTCTGCGCCGTCTCATGGTGCGCATGCTCGTCGGCGGGATGGTCCTCGTAGTCGCCGGCGTGATAGTCGGCGAGCTGCTCATCCCGTCCTTCGTGCGCTGGTATTTTGGAAAGGAGTTCGAGCCGGCAATTCCGATATTCAGGGCGTGCCTGCTGGGCGCGATCCCCTATGTCGTGTACGTTCTGCTCAGAAACATTCTCGACGCGATGGACGTGCGGGCGCTCAACAGCCGGAATCTGATCGTCACGCTCGTTCTCCTGGTCACGCTTTGTCTTCTCAGAACCGACATCATGTCGATGGCATTGAGCCTCCTCGCGGCGCTCACGCTGCTGAGCATTCTCTCACTTCGCGATACGCAAGCCCGGCTGGGCCGGCGCGCGCTCGCGGCACCTGCGACGGTACCCGCATGACGATGGGCACTGCATGACACGAAAAGGAATCATTCTCGCCGGGGGAGCGGGCACGAGACTCTGGCCCGCGACCCGAGTGCTGTCCAAGCAGCTGATCCCGGTTTTCGACAAGCCGATGATCTACTATCCCCTCACCACGCTGATGCTGGCGGGAATCCGCGAGATCCTCGTGATCAGCACCCCCACCGACCTGCCCCGTTTCGAGGAGCTTCTCGGAGACGGCCGGCAATTTGGAATCGAGCTCTCCTACGCAGCGCAGGAGAAGCCGGAGGGACTGGCGCAGGCATTCATCATCGGCGCGGATTTCATCGGCGGCGACACGGCTTCGCTCATACTCGGCGACAACATCTTCTTCGGCCAGGGAATGCCGGAGCAGCTCCAGAATGCCGCTGCCGAGTCGTCCGGTGCGACGATCTTCGCATACCATGTGAAGGATCCGGAGCGATATGGCGTCGTTGAATTCGACAGCCAGGGACGGGCGATGAGCATCGAAGAGAAGCCGAGCGCGCCGAAGTCGTCTTATGCGGTCGTCGGCCTCTACTTCTACGACAATTCCGTAGTCGAGCTGGCGCGTAACCTCGAGCCATCTCCCCGGGGCGAGCTGGAGATTACCGATCTCAACCGTCTCTACCTCGACAAAGGCACGCTGACAGTTCAGACCCTCGGCCGCGGCGTGGCGTGGCTCGACACCGGCACACACGACGCCCTGCTGGCAGCATCGAACTTCGTCGCGGTGGTAGAGGAGAGACAGGGACTCAAGATCGGCTCTCCGGAAGAAGCCGCGTACCGGATGGGCTATGTCGATGACGATGGCATCCGACAACTTGCAAAGAGTCTAGGGTCAAGTGCTTACGCTATCTATCTAATGTCACTTCTTGACAGCTCCGGACCCGCAAGATGATCGTAATCGAGACCATTCTGCCCGGCGTGCTGATCGTCGAGCCACGAATCTTTCGAGACGATCGCGGTTTTTTCCTGGAGACGTTCAGCACTCGTCATCTCGCCGGCACTCCAATCGCTGAGCATTTCGCGCAGGACAATCACAGCCGCTCCCGGCGGGGAGTCCTGCGGGGTCTCCACTACCAGCTCGAGCATCCTCAGGGAAAGCTCATTCACGTCGCGCGGGGAAAGATTTTCGACGTCGCGGTGGACATCCGGCGCGGATCGCCAACTTTCGCGAAGTGGTTCGGGGCCGAGCTGAGCGACGAGAGCCTCACGTCGCTCTGGGTGCCGGCGGGCTTCGCCCATGGGTTCTGCGTGATGTCTGATGTGGCCGACGTGATCTACAAGTGCACCGTTCCGTTCGAGGCGGCGGACGATCGCGGCGTCGCTTGGAACGACCCGCGCATTGGAATCAGATGGCCGGTGGAAAATCCACTTCTCTCCCCGAAGGACGCAGCGTACGCCCCGCTCGCCGATGATCGCAGCGATCTTCCCGTCGCGTAGATGAAGCGAATGATGGTCACCGGCGCCGGAGGCATGACAGGTCGCGAGGTCAGCGACCGCGCTCGTTCTGCCGGCTGGGAAGTGCTCTCATTGTCGCACACCGATCTCGATATCACCGACGCAGACGCAGTGGCTCGGGCGGTGCGCCGGTTCGGTGCTGATGTCATCGTCAACTGCGCGGCCTACACTGCCGTGGACAGCGCGGAGTCCGAGCCGGAAATTGCCGCTAGCGTCAACGCGGCAGGCACCCGCAACGTCGCGAAGGCAGCCGCCGGTCTGGCTCCGCTCATTCACATCTCCACCGACTATGTATTTGGCGGCGACGGACCGAATGCATATGCACCGGACGCGGAGACCTCACCCATTGGCGTCTACGGGAAGACCAAGCTCGCCGGGGAGATCGCCGTTCGCGAGGAGACCCACTCGCACGTGATCGTCCGTACGTCATGGGTGTTCAGTCATCGAGGTCACAACTTCGTGCGGACGATGCTCAGACTGGCCACCGAGCGGGACGAGATACGCGTCGTGGACGATCAGATCGGAAGGCCGACGTCCGCGGCCGACCTCGCCGACGCCCTGCTGGTCGTCGCCGCCAACCTGCTGGAGAACCGGGCGGTCGCGGGCACCTACCATTTCGCAAACACAGGCGAGACGAGCTGGTTCGGCTTTGCCAGGGCGATCTTCGAAGAGGCCACCGCTCTTGGCGAGGGTTACTCGCCGCGACTCGTCGCAGTCAAGACAAGCGAGTTTCCAACAGCTGCCCGCCGTCCCGCCAATTCTATTCTCGACACGGCGACCTTCACGGAGCGTTTCGGTGTCGTTCCTCGCCCGTGGCGGGAAGCGCTGCACGACTGCATCGCCAACTCGGTGCGTAGCACGCTGGCTGGAACGTAGATGACCGCTCACTCACCGAAGTCCGTGCTCGTCACCGGCGGCGCCGGTTTCATCGGCGCCAACTTCGTAGAGTACGTTCTTGCGGCCGACCCCACTCTCCTCGTCACGACGCTCGACGCGCTCACATACGCCGGGTCGCTCGACAACCTCTCGGCGGTCATCGAGAATCCGAGACACGACTTCGTGAAGGGCGACATCACCGACCGCGAGCTGGTGGATGAGCTGATCCGCGGACGTCCGATTGACACCATCGTGCACTTTGCCGCCGAGTCTCATGTGGACAGGTCGATCTCCGGGCCGGCACCGTTCATTGAGACAAATCTCGTCGGGACCTTTACGCTGCTCGAATCAGCCCGAGATGCGTGGCTGACAAGAGGTGACGGAAAGGATGTTCGATTTCACCACGTCTCGACCGACGAGGTTTTCGGAAGCCTCACCGAGTCGGACCCGGCCTTCAACGAGCGGACGCCGTACTCTCCGCGATCGCCGTACTCTGCGAGCAAGGCGGGATCGGATCACCTGGTGAACGCGTACCATCACACGTACGGGCTGCCGGTGACGATGACCAACTGCTCGAACAACTACGGCCCGTACCAGCACGCCGAAAAATTCATTCCGACCGTCATTCGCTCGGCGCTCGCGGACAATCCGATTCCGATCTACGGCGCGGGACTGAATATCCGCGACTGGCTCTACGTAGCCGATCACTGCGATGCGATCGATACTGTCATCCGCCGCGGGCGCGAGGGGCAGACGTATCTGGTCGGCGGACGAAGCGAGAGGAGAAACATCGACATCGCGCGGCAGATCTGTGAAATACTCGATGAGCTGCGCCCACGGGCAAATGGGAAATACGGCGACCTCCTGACCTCGGTGACCGACCGGCTCGGTCATGACTTCCGATACGCGATCGATTGCTCGCTCATCGAGACCGAGCTCGGATGGAAGCTGCGCGAGAGCTTCGCATCTGGAATTCGAAAGACCGTGGACTGGTATCTCGCGAATCCCAGTCACCTGGCGCGCCACTCGTGACCTCGCGACCGTGTTAGCCGGGCCGACTGCGGGCGCGTTGATCCTGTCGGTTGCTCTAATCGCATGGGCGGCCTTCATGAGAGCAGTGGCGGGCACCTGGCTGAACCCCGGGGCGTTGTTTGCTCTCTGGTGGTGCATGGCTGGGATCTCGCCGCTACTTTTCGCGCCACGAGAGCCAGTCGCTCCTGCGGCGATGGCGTGGGTCATCCTGGCGAGTATCTGCGTGAGCGCTGGAGCGGTGATTGGTAATCGCGGTTTCAAGACGTATCACCCGCCGGAACCCCCTGTCCCGCGCCAGCTCGAGCGATCGGTCCTCAGTGCCATCATGCTCGTCTCACTCATCCTTGGCCTCGGCTCGAGCGTCGCGTTCGCTTCGGGCACCGGATTTCCGCTCCGTGATTTGTTCAGCATTGAGCGGCTGGTCTCATTTGCAAGTGAGACATATTCCTCCCGGCTTGGAGAGGTAGAAAGCGTAGCTCCGGCGGCCAGTCGAGCTCTCCTCCCGTTCGTGTACCTCGCGCCAACGGTTGGAGGGATAGTCTATGTGCTCCGGCGCCAGTGGAAATGGAAGCTGCTCGCGCTGTCGAGCATTTTGCCGGCCATCGTTGTCACGTTGCTTCAGACTACCAAGGCAGCAATACTCTTCAGCGCGAGTCTGTGGTTGTCCGGCTATTTCGCAACTCGTCTTCGGCTGGGGCGTCTCGGAGTCTTTACCCGCGGTCATATCGTGACGGCCATGGTCATCGGCGGAACCGCTACCGTTTTCTTTCTCGGCATCGGCCTCTCTCGGTACGCTTCGACCGACCTGTCGCTCCTCGGACTCGTTCAAGTCAAGCTGGTGACCGCGACCTTCGGTCACATGAGCGTTTTCTCGGGTTGGCTCACCGACTACTGGCACCAGCCAATCGAACCCACTCTCGGCGGCTATACGTTGGCGGGGCCTTTGGACATGATCGGACTGGGTCGTCGCGTCCCGGGACTGTTCGATAACCCAATGGAGCTCATAGCGGGCGAGACAAGCAATATCTTTACGGGGTTTCGGCCCCTGATCGAAGACTTCACGATTCCCGGCGCTCTCGCTGTTCTGATCGCTCTGGGGGCGACGGGAGGCGCAGCGTTCCGACTTGTCAGCCGAGGTGGATGGGGAGCCGTGCCGGTACTGGTGGCTGTCTACGTCACGATGCTCTGGACGCCGATCACCTGGTTCTGGGTCTATAACAGCCTTATCGCTGCTGTCATGGCAATGGCAGTCGCTGTCTGGATCCTTCGAACATGGAGAAGGGCTGCTCAGGCGCGACCCCTGATCGAGAGAACAACGTCGCCGCTGCAGTAGTGGCGAAAGGCGTCATCGAGGTGTTTATTCGCAACTGGCGCGCGGTGCGCCAATTCAAGGCGGCATGAGGGATCCAATTGTCAGCACGGCTAGGTGAGACATACACAGAGGAAGGCGTTGATGCACTGACACTACTCACGCCCCTCATTGAGAAGCGCAGGCAGATTGCGCTCGGCGTCATCGTTCTCACTTTTATCGTGGGTGTGGCAGCGTTCGTGCCCGCGAGGAAATACAAAGCGAAACTGTCGCTGACGCCTGTGGTCAACAATCGCTCTTCCTCCGCGCTGGGTGGCATCGCAGCGCTGGCCGGCGCGACCTTGCAGCAGGGTTATCAACTGACTCCAGCGCGAATGGTCGAGCTGATCCAGTCGCGCGCAGTTCTCGCCGGAGTTGGGATGTCGTCGGTCAAACCCGGTGGCAGCGAGCGTATCATCGACCGCGTGCTCGGCGAAAAATACGATCGTAATGACGCAGAAGAGGTCGCAAAGCATCTCGAGACGCTGCTGACTACGACGACCAACAAGGAAACCGGCACAATCGATGTGGCGATCCAGCATCCCGACAGTAGTCTTGCCCGGCTCATTGCGTCGCGTGTTGTTGACAGCGCTAGCCAGATTTTCGTGCGGACCTCAAGAGCGCAGGCGCAGCAACTAAGGATTGCACAGGAAGCCCGCGTGCAAAATGCGGCATCGGCGCTGACCAACGCCGAAGAACGGTTACGCCAGTTCAGCGACCAGAACCGGGCGGCGCCCGCATATTCCGTTGCCGGCGTCGAGCGTGACCGCTTGAATCGTGACATCAGCTTCGCTCAGCAGGTCTACACACAGGCGGCGACCGATCGCGAAGCAGCCTACGCCCGTGAGCTTGAGGCAACTCCGACGGTGGTCGTCCAGGACCCCTTGCCCTCGACGTTGCCGAAGGTGAGGAAGAGAGTGATCCTGAAGGCCGGGATTGCTGCCGTCGTGAGTCTTGTTTTCCTGTCACTCGGAGTGCTTCTGACGGACCTGGCAAGGCGCCGCCTCGAGCGCGCGGACCCGGAGAGCGCACGGTTCCGGAAAGCGGTATCGACTTTGCCGCACTTTGTTCGACGGAGAGCGCGGAGTATTTGATCCGGCAAGAGCCAACAGCCATGTCGTGCGGTCTGGATTGTAGCTTGTCAGCAGTCTCCCCTGGTTCCTCAGATGTCAACGCCTTCTGATGATCACGACGAGCGACGATAACGAAGCTTTTCGATTGCGAGAATGGATCAACTCGCAGGGCGTCGCATTGGGCGATTCCTGGGTCGCGCAACTCGAAACGAGAAAACGGGAGGAAGCGGAGTTTCATGACGCTCATCGCCAGGGGCATGTCAACGAACAGCATGGAACGTCGCCCAATCACCGGTTTTATGAAGCAGCATCGATTGTTTCCGACTACATCGAGGCATGGCTCGTACGGTGGGCGAGGATGCCTCCTGCGACATTCCTCGACTACGCCTGTGGCGATGGCAGATATACCATCAGAGCGGCGAAGGCCGGCGCTGAAGTCGCTGTTGGAATCGATATCAGCGAGACTTCGATAAGAAATGCGGCGGAGAATGCCTCGATCGCCGGCGTCGCCGACCGGACGCACTTTCTTCAGCGGGACTGCGAGGACACGCAGCTTCCTTCGGAAAGCTTTAGCTCATGCCTGTGCTCCGGAATGCTGCATCACCTGGACCTGACCCGGGCCTACCCGGAGCTTGCACGAGTGATGCGTCCCGGCGGACGCATACTTGGCGTGGAGGCACTGGGCTACAATCCTTTCATTCAGCTTTATCGCGACCGGACGCCCGAACTGCGAACGAACTGGGAAAAACAGCACATTTTGACGATGCGCGACCTGAATCTCGCAAAGCGATGGTTCAAGGTGGAAAATGTCCGTTTCTTTCTTATGGCAGCGCCTCTCGCAACCTTGTTGCCGAGCGGTCGTCTCCGTCGCGGTCTTCTCTCTGCCGGCCGCGTGATCGATTCGGTTGCGACGCGAATACCGGGACTCCAGCTGTGGAGTTGGCAGTTCGCTTTTGAGCTTGTAAAGCCGGAGTAGCCGAATCACCGACGCACTATAGCTCCGCTCTCAACGCGTCCCACGTGATGCGAATGCATCGCCGAGCTACCGCCATGTCGGTTGGGTCCCGCTGGATTCGCGCAATTCCCAGCCGCGTCCCGAACATCGATAGGAGTGATGCGCAGAACACCCAATAGGATATCCGCGAAACGCTCCCGCGAAAATAAGACAGGGCTCCTTTGAGGTACTCGGGACTGTGCTGCGCGCTGTACTCCACCGACTGGCTGCCATGATGGGTGACCGTGGCGTCGGCGAGAAAGACAACCTTCCAGCCGGCGTCCTTGAATCTGCGATGCCATTCGATTTCCTCGGCACCCACGAGGGCAACCTCGGTCATCGGTCCGACCTCACGCACCGCTTTCATTCTTACGGCGACGCATGCGCCGCGCAGCGTATCCACTTCGATCGTCCGATCATGGCTCCAGTAGCGGGATGAACCGACCCGGGAACGAAGGATCGGAGCCACCGCGCCAACCAGGCGGTCAACCACGCGGTGCTCACGAATGCCCGAGTGAGCGAGGAGCGTCTGCGGCATTGACGGGAAGCTGTACGTTGACGGCTGCAGCGATCCGTCAGTGTTGAGAAGCCGTGGGCTGACTACCGCAACTCGCGCGTTGCCGGGCGCTTCCATGAACTCGGTAACGCGGCTGACTGTATCCGCGTGGAAGACGAGGTCATCGTTGAGGAGCCACACGTAATCGGCATTGGACCCGCGTAGAACGGTATTGTGGTTTGCCGCGAATCCGCGTGGCGCAACGTTACTGATGACCCTGATCCTGGGGAACCTCTGCTCGAGCCGCCGGTCCAGATCGGTGCCCGGATTGTTGCATGTCGCGGTCACGCTCCACCGATGGCTCGTCTGGTTGAAACTCTGATACAGCGACTCGATGCAAGCGATGATCAGGTCTTCGTTCGATCCGCTGACGACGGAGAATTCAATCGATGTCACGTCCAAATGTCTCTTGCACAACGGGGATATACAAGCCCGGCAAATGCGGTCATCTTGCTGTCACATGATTTCGATTTCGATTCTAATTCCCTGCCTCGAGGAACGGGACTTCATCCGCCGATGCCTCGAGTCGATCTTCGCTTTTGATATCCCTGCCGGGGTGGATATTCGGGAGATCCTCGTCATCGACGGCGGGTCGACTGACGGTACCCGGGAAATTGTCCTCGAGCTGGCGAAGGCGGACCCCCGCATTCGGTTGATCGACAACCCAAAGCGCATTCAGTCAACGGGGCTCAACATAGCCCTCAGGATTGCGACGGGAGAATACGTCGTCCGGCTGGACGCGCACGCGTCATATCCGCGAGACTACCTGGCCCTGACCCTCGAGACGTCGCTTCGAACCGGGTGCGACAATGCCGGCGGCCTTGTCATCACCCAATTGCGCGGCACGGGGTACCAATCGGCGCTGATTCAGGCACTCACGACGCACAAGTTCGGCGTCGGAGACTCTGGTTTCCGGACCGGCGCCGCGGAAGGGCCGGCCGACACCGTGCCGTACGGCTGCTTTCGTCGCGATCTTTTTTCCCGACTGGGGCCGTTCGATGAGCGACTCGTCCGCGCCCAGGACTACGAGATGAATCGGCGGATCATCGCTGCCGGCGGTTGCGTTTGGCGAAACCCCGCCATCCGCGTGACATACTTCCCGCAGCCGGACTTCCGCTCGTTCATTCAAAAGCAGGTGGTCTACGAGGCCCCGTACAATGCGTATCTGTGGTACGTCGCTCCGTACGCATTTGCGCCCCGGCACGCGATCACCGGGCTGTTCGCTGCCGGAGTTCTCATCGGCCTGGCGCTCAGCCCTTTTTCTTCAACGATCCGGATGATCTTCGGCTCGATCATGGCTCTCTACTTCGCGATGGCTCTCTTCACCGGGATCCAGCAGGCCATCCGCTATCGAGAGCCGCGTCACGTGCTGTTCGTTCCGATCGCTGTTTTTCTTTATCATTTCCTTCACGGGATTGGTCTGCTCGGTGGGCTCCTCCGCTTGGCGATGGGCACTGCTCCGGTGCAGAAGTTGAGGGAACCATGGCCCGGTGCAGGACGGCTCCGGGCATGGCCGGCACCGGCGACAAACGGGAGTTGAAGGCCGGTGACGACGACGCGCTCGAATACCGCGCGAAACCTCGCAACGACCCGACGTTGGCCAAACGGCAGGTTTGACGAGGTTCAGGAAAAGTGACACTATTCGGCGCACAGTCTGAGGGTGCAACTCCCGCCTACCTCGCAATGAAACGCGCATTCGACATCTTCGGCTCGGCGCTCGGGCTCGCTGTTCTGTCGCCGGTTCTTGCATGTCTGGCGGCGGCCATCAAGCTCGACTCACGGGGCCCCGTGCTGTACAAGGGCGCGCGCGTGGGCGTAAATGGACGGCGGTTCAACATTCTCAAGTTCCGTTCGATGGTCACGAACGCAGAGGCCATTGGCGGCTCTACGACTCCCGAGGATGACCCGCGTGTGACTAGCGTAGGACGCTTCTTGAGGGCCAACAAACTCGATGAGCTGCCGCAGCTTTGGAACGTACTGATTGGCCAGATGAGCATCGTGGGGCCGCGACCGCAGGTTCAGTGGGCCGTGGATCTTTACACGCCTGAGGAACGGCTCGTGCTGAGCGTCAAACCCGGCATAACCGATTACGCTTCACTGCGCTTCGCGGACGAGGGTGAAATTCTGAAAGGCAGCACCGACCCTGACAGGGATTACATGGAGAAAATCCATCCGGAGAAGATGCGGCTCAGCCTCGAATACGTGAGATCTCGCTCGTTCAGCGGCGATCTCTCCATCATCGCGCAGACACTGGGCGCCGTAATCCGACCCCTCAGGAATTGAAAGACCTGCGCACGCCTTCAGAGATCGAGGTGGGGAAAAACATCGAGCGCATTTTCAACGAGTGCGCCGATTCGGTCGAGATCAAGCTCCAGAATTTTCCGAAATATGTTCGCCGCCAGCATCTCAAGCGATTTCTCGCCATGTACGAGCTGTTCAAGCTCGTGCTGCCGGTAAAGGGATCGGTTGTCGAGTGTGGAGTGTTCCGCGGCTTCGGGGTCATGACGTGGGCGAAGCTCAGCGCGATCCTCGAGCCGGAAAATCTCACGCGTCGGATATATGGCTTCGACACGTTTCAGGGCTTCCCCACCGTTGGCGACAAGGATCGAAGCGACTTCGCAGCGCCGGCCGTCGGCGAGCTGAGGGCTTCGTCCCACGCTGAGCTGCTGCAGCTCATCGAGGAATACGACCGCGACCGGTTCCTCGGACACCTGCCGAAGGTAGAGCTCATTGCCGGCGATCTCACAAAGTCCGCGCCCGCTTTCATTCAGTCGCATCCGCACGTTGTCGTGAGCCTGCTGTTCATCGATTGCGATCTATACGAGCCGACACGCGCCGCTCTGTCGGCATTTCTGCCCCGGATGCCAAAGGGTGCGATAGTCGCGTTCGACGAGCTGGACAATCCCATCTGGCCGGGCGAGACCCTGGCCGCTCTGGAGAACGATCTGTTGACGGGTCTGAGGTTGAGGCGTCTTGAGTGGGACCCTTACATTGCTTACGCTGTGATCGAGTAACCCGGTGTCTCCCTCGCCTTCGAAGAGACCAATGGTGAATCCAACGATTGAACGGGTCGCGATTCCCTTCTTCAATTATCGCGGCGCCTTTGCGGCCCGTGAAGACGAATTCCTGGAGATCATCCGCGACGTCATCCGTCGCGGAGCGTTTATCCAGCAGCGCGACCTGGCGGAGTTCGAGGAGGCCCTCGCCGAGTTTCTTGGGGTCGGCTACGCCTTTGGGGTGGGTAACGCTACCGATGGGCTGATAATCGCTCTCAGGGCTGCCGGACTCAGACAAGGCGACGAAGTCATCTTCCCGTCTCATACGATGGTCGCAACGCCAGCGTCGGTTGCCCACGTAGGTGGCGTACCCGTGCCGGTCGACTGCGGCCCGGACCACCTCATCGATCCGGCGGCGGTTGAAGTGGCCGTGACCGAGCGTACGCGTGCCATCATGCCCGTCCAGCTCAATGGGCGTACGTGCGACATGGATGCAATCGAGCGAATCGCGCGGGACAACGACCTCATGATCATCGAGGACGCCGCGCAGGCCCTCGGGTCCAAATTCAAAGGGCGACCGGCCGGGTCGTTTGGAATCGCCGCCGCGTTCAGCTTCTATCCGGCGAAAATCCTGGGATGTTTCGGTGACGGCGGTGCGGTCGTCACGAGTGACGCCGAGGTTGCGCGCCGTATCAAGTTGCTCCGCGACCACGGGCGAAACGACAAGGGCGAGGTCGAAATGTGGGGCTTCAACTCACGGCTCGACAACATGCACGCCGCGATACTGCACGCTCAGTTCAGGGATTATGACGAGATCATCTCCAGGCGGCGCAGTATCGCGCGGCTTTATGACGAGCTACTTTCCGGTATTCCGGAGGTCAAGCTTCCGCCGGGGCCAGATTCCGATCCCGATCATTTCGACGTCTTCCAGAACTACGAGATCGATGCCGACCGCAGGGACGAGCTCCGTGCACATCTGGCCGAGAATGGAGTCGGCACGATTCTGCAATGGGGTGGAACTCCGGTCCACAAGTTCAAGGCTTTGGGATTCGACGTCGTACTTCCCGCAACCGAGCGGCTTTTCGAGCGCTGCCTCATGCTTCCAATGAACATGATGGTGACAGACGACGAAGTGGGATACATCGCGGAGCTGATCCGCGACTTCTACGCAACGGTGGCCGCCTGATGGACCATTCAGCGGCGGCTGCTCAACAGCAACCGAAGAAGCGGATCGCGCAGCGAACCGCCACCGAGGAGCTGGCCAAGCGCATCCGGAGGCATGCGGTGCGTATGACAAACCTCGGCGGCAGCTCGCACGTCGGCTCAGTGCTGTCGATGGCCGACATCGTCGCCGTCCTGTACGGCGGGATCATGCGGATCGATCCGCGCAATCCGACGCAGCCCAATCGCGACCGATTCATTCTCAGCAAGGGCCACGCAGGCGCCGGGATCTATGCTGCCCTTGCGGAAAGCGGGTTCTTCCCCATCGAATGGCTGGAAAGGCACTGCGCCGACGGCTCTGTCCTGAGTGGTCACGTCAGCCACCGGGGCGTCCCGGGTGTTGAGCTCTCAACCGGGTCGCTTGGCCACGGACTGCCCGTGGGAGCCGGAATGGCTTACGGCGCCAAGCTCGACGATGCAAGCCGGAGGGTGTTCGTGCTGTTGAGTGACGGCGAGTGTGACGAGGGCTCGACCTGGGAAGCGGTGATGTTCTCCGCCCACCACCGGCTCGACAACCTCATCGCGATCGTGGACTACAACAAGATCCAGAGCCTGGGCCCAGTGGCGGAAACGCTTGCGCTCGAACCCTTCGCTGACAAGTGGAAGGCATTCGGCTGGTCCGTTATCGAGCTGGACGGCCATGACCACAACGAGCTGTACACGAATCTGTCGGGATTGCCCAAGACGGCCGGGAAGCCGACGTGTGTCCTCGCCCACACAGTAAAAGGCAAGGGCGTGTCGTTCATGGAGCGGAGCGTGCTCTGGCACTACCGCACGCCACGCGGATCGGAGTACGACGAAGCGCTCAACGAGCTCATCTCCGACGAATGAGAGACAACTTCGTACGGCAGCTTTCGGAGCTCGCTCGCTCCGACCCGCGGATCTTTCTGATGACTGCCGACCTCGGCTTCCGCGTGCTCGACGGGTACGCCGCGGATTTTCCGAAGCAGTACCTCAACGTCGGCATCGCCGAGCAAAACATGATCGGCCTCGCCACCGGTCTGGCGCTGGATGGCCGGGTCGTTTTCACCTACTCGATCGGAAACTTCTCGACGCTCCGCTGTCTCGAGCAGATTCGCAACGACGCCTGCTATCACAATGCGAACGTAAAGGTCGTTGCCGTCGGCGGCGGATTCAGCTACGGGCCGCTCGGCATCTCGCACCACGCGACGGAGGATCTGTCGATAATGCGCGCGCTGCCCGACATGACTGTCGTGGCGCCGGGCGACCAGTGGGAGACCCGTGAAGCCACCAGGCAGCTCGTAGAGACGAAGGGTACCTGCTACCTGCGCCTCGACAAGTCATCGGCGCCGGCGACCGCCCGCGCGGGCGAAGTCTTCTCGATCGGGAAGGCGCGCAAGGTGCGCGAGGGGGCCGACATCACGCTCGCCGCGACCGGCGGCATCCTCGGTGCCGCGCTCGAGGCTGCCGATAGCCTCGTCGAACAGGGTATCGCATGCCGCGTGTTGAGCGTCCACACGATCAAGCCGTTCGATACCGAAGCGATTATCCGCGCTTGCAGGGAGACCGGCGGCATCGTGACCGTCGAGGAGCACACGATCGACGGCGGGCTGGGAAGCCTGGTGGCCGAGACCTGTCTCGAAGCGGGAGTGACACCGCAGTTCTTCCGCCGCATCGGACTGCGCGCGGGCTTCTCGTCCAAGGTCGGGAGCCAGGAGTATCTGCGCCACGAGTACGGAATGGACGCGGCATCGATCGCCAAGGCAGTTGCCGAGCTGATCTCCGCCAGGTCACCAAAGTTTTCACTGCGCCGGGCGAAATAAGTACGATTCGTCGCATCTGGTCTCGGATGGTCCTGAACGCTGGAGTTTCATTTTCCTAAGCCTCACGAACGGCCCCATCGTAAGACGAAGGAGTGGATTGCGGGGATCCTTCTTTGCAGAGACCGTCAGCAGGGTGAGCTCACCAGCCAAAAGTCGTGAGAGTCACGGAAAGGTTCTTGTTCGACCTGTCACTCCCCTCACCGCCGCTGTCGCAGCTGTTCTTGTTCTGGAAGAACGTGTTGTAGCGCGACGCCGACGCGTAGTCCGCCCGCAGCCGGAAGTAGGCATTCGAGTAGCCTGCGCGCACACCGGGGAAGGTCGTCACGTCGTGGCCGCAGCGATTCGCGTACGAACGCAGGAAGAACGCGTCGTTGTTGAATCGGAAGCGCCCTGCTGTGAGGCCGAACTGCCA
>JBGPLS010000003.1:0-48075 GCA_041486565.1 Gemmatimonadaceae bacterium
GATGATCAGCGACATCCTGACGCAGGCCGGGCTCGACGTCGTCGGAGAAGCCGAGTCGGGCACAGAGGCTGTCGCGAAGTACAGGGAGCTCAAGCCGGATCTGGTGACGATGGACATCATCATGCCGGAGATGGGCGGCATTGACGCCGTGCGGGCGATCACGGAATTCGATCCGCAGGCGCGCGTGCTGATGTGCAGCGCGATGGGGCAGCAGGCTCTCGTCGCCGAAGCGATTCAGGCGGGGGCCAAGGATTTCGTGGTCAAGCCGTTTCAGCCAAGCAGGGTGCTCGAGGCGGTGCAGCGTGTGCTCGGCTAGGTGAACGCGCAGCGTTATGCCGATCTCTTCCGCGCCGAGGCGCGGGAGCGGCTGACGGAGATGAACAATGCGCTCCTCGCCATCGAACGGGGAGCGGGACCGGAGCGCGTCGCGGAGCTGTTCCGGGCGGTCCACAACATGAAGGGAATGGGCGCGGCGATGGGCTACCAGTCCATCCGCGACTTGTCGCACGCGCTCGAGACGCTGCTCGAGAACCTGCGGCGCGAAGAGATCGAACCGTCGCCGGCGGTGATCGACACTCTGTTCGAGGCGGTGGATACGCTGGAGAGCGCGGTCGTTCTCGTGTCGGGCGATCCGAACGCGAGCCCCGACGTCTCGGCGGCGGTCGCGATGCTCGAGGAGCTGGCGGACCCGAACGACCCCGAGGTCGCCGCGGTGGTGATGCCGACGATGGAGTGGCCGGCGATGCCGGCTGTCGCGCGCACTCCGCCGCATGAGACGCGCTACACGCCGGCCATTTCGCTTCCCGCCGTCGGCTTCGGATTGCCTGTCGCGGAGGGCAAGCGGAGCGTCCGCGTCGATGCAGAGCGCCTGGACTCGCTGATGACATTGATTGGCGAGCTGGTGATTGCGCGCGGACGCCTGGCCGAGCTTGCGCGACAGGCCGGCCAGCAGGAGCTGGTGGATGTGATGTCGCACGCGTCGCGGCTGATCGGCAGCCTCCAGGACGAGATCACGAAGAGCCGGATGGTCCCCGTCGGGCAGGCGTTCGAGCGGTTCGAACGGATGGTGCGCGACACGTCGCACGAGCTTGGCAAGCAGGTGGTGTTCGAGCTCAGGGGAACCGGGATCGAGGTGGACAAGTCGGTGCTCGACGAGATCGGCGATCCAGTGATGCATCTCCTTCGGAACGCGGTCGATCACGGCGTCGAGTCCCCCGCCGAACGGCGAAAGGCGGGCAAGCCGCCGACGGCAATGCTCGTTCTTTCGGCGGAGCGCGAGCGCCGGGCGGTAGTCATTCACGTCACCGACGACGGATGCGGTATCGACGGCAGAAAGGTTCTCGAGAATGCGCGCGCCGCCGGACTCGTGCCACCGGCCAAGGACGCGCTGACGGAAGCCGAGATCCTCGAGCTGATCGCGCGGCCCGGATTCTCGACAACGTCGACGGTCACCCGGATGTCGGGGCGCGGTGTCGGGCTCGACGTCGTTGCCACGAAGGTGAAATCACTCGGCGGATCGGTCGAGCTGGCGACCGCGCCCGGAGAAGGCACGACGATAACGATTCGGCTCCCGGTGACGCTCGCGATCATCCAGGCTCTCCTCGCGCGAGCGGCCGGCGAGACATATGCACTGCCGATCACTCACGTCGTCGAGACGTTGGTCCTCACCGCGGACATGTCGAGCTTCGAGGATGGTCGCGAAGTTCTCTCCATCCGCGGCGAGAAGATGCCGGCGGTGCGCCTGCGCGACAGGCTTGGATACCCGCCCCGCGCCAACGGAGCGGGACACGTCGTCGTTCTCGACCTCCCCGAGCGCCGCGTCAGCCTGGTCGTTGACGAGTGCATCGGACAGCAGGAAATCGTGGTGAAGCCGTTCGACGCCGCGCGCGGCATGCCGCGGGTGTTCAGTGGGGCGACCATCCTTTCAAACGGAGCGCCGGCGTTGATTCTCGATGCGCGCGGCGTCGCATAGGCGGCGAGATGCAGAAGATCGAGCTCCCCGAAGTAACGCTGACGGTGAACGTCCTGAAGTCGCTGTCGCCTGCGCGTCTCGACGCGCTCAAGGAGGTTGCGAACATCGGTGCGGGCCATGCGGCAACTGCGCTGTCATTGATGACAGGTGCCCGCATCATGATCGATGTCCCCACCGTCACCGTCGGACAGCTCGCGGAGCTGATACCGGAAATCGCGCCCGTCGACGCGCCGATCGTAAGCGTGATGATGGACATGCATGGCTCGCTCAATGGCCAGGCGCTGCTGGCGCTGCCGGTAAATACAGGCCGCCGGCTCGCCGACCTGATGCTGCGCCGAGAGCGACGTCGGGGACTGGGCGGATGGACTTTCGATGCGCTGGAAGAATCGGCGCTCAAGGAGGCGGGCAACATTCTCGGCGGTGCGTACATGACCGCCCTCAGTGAATTCCTCGGAATGCACCTGATGCCGACGCCCCCGCGCCTCCGGATCGCGACAACGCGCGAGATCCTGGTGCACTGTGACGCTTCGGCGTCGGAGGCCGTTCCGGTATGCAGCGTGGAGACGGAGTTCTCGTTCGAGGAAGTGGGGGAGCGATTCCGCGGATTCTTCCTCCTGCTGCCAGACCCCGATTCCTTCTCCGCGATCTTCCGCGCGGTGCGGCTGGGCTGACGATGGCGAATGCTATGACCGCAAAGGCGGAGACCGAGATACTACGCTCGTTCGCGCGGAGAATAGATCCCGCCGACCCGGGCGCGCAGAACAATCTTGGCGTGCTGTACTTCCGCCGCGGCATGTTCGATGAGGCGATCGCCGCCTTCTCGCGCGCGCTCGCGCTCGACGAGCGGATGCGTGTTGCGCGGCGGAATCTGGAGATCGCATACGGTGAAGCGGGACTTCCTGAGCGTCGGGCGATCGAGCTCGAGCTTCGCCTCGACGAGTTTCCGGACGACATCGGCGCACTCGTCGAAAGCGGGATCGCGCAGAAGAGCGCCGGCAACCTGGATGGGGCCGAGGCGAAGTTCCGCCGCGCGCTCGAGCACGATCCGGAAAGCTCGGTTCTTCATTTCTTTCTCGCCGAGATCCTCTACAATCGAGGAAACGGCGAGGAAGCTCTGCGATTTCTGCGCCGGTCAATAGATCTCAATCCGGCCAATCCCGATGCGCACTACCTCGCCGGGTTCATTCTCGGCGACCTCGGAATGGATGAGGAGGCGCGAGAGGCCAATCGCCGCGCCGTCGCACTGAATCCGCGACTGTCGAGAGCGGAAGCGAATCTCTCGCTCGACACTCTGCGCGGCACCGGGCGTGCCGGGCGCTCCGGACAGGAAGCCGGCCAACAGACGACGCGGCCCGGCGGAAGCCCGCACCTCACCCTGGCACTCGCGCTGCGTCTCAAGGGATACAACGCCGAGGCGATGCGGGAATGCCGGGCGGCGCTCGACTGCGGCGAGGATCCGCCCGCTGCGCTCGAGACAATGGCGAGCCTGCACCTGCATGTCGGACAGCCGAGCGACGCGCTCGCCGCGTGCGAGAGACGGATCGGGCTCGGCGGGGCGCCGACGCGGGTGCTGAATCAACGGGGTATTGCGCTGTACCTTCTCGGTCGCGTCTCGGAAGCCGAGCAGACGTTCCGCGACTGCATCGGGCGCGAAAAATCCTACGCCGCAGCGCAGAACAACCTCGGCGCTCTCTTGTGGGACGCGGGGAATGTGCGCGAAGCCACGAACTGCTTCAGGCGCGCGGTGCGCGACGACCGGTCGCTCGAGAGCGCGCGACTCAACCTCGCGCTGGCGCTCTTCCGGCAGGGCCACTATCAGCTCTCGCTCGATGCCTATCGCGCCGTGCTCCAGGATCATCCCGAGCACGCTCTTGCCTGGAGCGGGATCGGTCGTGTGCTGCTCGAGTTCGGCGACTTTGCCGGAGCGCGCGATGCGTGTGTTCGCGCAATCCAGACCGACCCGATGCTGGCCCAGGCGCATCTCAATCTCAGTCATGCCTTTACCGGACTTGGAGACGCCGAGGGTGCGACTGAATGCGCCAGTCGCGCCCACCAGCTCGACCCGCGCGCACTCCCGCGCACGATGACGCTGGAGATGGATTCTCCCGAGAACAGCGCGACCATTCCCGGCGGCGGCACTGTCGCCGCCGCCGTGCCTGACTACACGCTCGCGCGCGACTACCTGTCGAAGGGATTGCACGATCGCGCGATGGCCGAAATTCGGCGCGCGATCGCACGCGGTGCCGACGAGAAGGAAGGAATGGTTCTCCTCGCCCGCTGCTTTGCTGCTCGCGGAGATTACGATGTCGCCGAAAAGGAGCTGTCCGCAGCGCTCGGAGCTGTGCCGTCCGACGAAAGCGTAGCCGTGGAGCTGGCGGCAGTGCATCGCGCCATGGGTCGTCCACGCGACGCATTGCGACGGGTGGTCGGCCTCCTCCGGTCGAACGTCTACCACTTCGCGGCGCTCGTCGTGCTCGGCGAAGCGCTGCTCGATCTGAAGCGCACCCGGGACGCCGCGACGGCCTTCGCCCGCGTCCTCAAGTTCAACCCCAATCACGCGGCTGCCAGGAAATACAGCCGGATCGCGCGTCTGGAGATCAGCTAGTGGCAATCGAGGGACCACTTCAGGACATCGGAATCCACGACGTATTCCAGCTGCTGGACCTGGCGCGGAAGAGCGGCCGTCTTCGCGTCCACTCGGTAGCTCGGGGCAACGAGGGCCACGTCTACTTCAAGTCGGGGGCAGTGGTCCACGCGACGATGCGTGACAATCCGCACACCCTCGGCGTCCTCCTTTTGAAGGCGGGAAAGGTGAGCGAGCCGCAGATCCGCGAAGCCCGCACCGCGCAGCGACGCGGCGACAGGCGAAGGCTGGGCGAGATCCTCGTCGCGCAGGGAGCGGCCACCCGGCGCGACATCGAGCGCTACATGCGCCTTCAGATCGAGACCGTGGTGTTCGAGCTGTTCTCGTGGAAGGAGGGCGGCTTCTCGTTCACCGACGGTGAGAGTGATGACTTCGAGGGCGATGCAGCGATCCGCGTGAGCACCGAGTCCCTGTTGATGGAGGGCGCGCGCAGGATCGATGAATGGTCGCGGATGGCGGACCGTGTGCCCGATGCTTTTGTCGTTCCGCGGCTGGCCCTGGCAGGAGAAGGATCGGAGTCACCGATCGATCTTCGGCCCGGCGAATGGGAGGTGCTGACGATGATCGACGGAGAGCGAAATCTGCGTGACATCGCGGCCTCGCTGGGTGTGAGCGAGTTCGAGGTGGCGAGGACCGTCTACGGAATGACGTGCACCGGTCTCGTCGTCGCAGCCGCGCCGGCGGAGGCGGCAGCCAATGGATGAGCGCGCGACGTACGCCTTCGCCGAGGTTATCGGAGAGGGCGATCAGACAGTGCTGCTCCTCGACGGGGCGGGCGGTGTGATTGCGGGCATCTATCTCGACAGCCTCGCGCGGGATGTGAGCGCCGAGATCGGGTCCGCTCTCGGCGGCCTCGGAGCGGAAGCGGGCAGGGCAATGCGCCACCTCCCTCTCGGGAGCTGGCGCGCGATCTCGTGCGAATGCGAGGACGCAAACCTTGCCATCGGTCCCACTGAGGGCGATGAGATCGTCCTCGTAGCGGCGGCGCCGGCGGTACCGATGGGATTCGTTCGACGGCTGCTCGACCACGCCGGCCAGCGCGCTCTCACATGGCGTCAGGAGGTGGCATGATCACCGAATACGATTCCGTCGTCGCGCAGATCGAGCGTTATCCGGGAGTGCTCGGCGCGATGCTCGTCGGCATCGAGGATGGATTGGTGATCGCCGGCGCGAGCGGGATGGGCGAGGGATGGGAGCCTGCTGCAGCGCTCGCATCTTCACTCTTCCGCAGAACGCGGCAGGCGGCAGCCGACGCGGGGCTCGGTGAAGCCACCTTCGTGCGCCTCGAAGCTGACCGCGGCCACGTTTGCGCCACGGCGCGCGGCGACATCGTCCTCGTCGCGGTAACGAATCGAAGTATCAATCTCGGCAGACTGCGCCTCGAGATGCTCAATGCGGCGGAGCAGATATGATAGCGGGAGCGGTGAGTGCGGCGTGGCTGGATGTGCCGCTCAGGCGATTCGTGCAGGATTCTCGCGTGCAGCGCGCGATCGTTCTCCGTGCCGATGGAAAGGTCCTGGGCCAGTTCGGGTTCCAGAGCGCAACGGAGGTGATGACGGCCTGTGCACTGGCGGCTGCGATCAACGCCTCGGGGGGAGAGCTGGGCAGACAGCTTGGTGGTCGCCCCTTCGTCGGTCTGCATCAAGGTGGACGGAGCCAGGGAGTATTCATGGGAGCGTGTGCCGCGGGCGGAAAGGAATGTCTGCTTCTCGCGGCATTCGATCGCGAGAGCACGCTGGGTCTCGTCCGACTCTACTTCGGCGAGTTCCGCGATGCGCTTGGCGGAGTCGACGGCAACGCCGCCTCCGCGGAGCTGCCGATCGATCTCGAAACGGATCTGAACAGCAGCCTCGACGCTCTGTTCGGACCGCTCAGCTAGGAGACGTCCCGCCGCGAATGTGGATATCTTAGTTCGCGGGATGGGTAAGCCCACCCGCGTCGGAGCAGACAGAGAAGCGGTGATGGCCATATATCCAGCGAGGGAAGTCTCCTGAAAAAGGGTGAGCTGAACGACGGAGAGTTCGAGGACTTCCTCTCGGAGATTGCGCCGGCCCTCGAGCAGAGCGTTGGACGACTCGGGGTTGCCGGACATCTCGGCGCGCGGTCGAGCGTGGTGGACGCGTCAAAGACCATCATGTTGTGGCCCGAAGTCGCGGATCGTGTGATCGAGGAGCTCCGTTAGTGGCGATCCGCGGGAATCTCAACGAAGCGAGTCTTCCCGACGTCCTTCAGCTGCTCGCAATGGGCAACAAGACCGGATGTCTGACCCTTCACGTCGACGATGGGTCCGGTTCGATCTATTTCGAGAGTGGGCGCATTTCGCACGCGTCGATCAGCCGCCGCCGGCTCGAGACCGACGACGCCGTGTTCGCCATGTTCACCTGGACGCATGGTGCGTTCAGCTTCGAGCCGGGCGTGATGCCGCCGGATGGCGCGGCAAGGCTGGCCGTCGATCCGCAGGCGCTGCTGCTCGAGGGTGCGCGTCGCGTCGACGAGTGGTCGCTGATCGAAAAAAAGATTCCCAGCTTCGATGTAGTCTTTGCCCTGGACAGGCAGCAGCTGCTCGGCAACACGATCGCATTCACGCGCGAACAGCAGCAGTTGCTGCCGCTTATTGACGGGAATCGTGACGTGCGGGCGCTGATGCGCGAAGCGAAGCTCGGGGAATTCGCGGTCGGAAAAGCGCTCTACGGCCTTCTCAGCGGCGCATTCCTCGTTGCCGTGAGCATCAGGGAGACCGCCCCCGTCGTACCCGACACTGTGATCGCTGAGCACCGCAACCTCGGCATCGCGTTCTACAAGGCGCGGATGTACAGCGACGCGGCGCGCGAGTTCAAGCGAATCCTCGAGCTTCGCTCGACGGATGCCGCGGCGTCGTTCTATCTGGGGCTGATCGCGCTGCGCGACGCGCGCTGGGCGGATGCCGCGCAGTCATTCCAGCGCGCAGCCGTGTCGGCGCCGCGGCTCGGCTCCGTCTTCGTGAACCTCGCCTACGCGTACGAGCGCATGGGTCAGTTCGAAAAGGCCCGACTGGCGCTCGAGCAGGTGGTGAACCGGGCGTCGAGGGAAGAGCCGCTGGCTCATCTGGGACTCGCGGTGCTGGCGCTTCATCGCGAGGACCTCGATGCGGCGGCGACATCGCTCGCCGACGCAAGGAATGCGTGGGGTGGCTCCGCTCCGCCGGCGCCCTGGTATCACTGCGCCGGCCTGCTGGCAAGCATGCGGGGAGACATCGACGGGGCCGTGACGGTGCTCACCGACGGTGTCGCCCAATATCCATCAGCGGCGGTCCTGCTCAACAATCTCGCAGTCGCCGAGGAAGCTCGTGGTGAGTTCGAGCGAGCGAGACAGACAATCGAGCGTGCGGTTCAGACCGACTGCGGGATACCTCAGCTTTACCGGAATCTGGGAGATATCCTCAAGCGCGCCGGACGCTCCGAGGAGGCGCAGGCAGCCTACACACGCGCCGCAAATGCAGGCGGAAGCCCGCGCTGACGATCGGCAGCTCGCGGCTCTCTGCAGGAAGACAGAGCGCGGCCGCGGGTTCAATCATCTACTTCAGAAGGCAGACACAGGAGCCGCTCCTCGAGCGATTCCACGACGTGTTGCTGCCGGGTGGTTTCCTCGTCCTTGGTAAAGTGGAAACGCTGCTCGGAAAATCGCGCGAAATGTTCGCACCGGTGAGCTCGCGGGAGCGGATCTATCGCTGCCGTTCGTAGCGGCAGACCTTCCGGAGATTCGGTAGTGGCCCAAACGACAAAACGCGTGCTGGTGGTCGATGACAGCGCTTTCATGCGGAGGCTCGTCGCCGAGCTGGTTGAACAGCGCGCCGACTTCAGCGTAATCGGGACGGCGTGCGACGGCGTCGAGACACTCGAGAAGATCCGTGCTCTGGCCCCAGACATCGTGACCCTCGATATCGCGATGCCGCAGATGGACGGACTCGCTGCCCTCGAGCGAATCATGGACGAGATGCCGCGACCGGTCATCGTCGTCAGCGCTGCCGGCTCCGCCGACCTCAACGCATCAGCCGTGCGTGCGTTCGAGCTGGGGGCTGTCGACTTCGTGCGGAAACCCTCCGGGCCGGTAAGCATCGACCTCGTCGAAGTACGCGACCAGTTGTTCCGGGCGCTGGACACGGCGTCGCTGGTGAGCTTCGGCACCGATCTAAAGCGTGTGGGCGTTAATGCACAGCCCCGGCGTGTGACGGCTCGCGCCCTGCCGAAAGTCGCGCGCAGAGTGATCGTGATCGCCGCATCGACAGGCGGGCCGCGCGCGCTTTCCGATGTTGTCTCTCGATTGCCGCCGGATTTCGAGGCCGCGGTTCTCATCGTCCAGCACATGCCGCCGGAGTTCATCCCGACACTCGCCGACCGGCTCGGCCAGGTTGGACCGCTACCGGTATCAGTGGCGACGCATGGCGAGGCAGTTCTCGGCGGTCACGTCTATCTCGCCCCCGGCAACGGACAGTTGCGCGTTTGCGGCGGCCGCGGTGCCGCGACGATCGAAATCGTCGCCGGCGACCCGCTTTGTGGATTGCGGCCTTCAGCCGATCCTCTCTTCGAGACCGCGGCGAGGGTCTTCGGGCGAAACGTCATCGGCGTGGTTCTTTCCGGGATGGGCCGCGACGGATCTGAGGGACTCCGATCGGTGCGCGGCGCCGGCGGCGCGGCGATCGTTCAGGATCGCGCCAGCTCCATCATCTACGGTATGCCCGCGGCAGCACTCGCCACTGCCGGGGCAGACGCCGTCGTTTCAGCACGCCGAGTAGTTGATGCAATCACCGCGCTCCTCGCGCACGACCGCAGAGTCGCATGACTCGCGGGTCGGCGAGCGCGGTAGCGATGTGCCGGAGCGATTCGACTCGCGTACCATGGGGAAGAGGCGCCGAGCAATAGCTTCACCTTCGGGTTAGCACTTCATTAAGAAACAATGACAGCTGACGGCCGCGATATGCGCGTGCTTGACACGCTTTTGCTGCGCCTCTACACTACCGCGCTTATGGTCGACGCCGACGCCGGTCAGACTCCTTCATCGAACGCGCGATTCAATCCGCGATTGCGATCGATCTCGCTGTGGGCTGCGGCCCTCGCGGTGATCGTCGTCGGATTCGCTGATCTCGCCGCCGGTGGTACGACTGTCGCCGCCGTCCTTCTCGTGCTCGGGTACTGCGTGCTGGTGCCAATCGCCATTCTGAAGTAGGAAGCGGCTCTGTTTCTGCACAAAGGGGCGAGTAGCTCAGTTGGTTAGAGCGCCTGCCTTACACGCAGGATGTCGGGGGTTCGAGTCCCTCCTCGCCCACTTTTGTTGACGGACCCGGAGAATCATCGCGGGGTACATTTGTTCACACGTTTCAGAGGCTAAGACATTGATTCCAAGGAGTCAGACTTTGCGTCACAACCGAATCTCCGGGCAGCGAAAGCTGATCGCGCTGGCAGCGCTGATTGCCGCGGCGCCGCTAGCCGGCGCATCGGCCCAGCGTGCGCCGGCTCCCGTACCTCATCTCATGATCACGACCTTCACCAGCAATGAGCCGGGACTCGGCGTGCAGGTGGCGGAGGGCATCAGGTCGCGCGTCACGAGGGACATCGACGACAAGCAGCTGATGGTGATCTCCCAGAAGGACATGAACGCGACGCTTACCGCGTCCGGCTACTCGACGACGGAATCGCTGGCATCCAACGATGCCCGCGCACTGGCCGTTCTGCTCCGCGCGGACGAGTACATGGAAGGGACGGCTATCAGGACACCCACCGGCGTCAAGATCGACGCCCGCCTCGTCCTGGCCCGCGACAACAGCATCCAGCAGCCGCTGCCGACGGCAGAGGCGGCGAAGCTCGACCAGGCGGCGCAGATGGTATCGCGGGCCTATCAGGCTGCACGCGTCCAGCTCGAATCTGAAAGAGTTTGTGTTTCCCGCTTCCGGGAAGGGAAGTACAAGGAAGCCGAGCAAGCCGCCCGGGCTGCCCTGGCCAAGTATCCCACCGGCACCATTGCCGGCGTCTGTCTTGGCAACGCGCTGAACTCCCAGAATATGTCCGACTCGGTTCTCGCCGTGGCGCAGCGGGTTCTGGCTGTCGACCCGCGGAACGTCTCAGCGCTTCGCTGGTCCGCGGACATCTATCAGACGCGGAAGGACCCCCGCGCGATTCAGGCTTTGACCTCTCTCCTCGCCGCCGATCCGACCAACGACAAGCTGCGTGACCAGGTGGTGAACGACCTCGCCGCCAGCGGACAGGCCGCGATGGCCGTGCCGATCATTCAGGAGGCGCTCAGGAACAATCCGGGCGAGCCGAAGCTGCTGCGAACCGCGTGGCTGGTCTTTCTCGCCGCCAAGCAGTACGACCTCGCAGTTCAGACGGGCGCAGAGATGATCAGGGCCGACACCGCCACCGCGGACTCGGTGTACTTCATGCGGACGGCGGCTGCGTACGCAGGATTGAATCAGTACCAGAAAGCTGCCGACGCGCTCGCGCTGGGTGCAGTGAAGTATCCCAACAACGCCACCATCCTGTTGAACCAGGCGAGTGCGCTGAGCAAGGCCGGCAACAACGCCGCCGCGCTGACGGCGGCGCAGCGGGCGGTAGCGATCAACCCGAAGATCGAGGGAGGATACGCTCAGGTTGCGCTGATCTACGGGGCGATGGGCCAGCCCGATCAGGTGATGACGACTTTGCGAACGGCCGCCGCGAATGGCGGGGACAAGAGCACGCTGGCGAAGGTTGCGCTGGCGCAGGGCAACGCCGCGTACAAAGCGGGCAACGCGTCGAAAAACCGCGCTGATCTACAGCGCGCCATGCAGTTCCTGATATTGTCCGACCAGCTCGAGGCTTCGTCCGACGCGAAGTTCCTGCTCGGTGTGTCGGCGTTCACGGTTGGCCAGAGCGCCATCGTCGAGGCGCAGTCGACCAAGAGCTGCGCGCTGGCGCGCCTGGCGAAAGAGTCGTTCGCCACGGCACAGGAGAACGTGCCCGCCGGACTGCAGAGCTACGCCGACGCCGCGAAGCAGGTGTTGACGGCGATTCCACAGTACACACCCGCAACCGACGAGATGGTAAAGCGATTCTGCAAATGAGTCCGGGAGCACCGGTGGGTGGCGCGTGGGACAGCGCCTATCACGCGCCGGTGCTCGCCGATGAGATCGTAGAGCTGTTTCAAGGCGCGAACACAATTCTGGATTGCACCCTCGGGGGCGGCGGCCACAGCGCCGCCCTTCTTGCCTTGGGGGCTACTGTGACGGCGATCGATCGGGATCCCGCAGCGATCTCGGCGGCGCGAGATCGGCTTGCAGCCCACGAGGCGGCGGGCCGATTTCGCGTTATATTGGGCAACTTCGCCGAGGCAGACAGGTTGCTCCCCGACACACGGCAGAAATTCGACGGCATTCTGGCCGATCTTGGCGTCTCGTCGCACCAGATCGACGACGAATCACGTGGCTTTTCCTTTCGCGAGGGCGCGCTTCTCGACATGCGCATGGAGGGCGGCGCCGCGGGGGGAACCTCAGCGGCGGAGCTGCTCAATACAATGGATGAGCAGGAGCTGGTCCGAATGCTCCGCGACTATGCAGATGAGCCCCGCGCCCGCCGTGTCGCGCGAGAGATCGTGCGTAGGCGCGGGAATGCGCTCTTCGAGACGAGCGACGACCTCGTGCGCGCGATCCGGGGCGCGCTCGGAGCCAGGAGCGGCCCCGGGGATTTCGCGCGAATCTTCCAGGGTCTTCGCATCGCGGTGAATAATGAGCTCGGCTCGCTCGAGCGGGCGATGCCGGTGCTGCGCGACAGACTCCGCCCGGGCGGCGTCCTCGCAGTGATCGCCTATCATTCAGGAGAGGACCGGATCGTCAAGCATCTGATGCGGGAATGGAGTCGAGACTGCGTCTGTCCGCCGCGGCAGCTCGAGTGCACGTGCCGTGGACGCGCTCTCGGATCTCTCGTCACGCGCAAGGCGGTCAAGCCCTCGGCGGCAGAGATCGAACGCAATCCACGCGCGCGTAGCGCGCGGCTGCGCGCATGGCGAAGCGCCCCGTAGCGGTCCGCGGCCGCTGGATTGTCGCGGCGGTTCTCCTCGGCTTCGTCGTCACAACCGCCGCGGTGATCGCCAGGCGGAGTTACGGGGACGCCGAGGCGCGACAGATGAGCGCACTCGAGACCCAGCTGCGTCAGCTCAGGAACGAGCGTGTGCGGCTGGAGGGCGAAATCCGTGACGGCTCCTCGCGCGTTCGGCTCGTGCCCATCGCCGAAGGTCAGCTGGGGATGCACGTCCCCGCCGACACCCAGGTCGTGATACTTCCAAGGCAAGCGAGGCGTGGTGGTACGCCCTAGCCGCCTGACGGTCATTTACGTCATGCTGCTGCTCTTCGCCGTGGCGCTCCTCGCGCAGTCGGCGAAGCTCCAGCTCATCGAAGGAGACCGCTGGTCGGAGAGGGCGCAAGCGCTCCATTTCAACACCGACACCGTGCCCGCCGCGCGCGGGCCGATACTCGACGCTTCCGGAAACGTTCTCGTTGACAGCCACGAGCTCGTGCATCTGGACATCGCGCCGAAAGAGGTTCGCGACACTTCGCGGCTTGCGGAGCTGCTTCGCGCCGAACGCGTCGCTCCCGAGCTGATTCGGCGCGCGACGGATCCGAACGTCAAGTGGGTATCCCTGTCCGAGCTCTACGTCGCGTCGGATATCGCGGCGTTGGCAGGTCTGAGGGGAGTGCATCGGAAGACCGTGATGCAGCGCGACTTCGCGACGGCCGGCGGCATCAGGAGAATCGTCGGTCGTGTCGGTGCCGATGGAAGGCCCCTCGACGGAATCGAGCTCGCGATGGACGGTGTGCTGCGCGGAGATACGACCAGCGAGAAGCGCGCGGTGGACGTGCGCGGGCGGGGAATAGATTCACCCGAAGGATGGAGATCCATCCCGCGGTCGGGATCGAGTCTGACGCTTACGATCAACGGGACGCTGCAGGAGATCTGTGAGCGAGCGCTTGCTCGCGCCACCGACAGTCTTCAGGCGGAAGGGGGCGACATCGTGGTGATGAATCCCTTCAGCGGGGAGATTCTGGCGATGGCAAGCCGCCGGTCGAATCCGGCCGCCGTCGCCAACACCGCGGTGAGCGAGCCGTTCGAGCCGGGCTCGACCCTGAAGCCATTCATCGCCGCGGCGCTCCTCGAGCGGCAGCGGGCGCGTCCCGACGAAGTGATCGAAACCTTCAATGGCCAGACCACGATCGAGGGCCATTTGATAACCGACGAGCACAAGGCAGCGGCGCTGTCGCTGAGCGACGTGATCCGCTACTCCAGCAATATCGGTATCGTGCGATTCGCCCAGCGGCTCACTCCCCGCGAGAAATTCGAGACTCTTCGCGACTTCGGGTTCGGCACGGCCACGGGTGTTCCGCTTCCGGCGGAAGCCGACGGGACGCTGCGCGAGCCGGCGCGGTGGAATCGTACATCGGGGTCGTCGATCGTCATGGGATACGAGGTCGCCGTGACGCCGCTTCAACTCGTCGCCGCCTACTCCGCGATTGCCAACGGTGGAGAGCTGATGGAGCCGCATCTCGTGAAGGAGATCCGGTCAGCCGAGGGTGAGCTCATCTATCGGGCCAAGCCGCGCGTGATACGCCGTGTCGTTCTTCCGTCGGTTGCCCGCGACGTTCAGCAGATGCTGCTCGGCGTCGTGGAGAGCGGGACGGCGACGCGAGCCGACCTCGCCACTTATCTTCTCGGCGGCAAGAGCGGCACTGCCCGGCGCACGGTAAAAGGGAAGGGATACGTCCTCGGGAACTACACGGCTTCGTTCGTCGGACTCTTTCCGGCTGACAAGCCGCAGTACGTGGTGCTGGTCAAGCTCGACAGTCCGCAGCATGCCTACTACGGCGGGGAGATCGCGGCGCCGGTGACCAAGGTCGTTCTGCGCGCGGCACTCGCGGCGCGGGACGCAGCGCTCGACCGCGCGGAGCTGGCCAGCGTGGAGCGGGGGAAGCGAGTGGTCGGAGCGGTGGACACACTGGCACAGGCCGGCGATGTCGCGAACGCGCCTGAAGAGACGGTCGAGGAAGTGATGACGCCCACCGACGAGCCGCGCGAGCAACGCTCGCCTGTGACCGTCGAGCTTCCGTTCGTCGCGCATCCGAGGGCGATCGACCGAACGGACCGGCCGGTTCCGGATGTTTCGGGTCTCACTCTTCGGGATGCGGTTCGAGCCTTGCATCTCTCCGGTTTTCGCGTCCGCCTGGTGCCGCAGCGCGGCAGCGCCACCCTTCCCGCGGCAGGTACGTCGCTCCCCGCAGGAACTATCGTCAAACTTCAGCACATTCAGTGATGCGCTTCGCACTGGCCCACGTGACCTCGGCCCTGGAAGCCGCCGGGCTTCTCGCCGCGGTCCGGGGGACGCTGCCGCAATTCGTGGACAGCATTTCGGACGACAGCCGCACAGTGCGCCCGAACTCGCTCTTCCTCGCCGTCAGGGGCGCAGTGCTGGACGGTCACGATTATCTCGCGCGGGCGGAGCAGGAGGGCGCATCGGCGGCGATGGCGGAAGATGCCGCCCGCACGTCACTTCCGGCGATCATCGTGCGCGAAGGGCGAAAGGCGGCGGCGATCGCTGCTTCGACGGCATTCGGCAATCCGTCGCGTCAGCTGCGGATGATCGGCATCACCGGCACGAATGGAAAGAGCACTACCGCCGGCATTCTCAGGCATCTGCTCGATGATCCCGCAGCCCGGAGCGCGTCGCTTGGAACGCTCGGTGTCCTGCTCGGCACCGATGGAGAGAGAGTCCCCGGAGGAAGCGAGCTGACCACTCCGGGACCGGTGGAGCTTCAGCGGATTCTGCGCGAGCTCGTCAACCGCGGGGCGAGATGGGTGGCGATGGAAGTCTCGTCGCACAGTCTCGACCAGCGCCGCATCGATGGGCTGGACTTCGACGCTGCGGTGTTTACCAACTTCACCCGCGATCATCTCGATTATCACGAGACGATGGATGCGTACTTTGCCGCGAAGGCGGCGCTGATTGATTACCTGAAACCCGACGGATACGCCGCCGTGAATGCGGATGATCCGGCTTGGGAGAAGCTGCCCGACACCCGTCGCAGAATTCTCTTCGGCGTCACTCCCCGCGCAGACGTGCGAGCGAGCGAAGTCGAGTTTTCTCCCACCGGAAGCCGATGGACAGTTCACTATCGGGACGAATCGTTCCCGGTGTCGCTGCCGCTTATCGGAGACGTAAACGTCCACAACGCTCTCGGGGCGATCGCTGTGAGCGTCACACTCGGAATGAAGCTCGGCATGCTGGCGTCGAGATTGAGCGATCTGCCACAGGTCCCGGGCCGGCTGGAGGTGGTTTCCCAGGTGCCGACGGTGCTGCGCGACTATGCGCACACTCCGGACGCACTCGAGCGCTCACTCGCTGCGATCCGTCCCTTTGTGAGCGGCCGGCTCATTCTTGTCTTCGGATGCGGCGGCGATCGCGATCGCGGCAAGCGACCAGCCATGGGCAAGGCGGCCGAGCAGGGCGCTGACACGGTGATCGTCACGAGCGACAATCCGAGAACCGAAGATCCCGGGAGGATCCTCGACGACATAGAGAGGGGGATGACGCCGGGCCGACACCTTAGAATCGAGGACCGGCGCGAGGCGATAGCGCGGGCTCTGGAGCGGCCCGAGCCGGGAGATGTCATCCTCCTTGCCGGCAAGGGACACGAGACGTACCAGATCCGGGGGACGACGAAAGAGCCCTTCGACGAGAAGGAAATTGTTCACGAACTGCTGACGGCGCGTTGAGATCTCCCTTCTGGACATTGGATCGTGTCGCTGCCGCGCTCGAGCAATGCGCGACGGCGAGACTGCCGCGTGGCTCGACGAGCCTGGCAGGGATAACGACCGATACCCGCTCCCTCGCTCCGGGCGAGCTGTTCGTCGCCATCCGTGGAGAACGGTTCGACGGTCACGACTATCTGGTAGCGGCAGCGGCGGCGGGCGCCGGCGCGGTTGTTGTCTCACAGCCGCCACCCCTTGGAGTACTTGGAATTCCGGTGTTCCAGGTCGACGACACTCTCGTAGCCCTCGGCGCCCTCGGCGGATACTGGCGGAAGGTCTGGGGCGGCACGCTCGTCGCTGTCGCCGGAAGCAACGGCAAGACGACGACCAAGGAGCTGATTCGCGCCGCCGTCGGGAACGAAATGCGCGTGCATGCGACGACCGGGAATTTCAACAACCGAGTCGGCGTGCCGCTTACGCTGCTCGCGATTCCAGCCGACGCGGAGGTAGCAATCATTGAGTTCGGCACGAGCATCCCCGGCGAGGTTGGAATTCTGCGCCAGATCGCCAGGCCGGATATCGCCGTCGTCACTTCCGTGGCGGAAGAGCATCTCGAGGGCCTCTGCGATCTGGCTGGTGTGCTGCGCGAAGAGACCGCCTGTTACGACGGAGTCGCGATCGGTGTGGCGCCGGCGAGCCAACCAGAGATCGAAGAAGTGGCGAGGACCAGGGCGAAGCGAGTCATCGTCGCCGGGCTCGACCGTGGCGATGTCACGCCACGGTCGTGGAAGCTCGAGGCCGACGGTCGCGGAACGCTCGAGCTCGACGGCGTGATCGTCAGCCCACCCCTTCGGGGACTGCACAATCTCCAGAATACGATGCTGGCAGTCGCCATCGCGCGCATCCTGGAAGTGAAGGACGAATCGATCGCGAGCGGAATTACGCGAATGCCCGCGCCCCGGATGCGGGTCGCCTGGGAGGCGCTCGGGCGAGCGACGCTGATCAACGATGCGTACAACGCCAATCCCGGATCGACCAGAGCGGCGATCAGTCTGTTGAAGGGAATCGGGGCAGGACGGCAGCGAGTGGTGGTCCTGGGGACTATGCGCGAGCTGGGTCCTTCGTCCGACAAGTGCCATGACGACATCAGCAGGCTAGCGCTCGAATCGGGGGCAGACGTCGTCGCCGGAATCGGGGACTTCGCCGCGTCGCTCGAGCGGGTCGCCGGGAGTGATGAGCGCGTCGTGACCGCCGCTTCCGTGGAAGAGCTGTGGCCTCTGCTTTCCCGACGGCTTGACCCGAATGCGGTTATTCTATTGAAAGCATCACGCGGGGTTCAGCTGGAGCAGCTCGTTCCGCACCTCACATCCTGGGCGACGCAATAGTGCTCAACTACCTCCTGGTTCCCTTCGTAAGGCAGTTCGGGTTCCTGCGAATCTTCAACTATATATCGTTTCGAGCGGCTGGAGCGGCAGTCACTGCGCTCCTCGTGTCGTTCATTGTCGGTCCGATCATCATTCGACGCCTGCGCCGCATGCGCCTGCACCAGGTGATACGGGAGGGAACGCCGGACAGCCACCAGGAAAAGAAGCGCATCCCGACGATGGGCGGGCTGATCGTTCTCACCGCGACACTCATCCCGACGTTTCTGTGGGCCAAGCTGAGTAACGTCTACGTCCTGCTGGCGATGCTCGTCATGCTCTGGATGGGATTCATCGGCTTCACCGACGACTATCTGAAGCTCAAGCAGCGACAGATGGGGAAAAAGAACACGGGCCTCATCGAGGGCTACAAGCTGATCGGCCAGGTCACGATCGGCTTCGCACTCGGCTGGTACATCTGGAAGTATCCGCTCTCGACGCTGCCGGGCGCATCGACGACTCTGCCATTCTACAAGTACATCCTCATCGTTCCGGCGACAGCTGCGCTCGGATGGCTCTACGTTCTGTTCGTCACCTTCGTCCTCACCGGGACGAGCAATGCCGTGAACATCACCGACGGTCTCGACGGATTGGCGCCCGGTCTCGTCGCGATCGCGGCCGCGACGCTGGCTGTCTTCGCATACGTCATAGGACGAATCGACGCGTCGTCGTACCTGCAGGTCTATTACCTCCGCGGCGCGGGAGAGCTCACGGTGTTCTGCGCCGCGGTAATGGGTGCCTGCATCGGATTCCTCTGGTTCAATACCCACCCGGCACAGGTATTCATGGGAGACACCGGCTCGCTGGCGCTTGGCGGCGCGCTCGGTGTCGTGGCGATCCTTCTCAAGTCGGAGTTTCTGCTCGTACTCGTCGGCGGCGTGTTTGTCGCCGAGATGCTTTCGGTGATCCTCCAGCGACTTGTATACAAGTTCCGGAAACGTCGCAAAGGGGTTGAGTACGCCCAATCACATCGCCTCTTCCGGCTTGCGCCACTGCATCACCATTTCGAGCAGGGCGGGTGGGTCGAGGAGCAGGTCGTAGTGCGCTTCTGGATTCTCGGAATCCTTTGCGCGTTCGTAGCACTGAGCACTCTCAAGCTGAGATGAAACGGGAGGAGCTACCAGACGGCGAGATAGCCGTTCTGGGACTCGCGAAAAGTGGAATGGCCGTCGCGCGGCTGCTGCTGGCCGACGGGCGAGCGGTATACGCGTCTGACTCAGCAGCCTCGCCGGCGACGCTCGAGAACGCCGAGAAGCTGAAAACTTTCGGAGCCGAAGCGACAGCCGGATCGCATGACCTCGACCGCATCGCCCGGGCGTCGCTGGTTGTCGCCAGTCCCGGAATTCCGCCGGAAGCGCCGCCGCTCAAGGCGGCGCGGAGCGCCGGAGTCCGCGTCGTCGGCGAGATCGAGATCGCTCTTCGCTTTCTTGAATCATCGCGAGTCATCGCTGTCACCGGCACAAACGGAAAAACGACAACCACGGCACTGGTGGGACATATTCTGCGCGGGATGGGGCTCGATGCCGTGGACGCCGGCAACATCGGCACACCGCTGGCAGATGTCGCGCTCCGCGATCGGCAGCCGGCATGGATCGCGCTCGAGGTGTCGTCGTTCCAGCTCCACGACACGCCCGGCCTCGCGCCGACGGTCGGAGTCCTGACGAATCTCAGCCCCGACCATCTGGACCGCTATCCCACCGCTACTGAATACTACGCCGACAAGGCTCTGCTCTTCGCCAACGCGGATGACGGGAGCCGGTGGGTCCTGAACGCCGATGACGCTCGCGTGCGGGCGATGGCGGAAGACGTTGCGGGTGACAAGTACTACTTCTCGATTCGCGGCCAGGCAGACGCCTGGCTCGATTCGGCGAGTGGATGGTTGATGCTCTTCGGCGAGCCGCTGATCGAGCGGAGCGGACTGGATCTCCTCGGCGACCATAACGTCGCGAATGCGCTGGCGGCGGCGCTCGCGGTTTCAGCCGCGGACAGCGGGTTCCGGAGCGCGGACGCGCGTGGTCGCGTGCGACTGGCGCTGAGCACATTCATCCCGCTCGCCCACCGACTGGAGATCGTCGGCGAATATGACGGCGTGCAGTGGATCAACGATTCCAAGGCCACCAACGTCAGCTCGACTCTCGTGGCCATCGAGGGAATGCGGCGTCCGACGATCCTCCTGCTCGGTGGCCGTCACAAGGGGGAACCATACACCTCGCTCGCCGAAGCGATCAGGAAAAGAGTCAAGCACGTGATCGCCTTTGGCGAAGCGGGCCCGGTGGTGGAGAACGATCTGGCCGGTACTGTCCCCCTCGATCGCCTCGGGTCTGACTTCGAGTCGGTGATCGAGCTGGCACGGCAGCTGGCGGCGCCGGGCGACGCAATTCTTCTGTCGCCCGCCTGCTCGAGCTTCGATATGTTCAAGAACTACGAGGAGCGCGGCGCTCGATTCAGGCAGCTCGCGGCGGAGAAATAGATGGCAGACGCAGGGACCGATGTAAGGTACAGATGGAACATGAGCGTCGAAGCTCGTGTCCTTGTCGTCATTACCTTCGCGTTGCTGTCGCTGGGGCTCGGGACGGTCTACAGCGCCAGTGCAATAGTTGCCCAGCAGTCCGGCCAGAGCAACGCTGCTTTCTTTCTGAAACAGCTCGTCGGCGTCGCGGTCGGGCTGGTCGTCTTCGCGATCTTTGCCAAGGTTGACGCCGAACAGTGGTATCGCTGGGCGTGGCCGGTGATGATCCTGTCGATTGCGCTGCTGCTGCTCGTGATTCTGCCGTTCACTGAGTCCATCGCCCCCCGGTCGCACGGCTCACGCAGATTTCTGATCGGAGCGTCGCTCCAGCCATCGGAGCTGGGAAAGATCGCGGTCATCGTGTGGACGGCGATGCTTGTCGTAAGAAAAGGTGACGCTCTCAAGGGGCTGAGGAAGGGGCTACTCCCATTCCTCGTGATCGTCGGGCTGCTGGACCTCCTCGTCGCGCTCGAGCCGGATCTCTCGGTGGCGATGACTTACACGCTGATCATGGGGATCATTCTGTTCGCCGGCGGCGTGCGCATCGGACATTTCGTTGTGCTCGGCATCATCGGTATCCCGTTGTTGTGGTCGCAGTTCCAACGGCTCAACTACGCGCTGCTGCGCATGACTGCGTTCTTCGATCCGGGATCGGCTCCGCCGCACCTCGATTACCAGCTGAAGCAGTCGCTTATTGCCGTCGGGTCGGGGCGTATCTTCGGGGTCGGCTTCGGGCAGGGAAGGCAGCAGTTCGGATTTCTGCCGCTGGCGTACGACGACTTCATCGCCGCCAACATCGGTGAGGAACGCGGCTTTGCGGGGCTTGCCTTCGTCATCCTGATGTTCGCTCTGTTCGCGGTGCTCGGATTTCGAATCGCCCGCACGGCGCGCTCGCCTTTCCTCCAGCTGGTTGCAATCGGAATCACGACGACCATCGTCGTTACGGCATATCTGCATATCGGAGTCACCATCGGGCTTCTCCCGACCACCGGCCTGACGTTGCCATTCATCTCCTACGGCAGATCGAATCTCGTGCTCTCGCTGCTGATGACAGCGATCCTCGTGAACATCGGCAGCACGCGCGAGAAGGTCATCGGCGGGAGGGCGACGGATCCGTCGTTCGCCTTGAAGCGGGCTTAGGGTGCGCATCCTATTCGCCGGTGGGGGCACCGGCGGACATCTCTATCCCGGCCTGGCTATCGCCCGCGCAATGCGCAGGCTGGAGCCGCGCGTCGATCCATTCTTCGTCGGCGCGCTCCGCGGCATCGAGCGCCAGGTTCTGCCGACTACGGAGTTCCAATTCGAGCTGCTCGACCTGCACCCTTTGTATCGGTCGCAGCCGTGGCTCAACTGGAAAACAGCGAGGGGCGCAGTGAGTGCATGGAGCAGCATCTCGCGGATCGTGCGAGCGTCGCGACCCGCGTGCGTCGTGGGTACCGGTGGATACGCGTCTGGAATCACGCTCGGACACGCCGTAGGGCACGGAATCCCGATCGCAATTCAGGAGCAGAACAGCTTTCCGGGACTGACCACGCGCTTTTTCAGCCGGTACGCCCGGCAGATTCACAACGGTTTTCCCGAGGCGAGCAGGCATCTCTCTCCCGGCAGGCGCACGCAGATCTTCGATACCGGCAATCCGATCGACCCGCCTCCGTCGCCCCTGCCGGACCGAAAGGTGGCAAGGGTGGAGTGGGGGTTCCCGGCGGAGGGTGGCCGTGTGATGCTGGTCTACGGAGGCAGCCAGGGCGCCAAAGCGATCAATGAGTGCGTCGCCCGATGGCTTTCCATGACCTCGCTGCAGGATGTATACGTGATCTGGGCGACGGGAGAGCGCACTTATCAGGAGTTCGCCGGCCTCGAGAGCGAGCAGGTCAGGATTCGTCCCTACCTATCACCGATCGCGACCGCGTACGCCGCCGCCGACTTCGCCCTGAGCCGCGGCGGAGCGATGGCCACCGCCGAGCTCTGTGCCTGGGGCATTCCGCCTATCGTGGTGCCTCTCCCTACGGCGGCAGCCGACCACCAGACCGCCAACGCGAAAGCGCTCGCTGCTGCCGGCGCTGCTGAATTCATACCTCAATCCGAGCTCACTCCTCAACGCCTCGAGCAGTCGGTGCGCCCATTGGTAATTGATCCGCAGATGCTCGCCGACAGGAGTGCGGCAGCATTGAGCCGGGCCAGACCTGAGGCGGCGGTAGACATTGCCACACATATACTTGGCATGGCAGACATCAAGCAAATTAACGGCTGAGATGCGATACCTGGCCTTCAGCATTGGCGGTTCTCGATGAGCGGCCCGGCACCTGTTGACCGGCGCCCAATTCACTTCGTCGGCATTGCCGGCGCCGGAATGAGCGCACTCGCCGAGCTGTTCTTCTGGCGCGGATACAATGTGACCGGATGCGACACGAATCTGGCGGCCACCGATGACCTTCGCCGGCTCGGGATCGAGCTCTTCGCGGGCCACGATCCGGCGCACATTGCCGGAGCCGGCGAAATCATCGTTACCTCGGCGGTTCCCCGCGATCACCCCGAGCTCAAGCGTGCGCGAGAGCTCGGCATCCCCGTCACTCGGCGCGCCGAGGCGCTGGGCAGAGCCGTGTCGGGAGGGGAGCTGGTTGCGATCGCCGGAACGCACGGCAAGACGACCACCACTGTCATGACGACCGAGGCTTTCAAGTCCGCCGGTCTCGAGCCGACGGGTATTGCCGGCGGGCGGGTCGGGGCGTGGAATGGAAACTTGAGCCCGGGCTCCGACAAGCTGTTCGTCGTCGAGGCCGACGAATACGACCGCTCGTTCCACGCGCTCTCGCCGACGATCGCCGTGGTGACGAATGTGGAAGAGGATCATCTCGATATCTATCCGGGCGGCATCGACGAGATCCGCGATGCGTTCGCGCTCTTCGCGAAGGGCGCGAATGCGATCGTGCTCTGCGCGGACGACATTGGTGCTTCGACGCTGCCGGTGCCGAACAGCGCCGAGATCATTCGCTACGGCGTGGACTCTCGCGATGCGCGACTGCGCGCCGCCGTTATCGATTCGAGCAACGGCGGCTCCGCGTTCAACGTCGCCTACGATGGACAACCGCTCGGCAGGCTGTCGCTTCGCATTCCGGGGATCCACAACGTGCGGAACGCGCTCGCCGCGCTCGCGTCCGGCATCGCAATGGGGACGACAGTCGATTCAATGCGCCCCGGCCTCGAAGCTTTCTCCGGAGTCGAGCGGCGGTTCCAGCTCCTCGCCGAGGTGGCTGGCGTGACGATCGTGGACGATTACGCGCACCATCCCACCGAGATCGCGGCGACTCTCGAGGCCGCGCGTGCTGCCTTTCCCAGGCACAGGATCATTGCAGCCTTTCAGCCGCACCTGTACACTCGCACTCGTGACTTTCACCGTGAATTCGCCGCGGCGTTGTTGCCGGCCGACGTCGTCTACCTGTGCGATCTGTATCCGGCACGCGAGCAGCCGATCGCCGGTGTGACCGCTCGATTGATCGCTGACTCGATGCGAGTGATGGGTCGCGCCCCCGAGTGGGAGGGGCCGCGCACGGAGCTCGCCGCGGCGCTGGCCGGCGAAGTGCGCGAAGGCGACGTCGTCCTCACGTTGGGCGCCGGCGACATCACAGCGACCGGCGCCGAGCTGAGTGATCTGTTGACGGCACAGCAGTGAATCCGGCGCCACTCGATCTCAGCGAGCCGAAGGTCCCGCCCCGGCGCGGGCGGTGGAAGGTCGTCGCGGTGTTGCTGCTTCTCGTGTTGCTCGTGCCGACGCCGTGGCTCGCTCGCCGCGGTGCATCGAGGCTCGCGTTCTTCCACGTTCGCAAAGTGGTCGTCGAAGGGACGAGGTATCTCTCTCCCGATACTGTCGTCACTCGACTTGCTCTCGATACGTTGCACTCGGTGTGGGACGACGCGGCGCCGCTCGAGCAGCGGGTGCTGACATTGCCGCAAGTGGCGACGGTTTCCATCTCGCGCAAGCTTCCCGGGACGCTGGTGGTGACGGTCGGCGAGAAGCTGCCGGTGGCACTCGTCCCCGGCGCGCAGGGGCTCGAGCCCGTCGATTCCTCGGGCGCGGCGCTCCCGATCGATCCCGCGCGGGAAGCGCTGGATCTTCCGGTCTCCAATCAGCGCGATGTCGCGTTGATCAGGATGCTCGCTCAGGTGCGGGCGAGGAACGCGGTGCTGTATCGGCGCATCAGCGAGGTCTCGCGCGACGGCGCCGGAGATGTGCTCCTCTTGCTTACGTCGAGCGTTCCCGCTTCGACCCCCGAGTTGCCAGACTCGACTCAAGGCGCCGTCGGCATTGCGCCATCAGTTGCAGTCAACGCGCCTCCAATGTTGCGCGTTCGCGCCCGGGTGGGGGTGACCGCCGCTCGATTGACCGATATCTTTCCCGTGGAATTCGACCTGCGACGGCGCGGCGCCCGTGTCGCCGAGCTCGATCTACGTTACCGCGATCAGGTTATCGCAAGGCTTCAATGATTCAGGAACGCGTCATCGCCGGACTCGACATCGGTTCGGCAAAAACCACTGTGGTCATCGCGGAAGCGGTCGGCGATCTCCATCGTCAGCCGACGATCAAGATTCTCGGCGTTGGCCAGGCGCGCACCACCGGGCTTCGCCGGGGAATCGTCTCCGACATCGAGGAGACGACGCGTTCCATCAAGAAGGCGGTCGAGGATGCCGAGCGGATGGCGGGCACGCAGATCGAGTCGATCTACGCCGGCATCGCGGGGGAGCATGTCCGCGCGATGACCAGCAAGGGAATCGTCGCCGTGAACGGCGACGAGATCTCGAGGGCGGACGTGAATCGCGCCAATGAAGTCGCGCGTGCGCAGCCGGTGCCGCAGGATCGCGAGCTGCTGCACGCGATTCCGCAGGAATACACGGTCGACAAGAACCAGGGGATCCGCGATCCGATCGGAATGGTCGGCACACGACTCGAGACAGAGATGTACCTCGTCACAATCGGCGGCTCGCCGGCGACGAACCTCCGCAAGTCGGTGGAGCGCGCCGGCTACCAGGTGAAGGAGCTTGTTCTCGAGCCGCTCGCCAGCGCCCTGGCCGTTCTGAGCGAGGATGAGAAGGAGCTGGGAGTAGCGCTCGTCGAAATGGGCGCCGGCACGACCGACGTCGCAATCTTTCACGAGGGGAAAATCCGCCACCTCGCAACGATCAACTTCGGTGGCAGCAACGTCACCAACGACATCGTCCAGGGCATCGGCCTGACGCAGGCAGACGCCGAGCGGGTGAAGGAGCGTTACGGGTGTGCGTACGAGCCGATGGTGGACCCGGACGACGTCGTCGAGCTGCCGAGCACGGTCACTCAGGGACAGCGCCACGTGGCGCGAGAAGTACTGGCGCACATCATCCACCAGCGGATCGACGAGATCTTCTACCTCGTGCACCAGGAGATCGAGCGGGCGGGTTATGCGAATCGCCTGAGCGGAGGGGTTGTCATCACCGGAGGCGCGGCCGCGATGGAAGGGGTGGCAGCGCTTGCGACGGACGTTTTCGGAACTGGAGTCCGCATCGGCAAGCCTGCGGAAAACATCGGTGGCCTCGCCGATTCTGTCGATGCGCCGCGCTTTTCGACTGTCGTTGGACTCGCACTGTACGGCGCCAATCGGGTAGCGGTTGGAGGTGCGTCGGCCGCTGGAAAACGACGGGCTCTCGGCTCACCGAACGTCGACCGTCTGGCTCAGAGATTCAAGACCTGGCTCCAGGATTTCTTCTAGTACGGGTCTCCTGGCACAAATGCTGACTGCGCCAAGTGTTAACATTTTCCACATCATAAAACTGCTCGAAAGCCTGCAATTGTGGGGAATTGGCGCTCGCGCCCTTGTCCGCAAGTTTCTTCGGTTCCCATATGATTTGCTATTGGTTGCTTTAATGAAAGGCGTATATATTGGCGTTCGCTTTTCCCACCCTAAGGCACTAGCCGGAGTCCCCGCCCGATGAATTTTGAGTTCGAGGAAAGCTCATCGCAGAATGCTCGCATGAAGGTTGTGGGTATTGGTGGCGGCGGCGGAAATGCGGTCAACCGCATGATCGAGGAGCGGCTCTCGGGCGTCGAGTTCATATCGGTCAACACCGATGCCCAGGCGCTGCTCAACTCCAAGTCGGACGTAAAGATCCAGATAGGTAAGAAGCTAACTCGAGGCCTTGGAGCCGGCGCCCGCCCAGAGATTGGCAAGCAGGCGATTGAAGAGAACCGCGACGAGGTGGCCCGCGTTCTCACCAACGCCGACCTGGTCTTCGTCACCTGTGGAATGGGAGGCGGGACTGGTACCGGCGCGGCACCGACGGTTTGTGAGCTCGCCCGCGCCGCCGGCGCCCTGACCGTGGGAATCGTTACCCGACCGTTCCTCTTCGAGGGTCGCAAGCGGCTGCGCCAGGCCGAGCTTGGCATCGCCGAGATGAGGAAGCACGTGGATACGATGATCGTCGTTCCCAATGAGCGGCTGCTGGCCGTTGTGGGGAAGGGGATCCCATTTCACGACGCCCTCAAGAAAGCAGACGAGGTCCTCCTCCACGCGACTCAGGGAATCTCGACTTTGATTACAGTCACCGGACTGGTCAACGTCGACTTCGCCGATGTCCGCACGGTGATGCAGGAGGGCGGCTCGGCTCTGATGGGCACTGGCGTCGGACGCGGCGAGAATCGCGCTACGGATGCCGCGCAACAGGCAATCGCCAGCCCGCTCCTCGACAACGTTTCTGTTTCCGGCGCGACGGGAGTCCTGGTAAACATCACCGGCGGAGACGACCTGACGCTCGGCGATGTCCACCAGATCGTCGAGATCGTGAAGGACGCCGTAGGCGATGACGCAGAGATCATCTTCGGTACGGTGAACGAGAAGGCGATGCAGGGCGAGTGTCGCGTGACGGTGATCGCCACCGGCTTCGACAAGAACCCGGCGCCCGCCATCGGCCTGAGCCCGTCGACGACAACCTCGACGAACACGATGCCCCGCGGCACCCCCGTGATTCAGCTCCCCCTCCAGCGTACGGTCACGCGACCGGTCAATCTTCCCAAGGGAGTTCCCGGTCCGGACATCCCGCGGAGAGTGACGCCATTGGCCCCTCCACCGTCTCACGACAGGGGAGACGCGAACGTTCAGGATCTGAGCGACATGGAGATCCCGACGTTCATTCGGAGACAAATGGATTGACACTCCGCACAGCGCGGGTCATCACATACTCGTTCGTAGGTCTGTTCACGTTATTCGCGCTGCGGATGACGCCGCCGATAGCGACCACACCCGACCCCCGCCTCTTCGCTGCCTTCGCCGAGCAACAGCCGCTTGTCCCTGCTTCCGCCGCTCTCGGAGAGCGTCCCGGTGCGTTCGCCGACGTCATGATGCGGCCGGTGATCGTTCGTCCCGCCGGATTCGAGGTGGCGCCGGTGGTCGTCGAAGCATCCACAGTCTCGAAAGTGGACACGCTGACGGTGAGTGGCGTGATTCACTCGAATCTCTACTCGGCTCTCGACAATAGCAGGGCCGCGGACCTTCCTCGCGAGGCGCGCGCCGAACTCGCGTTCTCGCTCGCCGACATCTTCGAGTATCGCGTTGACATGAGCAAGGATCTTCAGGATGGCGACAGGTTCCACATCCTCGTGGAGCGCTTGCAGAAGCCAAATGGCGCGATCATCGTCAACAAGATTCTCGGCGCGCGCCTCGCTTTGTCGGGCAACGAGATGGACGCGATCCTGTTCAAGAGCTCGGGCGCGAGCGGTGAGTACTTCGACGGAACCGGCAAGTCGCTGCGCGCCGCGTTCCTCCGCGCGCCGGTGGCGTTCCGCCGGATCTCGAGTATTTTCGGCGGACGGAGGCACCCCGTGCTCGGCATCTGGCGCCAGCACAAGGGCACCGATTACGCGGCGGCGATGGGCACTCCGGTAAGATCGATCGGCGACGGGGTCGTGGTCTTCGCGGGTCGAAGGAGCGGATATGGAAACGTGATCGACATTCGCCATCGCAACGGATTCGTGAGCCGGTACGGACACCTCCGCGGATTCGCACGGGGAATCCATGGCGGCGCGCGCGTCGCGATCGGGAGCACGATCGGCTACGTCGGCTTGAGCGGACTCGCAACCGGACCGCATCTCCACTTCGAGGTCCTTGTCGGCGGGAAGCAGCGTGATCCTCGCATTGCGCTGCGGATGAAGGGAGGCCAGCCGATTGCATCCTCCGAGCGAGGTACATTCAATCGTATGCGCTCGAGGACGCTGGCGTCGTTCGGATTCTCGGAGGGGGTGACCAACTAGAGCGCTGCCCGTTGCCCGTTGCCCGCTTGCCGCGGGAAAGGACGGGTTGCATTGCAGTGAGTCCGATGTCGGGCCAGGCGCGAGTATCGCGCCTTTCTTGTGTCCTTCACGGAATAACTGGCGTGTCGCGAATAAAGCGCCGCCACTACCCCATTCAGTGTGCGCGTCGTGAGTTTCCAGTTCTTCAGTTGATCCGTTCGCCCGTGTCATTAATCACGGAACAACAGACGACGCGATCAACGGGGAACTCATAACGCGCATACTGGATGGGTTGGATCGTCTCTGACCGCGGATTCCCGGAATTCACCGACTCCCTTAACTTCCTCCAACTACACCTCGGCGCACCTTCGCGTCGGTGCGTCGCGTTCCGCGTCCACCTCATCTCACCCAATCCGCTTATCTGACGAATGGCCCGCATTCTCCGACGCGCCGACGATGTGCCCCGACGCTCGCTTTGGCAGAGGGTAAAAGACGTCGCGCTCACCGATGTGAGCGTGGTGGCGCGCGGCGGCGTGATCCAGGGCTCTCTCGAGAAGCTCGAAGAGGTACTGATCGAGGCAGACTTCGGCGTCTCGACGAGCATGCGCCTCGTGGAGGAGGTAGAGCGGCAGGCGCGCCGGGGCACACTCAGAACACAGGATGATTTCCTCGCCGCCCTGGAAGAAAGCGTGGCGCGCTCACTCGGCGCCGACGGCGACGATACCTCGGTCCATTTCGCTGCTGAGAAGCCGACGGTCATTCTTGTCATCGGCGTCAACGGCGCCGGCAAGACAACGTTCATCGGAAAGCTGTGCGCTCTCATGGCGGCGCGCGGCAAACGCGCGCTCGTCGGCGCGGCCGACACCTTCCGCGCGGGAGCGATCGACCAGCTTCGCGCGTGGGCCGAGCGGAGCGGCGCAGATTTCGTCGGCGGCAGGGCGGGCACCGACCCGGCATCGGTGGCGTTCGATGCGATCGATGCGGGCGTGACTCGGGGAAGCGACATTGTGATCGTCGACACCGCCGGTCGCCTTCACACCAGCACGGACCTGATGGAGGAACTGAGAAAGATCCATCGTGTGATCGGCAAACGTGTCCCCGGCGCGCCGCACGAAACACTCCTCGTGCTCGATGCGACTATCGGGCAGAACGCGGTGGCGCAGGCACGTACCTTCGCGGCCGCGATTCCGATTACCGGACTCGTGATGACGAAGCTCGACGGCACGGCAAAGGGTGGAATCGTCCTCGCGGTTCGCGAAGCGCTCGGTGTGCCGGTGAAGTTCATCGGCACGGGCGAAACGATGGCCGACATCGAGCCGTTCAACGCGGTTGCATTCGCGCGCGAGCTGGTAGAGGGCTAGCGATTGGGCGGGGAGGAGCGGCGGACGTCACCGTCCGGCAAGCTGTACCTCGGCATGCCGGTCACGTACCTGAAGGGCGTTGGTCCGAGGCGCGCGGAAGCGCTTCGACGGCTGGGGGTAGTGACGGCGCGCGATCTTCTCTTTCACGTTCCACACCGATATGAGGACGCGAGCACCGTAAGCCCAATTTCCTCACTCGAGCCCGGAATGGACGCGACGATCGTCGGTCGCGTCGTATCGAAGGGAATCATCCCTACGCGAAAGGGACTGCGAATCTTTCAGGCGGTGGTGCGCGACGACAGCGGGGTGATCGAAGCGTCGTGGCCGGGCCAGCCCTTCCTCGACCGCACGATCGCAAAGGACGATACGCTGCTCATGACTGGTACCGTCCGCTTTTTTCACGGGAGACAGCTTCAGCCCAGGGAGCACGTCAACCTGGGGAGTGAATCCGGATACCTGAAGGAAGGACGGGTGCTGTCGGTGTATCCGGCGACCGAAGGGCTGTCGTTCAAGGTCATTCGCGGCATCGTGGATGCCCATCTCGACGTCCTTCTCCGCCTGGTGAAGGAATATCTGCCGGCGGAAATGCTTCGTGCAGCGGGGGTTCCTCCGCTGCCCGAGTCGCTTCGCATGGTGCATCGTCCGAAGTCGATCGCCGAGGCCATGCGAGGGAGATCACGGCTCGCATTCGAGGAGCTGCTCTTCGTCCACATTCTTCATCGCCGCGGCAATGCCCTGGCGCGGGAGCGGCGGCGCGGCGTCGCGTTCGAGAATCGCCGCGAGCTGACGAGTGCGCTCAAGGCGCACCTGCCGTACAAGCTGACTGGTGCTCAGAGCAACGCGATCCGCGAGATCTTCTCCGACATGTGCAGCGACCGCAAGATGCACCGGCTGCTTCAGGGGGACGTGGGAAGCGGAAAGACCATCGTCGGACTCTTCGCCGCGCTGCTGGCGATGGAGAATGGATACCAGGCCGCGTTCATGGCTCCGACCGAATTGCTGGCGGAGCAGCACACGCGGACGATTTCGGGGCTGCTCGAGCCGCTGGCGATTCGTCCTCTGCTGCTGACCGGCGGGATGACGACGCGCGAACGGTCGGAGGCGGCGCACATCATGGCGGCCACCGGGCCGGCGCTCGTCATCGGCACTCACGCGCTGGTGCAGGAGAGCACTTCATTCGGAAGGCTTGGCTTCGTCGTGATCGACGAGCAGCAGCGCTTCGGCGTAGAGCATCGCGCCGCGCTCGCGGCGAAGGGTGAGGCCCCGGACGTCCTGCTGATGAGCGCCACTCCCATTCCGCGCTCGCTGGCGCTCACTCTGTACGGCGACCTCGACGTGAGCACACTCGACGAACGACCTGCGGGGCGGCAGCCGGTGACGACGGTGCTCAGGCCGGAGAAAATGCGCGACAAGGTTCTTGAATTCGTGCGCCGCGAAACGGACGAGGGACGACAGGCTTACGTCGTATATCCGGTGATCGAAGAATCGGAGAAGACCGACCTGAAGGCGGCGACGACGATGTTTCAGCGGCTCTCGGAGGGTGCATTCGCCGGCAAGCGCGTCGCGCTGCTGCACGGGAGAATGCCAACGGCTGGGCGCGACGCGACGATGCGGGCGTTTCGCGATGGAGCGATCGACGTTCTCGTTGCAACGACTGTGATCGAAGTGGGAATCGACGTTCCGAACGCGACGGTGATGCTGATCGAGCATCCGGAGCGATTCGGATTGTCACAGCTCCATCAGCTTCGCGGTCGTGTCGGCCGCGGCGCCGAGGCGTCCTACTGCATCCTCCTTGGCGACTACGGACCCGACTCCGCCGACAGGCTCCGCATCTTTGCCGGCACAGAGGACGGATGCGTTATCGCGCAGGCGGATCTCCGCATCCGTGGCATGGGGAACCTGTTCGGCGAGGAGCAAAGCGGGGCAGCGACATTCCGTGTTGCCGACCCCATCCGCGATGAGGCGCTGAACATCACCGCCCGCGAGCAAGCCGAGCGTCTGCTGACGTCCGATCCGGAGTTGGAGTCGCCGGCCAACGCAGGGATTCGACGCGTTCTGTCGTCCCGCTACTCGCGTGCTCTCCAGCTCTTTAGGGTCGGCTGAAGCGAGCCGCGCTACCGTTCAGGATTCGCGAGCCGCTTCTTGATACGCTCGAGCTCGGCGTTGGCTTTCGAAAGCTGATCGCGCAGCGCCGCGATCTCCTCTTCGCGCGAGATGAATACCGTGTCGCGTCCGTTCACCTGCTTCGGCGCCTGGGCCTGGCGAACCGACTGGATCACCAGCGCCGTCCTTCGCAGCACCTCGGCCTGCGGGCGATACCAGATCGTGCCCTCGGTGGCCAGGTAGATGTCGAGCGCGCGGATGCCCTGGGCGATGGAAGCGGTACGGTTCGCGGGATCCACGATGTACATCGCCCGCCAGAAAGAAATCTCCCTCGCCTCGGACATTCCCTGATGTCGCAGCGCGTAGTCGGAGAGAACGCGGTCGGCGGCCGGATAATCGCCGGCGTCAACCTTGAGGCGCGCACTCTCGATTGCGTTGGCGAACTCTGCGGCAGGCGGCGGTGCCACGGCCGAGGGCGATTTGGCGCAGGCGACAGCGATGAATGCAATTGCGATCAAGGCTCGTCTGGTCAAGCGACTTCCTCCACCACCGGCGTGCGCCGGAAAGGTGTCCTTCGGGTGACAACCGCCCTCACCGGGAGCGTGAGGGTGAATGTTGTTCCGGTGCCAACACTGCTGGACACGGAAATGGTCCCTCCGTGGGCCTCGACAATTTCTCTTGCAATCGCCAAGCCCAAGCCGGTCCCCCGGGCGGACGACTGGGCCTGATTGCTCGCCTGATAGAACTTCTCGAAGATGTGCGGAAGCTGCTCCTCGGGAATTCCCGCTCCCGAGTCCCGCACCGTGATCGTCACTTCGTTGTCCATCCCTTCGACAGCCAGCTCGACCGTTCCGCCCCTGTCTGTAAACTTGAACGCGTTCGAGAGGAGATTGCCGAGAACCTCGTTGATGCGATCCTCGTCCCACAGGACGTGCGCCGGAAGATCGTCTCCCCTGACAACACGGAAAGTAATCTCTCGCTGCAGCGCGAGCACCTGGAACGACGACTCGAAGGCGTGGAGGAAACGGTCGAGGTCAATCTGGCGCCGCTCGAGCTTTCCACCGCCGGCTTCGAAGCGGCTGATGTCGAGCAGTCGCTTGACCAGCCTGGTGAGCGTCTGCGCCTGCTTGCCGAGAGTCGCGCAGATCTCGCGCTGCTTTGGATTGAGCTCGCCGTAGATGTTCTCCTGAAGCAGCTCGAGATAGCCGACGATGACGTTGATCGGCGTCTTGAGCTCATGCGATGCGACGGACACGAACTCGGCCTTGAGTTTGTCGAGCTCGGCGAGCTGTGACGTCATCCTCTGGTAGCTGTTGGCGAGTCGTCCGAACTCGTCGTTCCTGCTCTCGGCCATCGGAAGGCGATGTGTGAAATCGCCGTCGGCAACCGCTTTCATGCCCTTCTCGAGATCGTGCACCGGACCGCTTATCGAGCGCGTGAGCCAGATGGCGATGAGCGTTGCGAGGAGCAGCGCGATCGCAAGCGAGCCGGCGGCAGTGCGCTGCGCGTCGACGGTCGCCTCCGCCGTCTTTTCCACTTTGTCGCGGGTCTCCTCGCGAAGCGTGGCCTCGGTGTGCGCGATGATGCGCTCGATCGTGAGCATCGCCGGGCGCGTACGCTGCGTGGAGATCTCCTCGGCGACGTTTCCGCTTCCGGCAAGCGCCGCGGAATACTCTGCGTCGGTCGCCGCGTGAAGCGCGAGAATTGCAGTTCGGATCTCGCCGGGGGTAGTGAGCCTGTATCTGTCGAGCGAGTCGCCGATCGCTGAAAGCGCCGCAAGATTCGCCTGCATGCGCGCCATGCTCGCGCTGTCGTGAACGAACAGCAGCGCATCCTCCGTTCGTTTCACGTCGTCAGTGAGCTGGCGGAAGCGGCCGAGCTGGAGCGAGCCGGAAAATTCCCGCTCGCGCAGGCTCCGCGTGATCTGGTGTACCGTCTCGAGAGAGCGGAGAGCCAGCAGCAATGGAATCAGCAGGACAATCGTGATCGATACGATCCCGATTCCGAGCCGGGTGCGTACAGTCATGCGCTGTTGACACCCCTATAGGCCTGGTCTAGCTTGCCGCGCAGTTGCCCTCCCGATCCAGATCCCAATGATTCCCCCAACTCCCAGAATTGCCGAGCTCAGCGCCCACGCTGGACAGGAAGTCCGTGTGCGCGGCTGGGTTGCACATCTTCGCTCGTCCGGTAAAGTTGCCTTTGTCGTTATACGCGATGGCAGCGGAAAGCTGCAGTGTGTCCTGGTAAAAGGTAGTCTTGCCCCGGAGACGTGGGAACGGTTCGCGGAGCTTACACAGGAAACGACGATTGAAGTAAGGGGCACGGTACGCCCCGAGGCACGCGCTCCGGGGGGCTACGAGCTGGCGGTCAGCGACTTCACCATACTTGGTCCGAGCCCCAGCGATTACCCCATCCAGCCCAAGGAGCACGGGATAGACTTCCTGCTCGACAATCGTCACCTGTGGCTGCGGAGTGAACGCCAGCGAGCCATCGCCCGGATGCGCCACGAGATAGTGCAGGGGATCCGGGATTTCTTTTATGATCGCGGTTTCCTGCTTGTCGACACCCCGATCCTGACCGCTGCAATTGGCGAGCGCAGCGGCTTGTTTGCCACAGAGTACTTCGACGAGGGCACGGCGTATCTGGCGCAAACCGGCCAGCTTTATGGTGAGGCGGCGGCGGCAGCATTCGGAAAGATATATTGCTTCGGCCCAACCTTTCGCGCGGAAAAATCGAAGACCCGGCGCCACCTAACCGAGTTCTGGATGTGCGAGCCGGAGGTTGCGTTCAACGACTCGGACGACAACATGCGTCTCCAGGAGGAGCTCATCTGCTACCTCGTTGCGCGATGCCTCGAACGCACGCGTCGGGAGCTGAACGAGCTGGAACGCGACATCTCCCGCCTCGAAACGGTCGCGATGCCTTTCCCGCGCATAGACTATTCCGATGCCGTGACGATGCTTCAGGCGAAGGGCAGCTCGATCAAATGGGGCGACGACATGGGCGCGGAAGACGAGACACTTCTCGTCGAGGGGCACGACCGTCCGATCTTCGTCTACAACTACCCGAAAGAGGCGAAGGCCTTCTATATGAAGGAGAATCCGGCAGACCCCCGGACGGTGCTCTGCGACGACTGTCTGGCGCCCGATGGCTGCGGCGAAATAATTGGCGGGTCGCAACGCGAGGACGATTACGACAGGCTGCTCAGGCGGATCGAGGAAGAAAACCTTCCGGTGGAAGCGTACGGCTGGTACCTCGATCTCCGGAAGTACGGCACGTTCGTCCACTCGGGCTTCGGTCTCGGCCTCGAGCGTACCGTCGCGTGGATCTGCGGACTTCCTCATCTGCGCGAGGCGATTGCCTTCCCGCGCATGATGAACCGGCTTCGGCCCTAGGCATCACTCGGCAAGCTTCGCCGCGTCCCAAAGCGCGTCGAGCTGCTCGAGGCCGGCGTCGCCGACGGAGATTCCACGCTCGCGGCACATCTCCTCGATGCGGCGGAAGCGCTCCTCGAACTTCGAGTTGGCGCGATCGAGCGCGAGGGACGCGTGGACGCCCGCTTTCCGGCAGAGATTGACGCAGGCAAAGAGCAGATCCCCCAGCTCGGCTTCGAGCAAAGCGTGCTCGGGGTCGAGCGTCGGCGCCGCGCCCGCAGCCAATGGAGGTCTGCCGGCGAGCTGATCGCGGACTTCAGCCAGCTCTTCCTCGACCTTCGCCGCCGGACCCGTCACGTCGGGCCAATCAAATCCCACCCCGGCCGCGCGGTCCTGAAGGCGATGAGCCCTGTGCAGCGGCGGCAGCGACGCGGGAAGACCATCGGCGATGGATTCTCGTTTCCTGGATTTCATCCGCTCCCACGACTCGCCGGCTCCCTCTCCGTAAAGATGGGGATGGCGCGCGCGCATCTTGGTGATCAGCCCCGCCGCGACCTGGCCGGCGTCGAATTCTCCGCGCTCCTCCGCGATCACCGAATGAAACAGGACCTGGAGGAGCAGATCGCCGAGCTCTTCACGAATCAGTGCCGTGCTGCCGGACCGGATCGCCTCGTCCAGCTCGTGCGCTTCCTCGATCAGATACGGACGCAGTGAGTCGTGTGTCTGCGCGGCGTCCCACTCGCATCTGCGGCGAAGATCGCGCATCAGCTCGAGGGCATCGTTGAGTGTCGTATTGTCGTGCATGCGGCTCCGGCTCGCTAAATTGCGCGCTGTGAATATACCAGGGGGCAGGACAACGAGCCGACAATGCCTCCGGGCGTAGATCGCGCCTGGATGGAGGTGGATCTTGGTGCGCTGACCCGAAACGCGCGCGCCGCGCGATCGCGCGCGGGAGTGCCGCTGATACCAATGGTGAAAGCGGATGGCTACGGTCTTGGCGCCGAGCCCATTGCCAGGGCGCTCGAGCCGCTAGAGCCAACCGCCTACGGAGTGGCGACCATCTCCGAGGGACGGGGGCTCCGCGAGGCCGGAATCAGCCGGCCGGTAATCGTGTTCTCGCCGCTGCTGTCCGATGAATACTCCGCGGCGCACGAGCTTGATCTCACGCCGACGCTGGGATCGGCCAGGGATATCGGCGCGTGGTGCCGGGAAGGAGGCAGCTGGCATCTGTCCATCGACACCGGCATGTCGCGTGCAGGCGTGCCCTGGCGCGAGGTCGGCGCTCTTCGCGATTTGATCGCGCGGCACGAGCCTGACGGCGCGTTCACCCACTTTCATTCGGCAGAGCTCGACGGTGGCTCGATGGCGGAGCAGGAGCGGCGCTTCAGGGATGCAGTGGCCACGCTTCCGGCTCGACCACCTCTTTTGCACACCGATGGAAGCGCGGCCATCGTCAGGCATGGCAGGTCAGAATGGGATGCGATTCGTCCCGGAATGTTTCTTTACGGCGTTGGAAGCGGGGCGGGGCCGTCGCTCGATCCCGAGCCGGTGATTCACGTTCGGGCGAGAATCGTTGAGACGCGCTGGATTGAGCCGGGGGACAGCGTGAGCTACGACGCTACCTGGCATGCCAAGTCACGCCGCCGAATCGCGACAATTCCGATGGGCTATGCCGACGGCTACCCGCGCGCGCTCAGCAACCGTAGCTCGGCGCTTGCACGAGACGCACGTCTTCCGGTAAGGGGCCTGGTCACGATGGACATGATCATGCTCGACGTGACGGAATCGAGCTGTGGGATCGGCGACGAAGTGACGCTCATCGGCGGCGGCGAAAACGGCGAATGGATTGGAGTCGCGGAGCTCGCCGAACTCGCCGAAATGTCGCCCTACGAGCTGTTGACCGGCCTGCGCGGACGCCTGGACAGATACTATCTGGCGGCTGAGTGAAGCGCGCGGCGATAATCGTGCTGGATGGAGTGGGAGCGGGTGAAGCGCCTGATGCGGCTGTTTATGGTGACGTCGGAAGCGACACACTGGCTCACGTCGCCTCCGCCGTCGGCGGTCTCGATCTCCCGAACCTGGCCGTGTGCGGCCTCGGCAACATCGCCGCGTACGATGGCGTGGCTCCCCGAAGCCCCGCCCTCGGTGCGTGGGGAATGATGAACCCGGCATCGGCGGGGAAGGACAGCACGACCGGGCACTGGGAGATTGCCGGTGTGCACCTCGCCCGGCCGTTTCCCACCTACCCCAAGGGATTTCCACCAGAGATCGTGGCGCAGTTTGCCGCCATCACCGGGCGGGGAGTTCTTGGCAACGTGGTCGCCAGCGGCACGGCAATCATCGACGCGCTTGGCGCCGAGCACGTGCGGACCGGCGACTGGATCGTGTATACCTCTGCGGATTCGGTCTTTCAGGTTGCCGCTCACGAGGAAGTTGTGCCGCTCGAGGAACTGTACCGCGCCTGTGAGAGCGCGCGCCGGATGCTTGTCGCGCCGCACGACGTCTCGCGTGTCATCGCGCGTCCCTTCATTGGGGTTCCAGGGGCGTTCACACGGACGGGAAACCGCCGCGATTTTTCCATGGATCCGCCGGCGGAGACACTGCTCGACGCGCTGGATGCCGCGGGCGTAGAGCGGGCGGGAGTAGGGAAGGTGGACGACCTGTTTGCGGGACGCGCGATCCGTTCGCAGCACACCGCATCGAACGCCGACGGAATCGAGGCAATTCGCGCCTGGCTGAGAGACGTCAACAGTGGGCTCCTCTTCGCCAACCTAGTAGATTTCGACCAGTCGTACGGGCACCGAAATGACGCTCCGGGGTTCTATCAGGCACTCCGTGAGTTCGATCGCGCATTGCCCTCACTCATCTCCCCGCTAAAAGAGGACGATCTGCTCTTCATAACTGCCGACCACGGCAACGATCCGACTACCCCATCAACCGATCATGCTCGGGAGAGAGTGCCTCTGCTCGCGATTGGTCCCCTGGCGAATCCGGTCGACCTCGGGGTGCGGCAGACTTTTTCCGACCTCGGCGCAACTGTCGGGGAGTGGCTTGGTGTCTCATATCGGGGTGCCGGAAAGTCCTTCCTGTCCGACCTGATCGCGCAGTGAGAGAGGAGGCAAAGGACGCAGCCCGGCTGCGGGACGCGGCGTTCGCGGCAATGAAGAATGCCTACGCACCGTACTCGAAGTTCCGGGTGGGCGCGGCGGTACTGGCCTCGAGCGGCGAGATCATAAGCGGCTGCAACGTGGAGAATGCCGTCTACAGTGAAGCGTTGTGCGCCGAGCGAGTGGCTGTCGCCACCGCTGTCGCGCAGGGGCTGACTTCGTTCGAGGAGATTGCGATTGCCACTGAGTCTGATGAGCCCTCGCCACCATGTGGCTCATGCAGACAGACAATGAGCGAGTTCGCGCCGGACCTGCTCGTCACGAGCTACGCGCGCAACGGCAAGAAGGCAACGTGGAAGCTGAGCGAGCTGCTGCCCGAGGCGTTCGCGCTGAACCATTTACGTGGAAGGACGTAGTGCGATTTCCTTTGGCCGGCATTCGTGCCGCCGGCGTGCTGTCCATAATTGCGGTTGCTGCGGCATGCACCGAGACACTCGACTCCAGTGCGGGCTGCCCGGCGCTTTGCTCGGATCAGGCCGGCGATATCCAGACCGTCACTCTCGATCCAGTCGTCCTGGACACGAGCGTGTCAGCGCTCACGGGGCAGGGTACGGAGGTCGCAATGCTCGTGGCCGCGCGGGGCGATACGGTCGATTCGCGGGCTGTCATCCGCTTCGACTCGATTCCGGAGCGTTACCTCACATCGAGCGTTGACACCGTGACCGCCGAGATAACTACCGTAGACAGCGCACGGCTGCGGCTCAGGATCGACACCGTGGGTGCCAAGATCCCAGGTCCGGTCACGATCGACGCCTACGACGTGGACACGGAGGCGCCAGACAGTCTGATTGCGCCGGTTGCCGCGCTGTTCACACCCGACCGTCTCATCGCGTCCAAGACGATTGCCGCGGCTGACCTCAAGGACTCGATCAACATCGAGATCCCGGGGGCGGCGATTCTCGCGAAGCGCGGCCAGCGTCTCCGCATTGGGCTCCGGGCACGCGCCGACGGTTCGGTACAGTTTCGTATAGTCTCGCCAGAGGGCGGCGTGCCGGAGCAGCTTTACTTCCGCGCCTCGCCCGATACCGCAATCAAGCCGATCGTCCTCGCGCCCTATTCCAAGACTCCGAGCGACCAGAGTACCGTGGCGGCGAGTCTGTCCGACTACACGCTGCTCGTGAAAGGACCTCCGGCTGGTCCGTCGGATGCGCTGAGCGTCGGGGGACTGCCTGCGCGGCGTGTCTATATGCGGTTCGACGTGCCGCCGTTCATCGCCGACACGGCGCAGATCATTCGTGCGACACTGCTCCTGACGCAGCGGCCGGATCGGTCGGTTGACCCGAAGGACTCCGTGCGAGTCCTCGTCAACGTATCGCTCGCCGGGAAGGCAGTGACAGATCCAACGCGGGCGGCGCAGATAAGCGCGCAATCGAATCTCGATACGCTCCTCGTGGCTCCCGCCGACAGCGGACTGAAGCTGCTCGAGGTCGCGCAGGTCATTTCCTTCTGGCGCGGTCAGAAGGCCGATCAAACTCCGCGCGCACTGGTTCTCATCAGCGCCACCGAAGGCAGAGCTCCCGCGCAGGCCCGCTTCTTCTCGATCGAAGCGGTGCCCGGTCTCCGGCCCCGTCTGCGCATCAGCTACTCGACAAGAAATTCCAGAGGCATCCCATGATGCGTTTGCGAGCGCTGTTTATCGTGATGCTCGCTGTGGCATCCTCGGCTGGAGCACAAGGCAGCCTGAGCACGCAGGGATTCGGATATCCTCCCGGCGAATTCAGCACCCGCTCGCTCGCAATGGGCGGTGGGCTGGCCCAGTTCGATCCGCAGAGTGCCGTGAACCCGGCCTCCATCGCGAATTCGGGCGACCCGATGCTCTTCATGCAGTACGAGCCTGAGTTCCGCCGGCTGACGTCCGACGGAGTCACACAGCATTCGACCACGGCACGCTTTCCTCTTGCCATTGCCTCGGTGCCGATAAAGTCCCGTGGCAATATTGCACTGTCCGTTTCAACGCTGCTCGATCGCTCGTGGGCGACGAGTGAGAAGCGCGACGTGGACGTCGCCGGTGACAAGGCCATCGCTACCGAGAACGTGAAAAGCCTCGGCGCGATCAACGACGTCCGTCTGGCCGGGGGGTGGATTCCCAGCAATTTCATTCAGATCGGCCTCGCGGGCCACGTTTTCACCGGCCAGAACCGGCTCTCCTTCCAGCAGTTGTTCCCCGACAGCCTTCACTTCGTACCCGTGCAGCAGATCTCGAACCTCGACTACACGGGCTTCGCGGTGTCACTGGGCGCCATCCTTCGTCCCTCGAGCATCCTGGCGCTGGCCCTATCCGGCAGGAAGGGCGGAACATTGACCGCACGCTCCGGTGACACGGTTGTCGCGTCGGCGAGAATTCCGGATCGCTACAGCGCTGGCATCTCGTACGCCGGTATCGCGGGCGCGACTGTCGCCGCGCAGGTCGTACGTGATCAGTGGTCGGCGCTCAACGAACTGGCATCTGACAAGGCGAAAGCGGTCGACGCTTGGGACGGCGGAATCGGAATCGAGGCAACCGGGCCGCGGGTCATCGAGCGCACGATTCTTATCCGGCTGGGCGGGCGTTATCGTACGCTGCCATTCCTCGCCGCCGGCAGCGAAGTTCGCGAAATCGGCCTCTCGGGTGGGCTGGGTGCGCAGTTCTCGCGCAACCGCGCCGCTTTCGACGTGACGCTTCAGCATGCGTGGCGCTCGGCGGATGCGCCTCCCACGGGCGGATCAGTGAAAGAGCGGGCCTTCACTCTGAGCTTCGGCCTGCGCGTTCGGCCGTAACACCGATGACCGAGCCGGGACTCGATTCCTCGCCACTGATACTCGTGGCCGATGACGTTCCGGCAAACGTCGAGCTGCTGTTTGATCAGCTGAACACGCTCGGATACCGGACGATCGCGGCCGTGGATGGACCTTCGGCCCTCGCCGCCTGCTTCGAGCACAACCCCGATCTCTGCATTCTCGATGTGTCCATGCCGGCGGGTCATCTCGGTGTCGATACTCGCTCTACCGGCTTCGAGGTCTGCCGTCGCATAAAGCGCGATCCTCGCACCTCGCGCATCCCGGTCATCTTCGTCACCGCGCTGAACGACACCGGCGACAGGGTGAAGGGAATCGAGGCGGGCGGCGACGATTTCCTGACCAAGCCCCACAACCGCCTAGTTCTCGGCGCCCGCGTGCGCAGCCTGCTCAAGCTCAAGGCGGCGACCGACGCGCTGGAGAACAGCTACCGCAAGCTGCGCGAGCTCGAGAAGGTGCGCGACGACCTGATGAAGATGATCGTCCACGATCTCAAGAGCCCGCTGGCCTCGGTGCTCGCCACGCTGGAGATGCTCGGCGACGGTGATTTCGGCGCCCTCAGCAATTCGCAGCGTCAAGCGATCGGCGACGCGGAGGAACAATCCGAGGACCTGCTCGCCCTGATCGAGGACATCCTTGAGGTGGCGCGGATCGAGGAGGCGGCGATCACGCTCAGCCACTCGCCGATTGCACCCGCCGCGCTGCTCACCGAGCTGCTGCACGAGTGGAGTCACCGCTTCCAGCTGGAGAAGACGCGGGCATCTCTCAAAGTGGACGACGACACGCCGATTTTCGAAGCCGACAAGGCGCTGCTGAAGCGCGTGATCTCGAACCTCATTCAGAACGCGGTGACGCACTCGTCCAGTCCGATTGATCTCACACTCAGCGCGCGAAAGACCCCAGACGGAGTCCTGTTCACGGTCACCGACAACGGTCCCGGCATTCCGCCCGAGTATCACGAGGTGATCTTCAGGAAGTTCGGCCAGGTTGCCGGGCCGCATGCTCCCCGCGTCCGCAGCTCGGGGCTCGGACTCACATTCTGCAAGCTGGTCGTGGATCTGCACGGCGGCATGATCTGGGTGAAAAGCAAGGAAGGTGAGGGAAGCTCGTTCTACGTCCAGTTGCCGCTGCATCCCGCCGGACGCTCGGCGACTGCAGCCACTGACTCAACCGGCGGCGATCGTCCAGCGGCTACGCCGGCCGCTCCCGCGGGCCGGTGAGGTTCGTCCTCAGAACGCACGGCTGCCGCGCCAACCAGTACGACAGCGAGGCCGTGCGGTCGATGATGCTCTCGAGTGGCGCGACAGAGGTAGCAGACGCGGAAGACGCTGACGTCGCGATCTTCAACAGCTGCTCCGTCACTGCGGCAGCCGAGGCCGAGCTTCGCAAGGATGTTCGGCGCGCCGCGCGCGCCAATCCGTTCCTGCGGACAATCATCATGGGCTGTGCCCCGGGATTATCGGCCAGAGACGAGAAGGTCAACCCGCTGCGCACTCTTCCGACGGTGGCCGAGTCAGTTGCCGGCGCCGATCTCGAGCTGGTCGCGTTCGCTATCGGATTGCCTGGCGATGCCGCAAAGTCCGCGCGCGGAACTCAGACTGGTGCGCGAGGGCTGCTGCGGATCCAGGACGGCTGCGACGAGCACTGTACCTTCTGCGCGGCGACGCTGGCGCGAGGCTCCAGTCGGTCGCGCACCGAGGGAGAGCTCATCGACGAGGCGGCATCGCTCGCTGACGTTCATCCGGAGATCGTTCTGACCGGCGTTCACATTGGCTCGTACGGTGCCGACATCGGGAGCTCGCTTTCGTCGCTCGTCGAAGCTTTGATCGCGGCGGTTCCAGCTGTTCGGTTTCGGCTCTCGTCGCTCGAGGCGACGGAGGTAGACACGAGACTGCGCGATCTGTTCGCGGACGAGTCGAGGCTCGCGCCGTACCTTCACGCGCCGTTGCAGTCTGGTTCGGATCGCGTTCTCAAGCGGATGGGACGCAGCTGGTATACCGCGAGCGATTACGAATCGAGCGTCGAGCGCGTCGTCTCGCAGCGAAGTGTGTTCGGTCTCGGCGCAGATATCATCTGTGGCTTTCCAGGTGAAACCGAAGAAGACCACCGCGACACGGTGGCGCTCGTCGAGCGACTTCCGTTCACGTCGCTGCACGTCTTTCCCTATTCACCCCGTCCAGGCGCCGCGTCCGTCCGACTGCCGCGGCCTGTCGGGTCGCCCGATATCCAGCGCAGATGCGCCGAGCTGCGCGAGCTCGCCGGCCGGAAATTGGCCGCCTATCGTACATCGCGCGCCGGGGGAAACGCCGACGTCGTCGCAACCGCGGCGAGCGAGGGGCTGACGGAGGACTATCTTTCAGTCGCCATCCCGGTCCCGGGCATTCGGCGGCGCGACCGCTTCGCGGCGACGCTCGCCGAACGGCAGGGAGCGCTCACCGCAATACCGATCGCAACGCTATCAGCATGACCAGTCAGAGCGAGTCCACGGTCTACATCGAGACCTACGGTTGCCAGATGAATGTCAGCGATTCGGAGCTGATGCTCGGAAAGCTGGCGGCGTCCGGCTATCGGCAGGTGGACGCTCCCGACGGCGCCGACCTCATTCTCGTCAACACCTGCGCCATCCGCGAGCATGCGGAGCAGCGTGTGATCGGAAGGCTCGGCGAGATGAAGAGCCGGATGAAGCGCGACGCGATCCTCGGTGTAACCGGCTGCATGGCGCAGCGGCTCGGTCCGGCGATCCTCGAGCGCGCCAGTCACGTGAGCCTCGTGATTGGGCCTGACGGTTATCGGTCACTCCCCCTGCTGGTCGAAAACGCGCGACGCGGAGCGCGGACGAGCTCGACCGACTTCGATCTCGAGGAGCATTACGAAGACTTCACTCCACGGCGCTTCGATCGCGTCAAGGCGTGGATCCCTGTGCAGCGCGGGTGCGACTACCGGTGTACGTACTGCATCGTGCCGACGACTCGCGGGTCGGAGCGGAGCCGGAAGCTCGAGGACGTTGTGCGCGAGGCGGAGAGCGTTGTGGCAGACGGGATGTCGGAGGTGGTGCTTCTCGGCCAGACGGTGAATTCGTACAACGATGGGGTGCACGACTTCGGCGACCTTCTGCGCGCGGTCGGCGGAGTCCCCGGCATCATGCGGCTGCGCTTCACGAGCCCGCATCCCAACGATTTCAGCGATCGCGTGATTTCGGCGATGGCGGAGACAGACGCGGTCTGCGAGCACGTGCATCTGCCGATGCAGTCTGGCTCGTCACAGGTTCTCAAGCGCATGCTGCGGCGGTATACGCGCGAGAAATACTTCGAATGTGCGGCGCGGCTGCGAGCCGCGATTCCCGGACTTTCGCTGACGACCGATGTGATTGTGGGATTTCCAGGAGAATCCGACGCGGACTTCGAAGAGACCTTGAGCGCGGTGCGCGAGGTCGGGTTCGACGACGCCTACACGTTCAAGTTCTCGCTTCGCGACGGAACACCCGCGACGCGTTTTCCGGCGAGCGAGACCGTGCCCGACGAAGTGGCCAGTGAACGCCTCGCGCGATTGATCGAGACCGTACGCTGCAACGTACGTGATCGAAACCTTCGCCAGCTCGGACAGCGACGCGAGGTATTGATCGAGAAGGAGGCGCGACGCGGTGGGCTCCTCCAGGCGCGCACTCGCGATTTCAAGACGGTGATCCTTCCCGGTGAGCCGTCGATGATCGGGAGGTACGCCACGGTGGAGCTAACGGGCACGACCGGCTCGACGTTCACCGGCGCCGTGGTTCGTGATCGCGCGCCGCTCCCGATGGCGGTGTAAAGCTCAGTAAGGGGACGCGCCGGTGAGCGCGTCGGTTGGCCGGCAGGGTACCCTCGAGCGGAACGCTCCGGAGCACGCCACTGCCGCTCATCACATCCGCGTATCTCTATTTTGCGGTAGCGCTTCTCGCCGGGTTCTCCGGACTTGCCGCAATTGCGGTCGCAATCGGAGTCGCCGCGCTCGTCTATGCGCTCTGGCGACGCGACGCCAGGCTCGGAGGACTCGGATTTCTTGCGATCGCCGGAGGCGTGATCGCACTCCTCTCCGCTGTCCCCGCTCGACGCCTCACCCGCGACGAGCGCGCAGCGCAGGAAGAGCAGAGCGGCACCACGATGCTCGGTCGTGCCCGGGGACGCGCGTCACGATCGATCGAGATCGTGTTCGGGCGCGACGCCCCGATGGCCAAGGCTCTGCTGATCGCAGACCAGCATCAGATTCCGCCGGAGATGCGCGACCGATACGCACGCGCCGGAATCATCCACATGCTCTCCATCTCCGGTCTGCACGTGGCGATTATCGGAAACGCGGTGCTGCTGCTGCTTCGACTCGCGCGCTTGCCGCACGGGCCCGCCGCCTTCGGTTCACTGGTGGTAACCGCCATCTACGTCGCCATCATCGGTGCGCCACCGCCGGCGCTGCGCTCGGCGGTGATGCTCGGTATGGGCACGACTTCCAGGCTTCTCCAGCGGCCAACCTCGCCGTGGGCATCATGGGCCGTCGGCGCGTTCGTTCCACTCGCTGCACCGCGGACCGTCCTCGACCTCGGCTATCAGCTAAGCGTGGTCGGAATCGCCGGTCTCATCGCCAGCGGGGCGCTTGCCCGGCGCGTCCTCGCGCCGAGGCTTTCGGGCGCCCGGCTCAAAATCACCCGCGATCTGCTTACGTCGGTCGTCGCGAGCATCGTGAGCGCCCCGCTCGTGACGTGGTACTTCGGCCGCCTGAGCGTTATCGCCCCTCTTGCCAACCTCGCTGCGGGGCCCGTCATAACTCTGCTCCAGCCGACGCTCTTTCTCGCACTTGTATTCGCACCGCTCCCCTGGCTCGCCCGTTTTTTTGCGGCGGCCGCGCATCCATTGCTCCTCGCGTTCGACGGAGTTGCCGCTCTTGCCGCCGCGGTGCCTGGGAGCTCCTGGCAGGTGACGCCCACTTTCATCGCTGCAGCGGCGGCGAGCTTCGCGGTCGCGGCGCTCCTGATCGCGAGCCTGTCGAGGTACCCGGGAAGACCGCTCGTCGCAGCGGTGACAGCCATCACAGTCGTCGCCTGGGCGCCGTCCCTCCATTTGCCCTATGCCGGCGGTGTCGAACTCCACGTTCTCGACGTCGGTCAGGGCGACGCGATCCTTGTTCGCACCGACAGGGGGCGGTGGATTCTCGTTGATGCAGGGCGGACGTGGGCCAGCGGCGATGCCGGCCGCTCGACTGTGGTTCCGTACGTGATGCGGCGCGGCGGAACTCTCGAAGTGTTCATTCTGTCGCATGCCCACTCCGACCATATCGGTGGCGCCGCTAGCGTCTTCAAGGCGCTGCACCCGCGCACGTTCTGGGATGCCGCGTTTGCCCAGGGGAGCGAGGTGTACGATCGGTCGCTACGTGCCGCGCGTGACGCAAAAGTCGAATGGCGCAGGGTGCATCCGGGCGATGAGCTTCACGTGGATGGTGTCACCGTTGAATTCCTCGCCCCCGACTCTGCCTGGACCGCGTCGCTCGGCGACCCGAACGAGGCAAGCACCATCGCCCTCGTGCGCTACGGCGAGGCGCGCTTTCTCCTCGCCGGTGACGCCGAGACGGCGGAGGAGGGTTGGCTGCTCGACCACGCTCGCGACGAGCTGCACGCCGATGTCCTCAAGGTGGGCCATCACGGGAGCTCCACCAGCAGCACTGAGGAGTTCCTGTCCGCGGTCCACCCCTCGGCGGCGATCATTTCTGTCGGCGCCGACAATCTGTATGGCCACCCGAGCGCGGACGTTCTCGCTGCCCTGGGCCGAGCGGGGGCCCGGGTCGTGCGTACTGATCAGCTCGGAACCATCATTGTGCGGACGGATGGACGTCATATCACGCTCGAGGCGGAGGGACAGCGATGGGATATTTCGCCCGGCTCGCCGGAGCGGTAATCGGCGAGCGGATAGCGCTTCCAATTCCACTCGCTCACGATTACCCGGAGCTCGCGGCGTTGCGCCTTCGGCGGGGTGGAATTCCGCCTCGCGTCGCCGGCTGGATGCTCGGCCAGGCCACCGTTTCGGCGATAACGCTCCGCCGCACCGTCTTCTTCGCGCCGCGCACTCGAATCGACGTCCCGCTGCTCTTGCACGAATTTCGACACGTCGAGCAGTTTCTGGAGCGCACGACCTTTCCGCTGCATTACATTTGGGAGAGTCTGCGCCGCGGGTATCACCGCAACCGCTACGAGGTCGATGCGAGAAGGTACGCCGAGCGCCGTCTTGGGCAGGCGGTTCGCAACCCTCCCGCCGAGGAAGCCTAATGTGAAGCATACAGCCACATCGGTCGTCACGATCGAGCGGTTCATCATCGAGCAGGAAAAGCTCCATCCGGAGGCGACTGGAGAGCTTTCGGGCGTTCTTTACGACATGGCGCTGGCCGCCAAGATGATCGCCAACAAGGTTCGCAGTGCGGGCCTTGCCGATATTCTCGGGGCGACGGAAGACGTCAACGTTCAGGGTGAGGTTCAGGCGAAGCTCGACGTCCTGGCGAACGAGATAATCATCAAGGCGGTCGATCATGGCGGCCGCCTCTGTGCGATGGCATCCGAGGAGGAGCCGGGAATCATCCAGATCCCCGACAACTTCCGCTGCGGAAAATACTGCCTGCTCTTCGACCCTCTCGACGGGTCGTCCAACATCGATGTCAACGTACCCGTCGGAACCATTTTCTCGGTGGTCCGCAAGATCACGCGGGGCACTCGCGGCGAGATGGAGGACATGCTCCAGCC
>JBGPLS010000004.1:0-44383 GCA_041486565.1 Gemmatimonadaceae bacterium
CCCCAGCGGAGGAAAGCGTACCGCTCCTGGTTGCGCTCGAATTCGCGCCCGGCGTTGATGAGGAACGCGGCCTCGGTCCCGTATTCGTCCACCTGCACCGAGTGATCGATGACGAGATCCACCGGCTGCAGCGGATTGATCTTCCTCGGATCGCCGCCGAGTCGCGCGAGGGCGTCACGCATCGCGGCGAGGTCGACTACGGCGGGCACGCCGGTAAAGTCCTGGAGGAGCACCCGGGCGGTACGGAAGGCGATCTCCTTCTCGGCGCGTCCCTTCACGTTCCACTTGGCGAGAGCCTCGATGTCGGAGGCCGTAACGAATTTCCCGTCCTCGTTCCGGAGGAGGTTCTCGAGGAGGATCCTGAGGCTGAAGGGGAGGCGGGAAGCGTTGCCGCCGGAGGGAGAGTCGAGTGCGTCGAGGCGATAGATCGTGTATCGCCGGCCGCCGACTTCGAGAGTCGCCCGGCTGCCGAAAGAGTTCGGGTTTGTCATTCGTAGTTCTCTGGAACAGGCCGCGCCGCGCGCGGGCCGGTTGTTCGCTGAGCCACTGCCGGGCAGTAGAGTATCTCGCGTCGACAGGCTGAACTAAATCTAGCACGATCCAGCGTGCAGGGAGCCAACGTTAACCGAGAGACCCACAGCGGCGAGCGGTCAGAAGCGCAGTGAACCAGCGGCTAGCGAAGAACTGCAGCATTCAGCTCAAAGCGCGCTTTTGTTTTTGCTAGCGGCGGGCCGCTGAAAAGCTACCAGCGCGTAGCTGTGTTTCCCTCGGTTTCTTGTTTGTTCCAACGTTTATCGTGGCTTAGGCAGCTCCATCGGAGCCGATCGCCGCCACGATCTTGGGAGGTTGCAACGCCTCGGGCTGATTCTCCTTCTCCGCCGGCGCGGCTGGTGTAACCTCGATCGCGTACGTCGGGCAGTGCTGCACGAAATCGCCGTCGGCGGGCGACCACTCCACTTCCGGCGTCCACGGGTACGCCTTCCCCGATTCGTCCATCGCCATCACCTGCGGAGCGAGCGCGGCGCAAAGCGTGCAGCCGATGCACTTCGCCCGGTTCACTGCCACGCGCATCGTGCGCCGGGGAAATATTCCGCTCTCCGAATCGCAGCAGTTCTCGAATCCCTGGAGCGCATCCACCGCGGCAAGATATCCCGCCTCGATCACCTCATCGGCGTGCGAGAAGCTGAACCAGCCAATGTGGCTCACCCGCGGACGGATCAGGATCATCGGCGGGCCGGCCCAATGCTCGAGGGGCGCGAGCTGAAGCGCGTGCATCATCGTCGTCGCCGCCCGCATGTAGATCGCGCTGAATCCGTGCCGCGCAATGTCGTTCTCTGTGAGCAGCGCGCTGCTCCCGGTATCCACCGCGATCACGATGTCCGTCCCACGCGCCGCGATCGCCACCGGCAGATTGTCCATCACGCCGCCGTCGACGCATGGACGCTCGTCAATCTCGCCGGGCGGAAAGAAGCCGGGCAAAGCACACGATGAGTACACGGCGTCCGCGATCGAAACGTCTCTGAGCCCCGGCAGACCCCAGACGATCTGCGTTCCCCGCTGGAGGTCCACCGTGTTTACCAGCAACGTCGTGTCGACATCTGTGAACTTTCCCTTCGGTGCGACCGACTCGCACACGTTGCGCAACGGCCCCTCGAGGTAAATCGCCGGAAGCTGAAGGCGATTGAGGACAATTCCCAGCCGATTCACCCGGAAGAGGTCGCGCTTTCTGAGGGCACGCGCGCGCTCGACCATCTCCTCCAGCGGCATTCCACCCGCTGCCGCCGACGCGATCAACGCGCCGATGCTCGTCCCGGCATAAACCACCGGCTTGATGCCACGCTCGGCGAGAGCCCGGAGGACGCCGATGTGGGCGAAGCCCTTGAGCCCGCCGCCACCGAGCACGAGAGATACCCGCGGAGGCGGCGCCTTTTTTGGTGCACGACGACGACGAGCGACCTTCGGCTTGGATTTCACCTGTAACCCCGGGCATCGGTTGACACGCTATAATTTTATCAGCGAACACTCACCTCTGAATCAATAACCGGCACATGAAGTTGGCGACTGATCCGCTCCTCGCGCTTCGCGACGAGTTCCCGATCCTCGAGAAGACGACATACCTCGTCTCCAACTCACTGGGACCAATGCCTCGCACGGTTCCAGCCAGGCTCGCTGAATACGCCAGCGACTGGGGCGACCTGGGCGTCAAGGCATGGTCCCGCGGCTGGTGGGAGATGCCGGTAGAAGTCGGCAACGAGATAGCGCCGCTGATGAATGCAGGCGCCGGCGAAGTGGTGATGATGCCCAACGTCACCATCGCGCAATCGGCTGTTGTCTCGGCGGTGGACTTCTCGGGACCGCGCGACACGATCGTCATGACGTCGCTCGATTTTCCATCGGTGCTCTACGCGTACCACGAGCTCGCACGGAGATTCGGGGCGCGAATAGTGGTCGTCGAATCGGACGACGGACTGGGAATCGATCAGGAAAGGCTGCTGGCAGCGATCGACGAGAGGACGAAGCTCGTCGCCGTCTCGCACGTCCTGTTTCGCTCGGCGTACATCAATGATGCCGACGCGATCTGCCGCCACGCCCACGAGATGGGAGCCCTCGTGTCGCTCGACGCATTTCATTCCGTGGGAGTGTTGCCGGTTGACGTCAGGAAGAGCGGCGCAGACTTCCTCACCGGCGGTGTGCTCAAGTGGCTCTGCGGCGGTCCGGGCGGCTGCTTTCTCTACGTTTCTCCCCGTGTCCGCGACGAGCTCGCTCCGGCGATCACCGGGTGGCAGGCGCACGTCCGGCCGTTCGCGTTCGAGGAGCGAATGGAGTACACCGCGGGACCCTTCCGCTGGCTCAACGGAACGCCCGTCATCCCGGCTTTGTATGCTGCGGCCGAGGGGCCACGCATTCTCCGTCGCGCCGGGATGGATGCCATTCGGGCGAAGAGCACGCGTCAGACTTCCCGTCTCATCGCACTCGCCGACGAGCGCGGCTTGAGGGTAAAAGCGCCTCGCGATTCTGCGAAGCGGGGAGGGACCGTCGCGATCGACGTGGATCACGGCTACGAAGTCGCGCAGGAGTTGCTCGCGCGCGACATCCTCGTCGATTATCGTGTGGGCGCGGGGATCCGCGTCGCTCCACATTTCTTCACGCGCGACGAGGAATTGGAGGAGGTGATCGGATCGATCGCCGGGATTCTCGAGACCGGCTCGTGGCGCCGATTCTCGGAGCAGGTGGCAGTGGTGACGTGATTCCGGGCAAGCGACGGAGGGGTTCCGTCGGCTTCAACGCCAACGATGGAGGTCGCTCTCAGAAACACTCTTCAACTGGCCCGCAATTTGTCTTGAACAAAACGGCGATTCGATAGTACAATACGGCAACTCGATCAGTCGGAGGTAATAACCCGCCATGGCTACCCCGTTTCTGAGTTCCGAGGAGTATGATGAGAGAGCGCATCAGTTGTACAACGAAGGCCAGTACGACGAAGCGTTGGACGTACTTCGAGAGGGGCTCGCGCTCTATCCCAATGCGGTAGAGCTGCACATTGGCGTCGGTTACGCGTACCACGCGCGCGAGGAATTCGCGTGGGCCCGCAGAAGCTTCGAGGAAGCTCTGGTGCTCGACCCCGAGCACGAGGACGCACTCGCCGGACTTGGCGAGACGCTGCTCAAATTCGGACAACAGCCGGCGGCGCTGAAAAGCTTCCGCCACACTCTCGAGCTCGGCTACGAGGACGACATCGAGCTGATGCTCCAGATCGGCCGGGCCCTGTTCCGCGAGGGACTCATCGACGAGTCGCGTGAATACTTCGAGATCGCTGCCCGCCAGACACCCGATTCGGCAGAGGCAGTGTCGTGCATCGGCTACGCACAGCACCGCTCCGGTGACGACGAGGCCGCGATTCTGACCCTCAGGCGGGCGCTCAAGATCGACGAGGACCATACGGAGGCACGGATCTACCTCGGAAACATCTTTTACGACCGCGGGGACTACGAAGCGGCTCTTTATCACCTCGATCGGTCGAATCCAGATGATCACTGGGATGAGCTGGGCATCTGGAGATTGATCGAATTGAAGAAGATGGTCTACCGTTTGCGAGACAACGATCCCGAGCTCAAGCCCTGGGAGGTCCGCCTGGCCGAGCTGGCCGGGGAGCCCGACGACATCGATGAGATGCTCGCCGAGATCGAGGCCAGGGCGGCCGAAGCGGCAGAAAACGATGCGCGCGGGCAGCTCGAGCTCTTTGGTGCGCTCCTCGGCAGTCTCGCGGGGAACAAGCGCACTGAGCCTGTGGGGCATTGTATCACAATCGACGAGGACCACTCGTTCGAGGGAACCTGGGAGGAGATTCTGCTGAAGCTGAGCGAGGCACGGGGCGGTACTGGCGAGGGAACGATCAGAGATTTCATGGTGAACGAGGCCCGTCGCGGGTACTCGCTCACCGGCTGCAACATTCCCACCGAGGATGCAGAGAGCTTCATCCGCGGAAGCGCCGACGCCGGGCTTCTGCGGATAGTGAGATGAACGCCAACCAGCAGTCGGCGCTGGGGGCGCTGCGCTCGGTGTCGCCGATTGCGGCGCGTCTCGAACATTCTCGCGATGGTGAGGATCGCGCGGCCGACATTCTCGAGCTGTGGCAGGGTACCGAAACTGCCCTCCGCGCCCTGATGGGCGGATCATCGCTCGGTGGACAGGCTCTGATTCGAGAGCTTCGTCAGCAGGAGCTCATATCGCTCGGCCAGGCATACGCGCTGCTCGAGTTTCTGGGTGCGCGCGATCGGGCGAATCGGACGACGTACCGCGCGACGGACAACGACGTCGCCGTTGCGCGCGAAGGCTTCCGTCAGCTCGAGACCGGGCTCGCAGCCGCTGGCGCATCGGAAGCCCCTCCTCTTCCGCCCCGTCCAGGCGCGATGGCCGACACGACTCCGCTTTCGCCGTACGCACCGGGAGCGTACGCAGCCGGCGGAGCGGCCCCAGCCACCAGCTCGCCCTATGCGCCAGGGGGTTCACGGGGCGCCCGCGAAGCGCCGCCGCCAGCCGCTTATTCCACGCCCGTCGAGCCGGCGCCGACGTATGCCGCAACAGGCAGACGCGTACCGCCGAATCTCTGGTTCATCATCGCGCTGGTGGTGATCGTGCTCGCCGCGATCGGTGGCTACGCGATGTACGCCAGGCGCGGCAATCCCACCAGGGACATGGACCAGGCAGTAACGATGATGCAGACCGGAAGGCGCGAGGCCGCGCGTGGAGAGTTCTCCCGCGTTGCCCGCGAGCATCCGGAGCTCGCCACACCGCACGTCTTTCTGGCGCGGCTCGCCCGTGAGGATGGCGACATCACCACCGCCCGCCGCGAGCTGGAGACGGCGATCCGCCTCGAGCCGAAGAACGCGATCGCATTGCGCGAGATGGGTCTAATCCTCTTTTCCACCGGCGACTACGAGCTTGCACGGCGCTTCTTCGTTCGTGCGGTCCAGGTGAATCCGGCAGACAACAGCGCGCAGGGCTATCTTGGTTGCGCGCTCGCACGACTCAACAGGCTCGAGGAAGCGCAGCGCTTCCTGACCCGCGCCGGTCCCGGCGTGTGGAGCTCGTGCATGCAACGCCCTTTGTGATCGAACTCAAGAACGCCTCCAAAATCTATCGCTCCTTTCCCGGCCGCTCTGTTACGGCGGTCGAGGAGTTTTCCCTGCAGATCGCCGAAGGCGAAGTGCTGGGCATCGCCGGCCCCAACGGCGCAGGGAAAAGCACGCTGCTGTCGCTGCTGCTCGGCTACCTGAGACCAACCGGCGGCAGCGTTCTCATTAACGGGATGGCTCCTCGCTCATTCGTCGAGAAGAACGGCATCGGCTACCTCTCCGAGCTGATGACGATCAATGCCAACTGGAAGGCCCGGGACGCACTTACCCGCTTCGCGACGCTGGCGGCGGTTCCCCGGGCCGACGTTCCGGGGCGCGTGAACGCGGTGATGGAAGAGCTCGGAATCACCGAGCATCAGGACAAGAAGATCAAGGCGCTGTCGAAGGGAAATCTTCAGCGGCTCGGCGTTGCGCAGGCGCTGCTTCGCGACGAGCAGGCGCTGATCCTCGACGAGCCGACGCATGGACTCGATCCTGTGTGGACGCAGCGCTTTCGCTCGATCATCGAAGGGCTGCGCAAGCCGAACCGCACGATCATCATCGCCTCGCACAACCTCGACGAGCTTCAGCGGCTCGCCGATCGCGTCGCGATCATCGATCGCGGCCGGCTTCAGCGATTGGTACAGACGGGCTACGACCAGGCGACGGACGCCGGCGGCACCTACCGGATTTCAGTCGTCGGCGGCGCACCTCACGTGAAGGAGATGTTTCCCACCGCGCTCGACACCGGTGAGGGCGAGTTCGAGCTGTCTTTCTCAAGCATCATCGAGCTGAACGCTGCGATCGCGAAACTCATTGGGGGAGGCGTGCTGGTGTCGGGCGTTGTCCCCGCCCGCTCCGTTCTCGAGCAGCAGTTCCGGGAAGCCGTAGGAGAAACGAGCTGATGCGAGAGAACCTCACCCGCTACGCCTACTGGCAGTTCCGCGATTTCATCCGCGAGCGCGGCATCGCGCTCCTGCTCGTCGGCGGTTTGCTCGGGTTCATGCTCATCGCTCCGATGCGGGCGATGATGGGCGGCAACATCGACGCGGTGAACGCGAGGCGGGTCCTGCTCCTCGCACTTCCGGAGATCGGACCGATCTCGGCGTTCATCGTGTTCAATGGATTGATCTCGACCGACCGGAAGATGGGGTACTACAGGTTCCTCTTTTCGAAGCCGGTTGCCATTCCGGCGTATTACGCCCAGCACTTTACCGTCTACTTCGTCGGCTTCATGACGGTCTTCGCGATTCTGTTCGGCGTGTTCGCGATCACCGTACGTCCAATCAGTCCGGTGGGAGCGCTCGCCTACTGGGCGCTCGTCTATCTGTCGCTGGGCGGAATCGCGTTCTTCATTTCCAGCCTCTTCCGCTACGATTGGCCGATACTGGCCGCCGTTTTTCTGTCGTCTGTCCTCGCAAATGCGGTCTGGGCCGGTCGCGGCGGCTGGCGGATGGTCGTCCGCGATATGTTGCCTCCGTTGCACAAGCTCAGTCCCGCGATGACCGACCTGATCAACTTCGAAACCGTGGACCTGACATCAGTGGCGTGGCTCCTTGGCTACAGTGCGTTTTTCTTCCTCGCCGGACTGGTGGTGCTCTGGCGGCGGCCGATCGGCTGACGGCTCGCCGGCAGATTCATCAATGTCCATGAACCGCTTCGGCGCCCGATAGTGGCGACCCTCATCGATCCGTCGTCCGTCAGCCGCACCGTTCTGCCCAACGGTCTCACCGTGCTCCTGCGGTCCGACAGCTCGGCGCCCGTGGTCGCGATCGTGACCCACGTGAAGGCCGGCTACTTCGACGAGACCGACGACATCGTCGGGATCGCGCACGTTCTCGAGCACATGTTCTTCAAGGGCACGCACCGTCGCGGCGTAGGAGAGATCGCGAAGGAGACGAAAGCGAGCGGCGGCTATCTCAATGCCCACACCATCTACGACAACACCGCCTATTTCACCGTCCTTCCAGCGTCGGGGCTGGCAGCGGGACTCGACATTCAAGCCGACGCCTACGCAAACTCCGCCATAGACGCCGCCGAGCTGTCGAAGGAGCTCGAGGTGATCATCCAGGAGGCGAAGCGCAAGGCGGACACGCCAGCCGCGCTGGCGGTGGAGACGATGTACGAGCTGATCCATGATGCGCATCGCATTCGGCGCTGGCGCATCGGCCGCGAAGCGGGTCTGCGCACATTCACTCGTGACGCCGTCGCGGGGTTCTACAGGAATTTCTATCGCCCGTCGAACACGATCCTGTCCATCGTCGGTGACTTCGACAGCGAGGCGACGATGTCGCGGGTCTCCGAGCTGTACGGATCATTCCCCGATTCGACGCCCAGGCGGTCTCCCGGACCGCTGGAGCCGGCGCACGACGACTTCCGCTATCGCGAGCTGTCGGGCGACATCGCTCAGACCCAGCTCGTGTTCGGATGGCGGACTCCGGGGACGCTGCACGAGGATACTCCGGCGCTCGACGTCGCCGCTTCGCTTCTCGGCGCCGGACGTGCGGCGCGACTCTATCGTGCGCTCCGCGAGCGACAGCTTGCATCCTCGGTGAGCGCATACAACTACGTGCCCACCCAGCTGGGTGTGTTCACCGTGCACGCCGAAACGAATCCGGAGCAACCCGACCAGGCGGCGACCGCCATCGCCGAAGAGATGCGGGCGCTTCGCGAGGACGCCATTCCCCCCGGCGACATGGAGCGGGTTCGACACTTATTCGAGGCGCAGTGGATCCGCCGGCTGGAAACGATGGAAGGACAGGCCAATTACCTCGCCGAATGGGAAGCGCTTGGTGGCTGGGAGATCGGCGACGACTACAAGTCGAAGTTCCTGTCGGTGACCGCCGACGATGTCCGGCAGGTGGCCGGCAGTTACCTCACGCTCGACCGCACGGGGGTCCTGCTGTATCGTCCCGAATCCTCCCGTCGCATCGCAGCCAACGCCGGCGCGATGCTGGAGATCCTGGAGAGCAGGAAGGCCCAGCCGCTCGAGCCGATGCCTCCCCGCGGAATCGTTACGCTCGCGACCGGCGGACCGGTGCCGAGTCTCCAGCGCCGCGAAGCGGGTGTGTCGGTGTTTCGCGCAAAGAGCGGATTGCCCATTCTCGTGCACCGGAAAGCGGGCTCGGCGATTGTCCACATCGGCGTCTTCGCCTTCGGCGGATCGCGTGACGAGCCCGTCGAGCTCGCTGGAATCACGACGCTCGTCGCGCGGTCGATGCTCAAGGGATCGCGCCGGCGCAGCGCGTCGCAGCTCGCCGAAGACGTCGAGATGCTGGGCGGCAGCATCAGCGCCGGCGTCTCGCTCGAGGGATTCGGATGGACCATCTCTGTTCCAACGCGGCACCTGGCGGCGGCGGCGGAGCTGGTCGGCGACGTCGTGCAGAACGCGGCGCTTGGCGAAGAGGCGATAGAGACGGAGCGGACGGTCGCGGTCGCGGACGTGATCGCGCTGCGGGACGATATGTATCGCTATCCGGTCCGTCTCGCGTTGTGCGCAGCGTACAAGGGCCATCCCTACTCGATATCACCTCTTGGCACGGAGCGCTCTCTCCGGGAGATCTCGGTCCGCAAGGTGCGCGACTGGTACCGCGCGCGGGTTCTCAAGGGAACTCTCCTTGCCGGCATCGTCGGCGACGTGGATCCGTCGGAAGCCGCCACAATCATCGCGAATGAGCTGGGTTCGCTGTCGCCGTCGACACCGCTTCCGCTGCGAGCACCGGTGTGGCCTTCAGAGGTGTCGGTGCGGGCCGACTCGCGCGACAAGGCGCAGACCGCGCTGGCGATCGCGTTCCCCGGGCCGACTCGCAGCGACCCCGATCGCTTTGTCGCCCGCATCGTCGCCAGCATCGGCAGCGGTCTCGGCGGGCGGTTCTTCGACGAGCTGCGCGACCGCCAGTCGCTCGCCTACACGGTGCACGCTTACAGCAGCGAGCATCAGCTCGGCGGATCGTTCATCTCGTACGTCGCAACGTCGCCGGAGAAGGAGGAGGTGGCACGGGCGGGACTCCTCGCCGAATTCGCGCGCCTTCGCGAGGAGCCGGTGACCGAGGAGGAGCTGGAGCGCGCAAAGCGATACGAGATTGGTTCGCACGCCATCCGCCAGGAGAGCTGCGGCGCGGTTCTCGGTGACATGATCGACGCCTGGATGCTTGGGACGGGTCTCTCCGAGCTCGAGCAGCACGACCAGAGAGTATCGGCGGTCACCGCGGACGATGTGCTCAGAGTTTCGCGCGAATACTTCGAACCGTCACGCCGCGCCGAAGGCGTGGTCAGGGGTATCGGCCGAACAGTCTGACCTTGCTGCTAGGGGGTGGCGGTCTCCTTCAATCCGATCTGCGCCCGCCTTACCGCTCCAACCGAGGATCGCAGTTGTCCGCTGGCAGCGCGCAATCCGCGGATTGCGTCGTAATCTCCGGCCTCGGTGACGATCAGCCCTTTTATCGCCGGCAGGGTCGTAGCCCACGCGAGCACTCCCCACAGCGAGAGCTCCTGATTTTTTTCGCCGTGCGCCAGCGGATATCCGCCGGCCGAGAAGACCCACGCCGGCTTGGGACGGGCGGCGAAGGGACGCATCCACCGCTGCGCTACGCGCATGTGCGTGTCGAGGGAGCGCGCGCCGTCGAAGCCGGGCATGAGCGAAAAGCCAACGACGTCGATCGGCGATCCGCGCGAGGCAGCCCAGGCGAAGAGAGTGCTGTCGCGCGTGCCGTAACTCGAGGCGGCGACTCCGATGCGTATGCGCCGGTTCACGTGGTGGGCGATGTCCGCGGCGCGCGTCAGGTAGCTGATCCAGTATTCGGGAGAAAGCGTGCCGATCGCCCGCGAGCCGGCGCCATAAGGCTCGAGCGCGGGAATGAGAATGTCCGGTCGCAGTCGGCGCGCGATCCGGTCAACGTCCGCCAGTCGCTTCCGCGTGTACTCCGTCTCCGATTGCCGGAACTGCTGCGCCGCGTCGCCGGGGTAGCCAAGGGCGATGATGATGAGCGTGCTGTCGGCGCGCTGGTCGTCGACGGTTCGGGCCATCGAGTCGAGCGAGGCGAGGCGCGCGCCTTCCGCATCGACGACGATCATTATCGCGTCGATGTCGAGCGAGTCCAGCAGGTTCACGTCCTGCTCGAGCGCCAGCGGCGGTGGCGGACCCTTCAGATCGGGAAAGATCTTGAGGCCGAGATCGAAGTCCCCTTCGGGATGCTCCTGAAGCTGGTCCTTGGCGTAGCGCGCGTAGCTGCGAACCGCCTCGAAGGCACTTGGCATCTCAATGAGGACGAGGGCAGACATGCCGCCCACGCAGGCGGCGATGACGCCTCGCACGATGCCGCTCATTCGCCACCGCGCCGGCAAGGACGGAGAGAAGACCGGTACCAGCAGATATGCCGCTCCCCAGAGGGCTGGAATGCCGAAGAAAAAGCCGAGGCTGCTCGCCTGCGCCGCGGAGAGAGCGAGACCAAACTCGGGTGGCGTTGCGCCGCGCGAGATCGCGAACCGCGTGACGGCAACGATAGCGATGATCGTGTTGTACACAGCGACGGGGACACCGAACAGTGGAGTGACGAGCCGGCGGCTGAGAGCATACGCCGACTGCAGCGCGAAGAGCACGGTGGTGAGCGGCCAGATCCACGCGATCGGCTGTATCGCGCGACCATAGAGCGTCGACGCCGACGAATACGCCACGATCAGAGCCGGGAGCAGCAGCAACCCCGCGAGAGCGGTGATCGCAGCAAAAGACCGCGGCGCACGGCGAAGCTGAGCCACTCGCCCCGCGACGAGGATGTCCCACATCAGGAGAAGCGCCGCCACCGTAACGTAAGCGACGGCGAGGAGGTGGTCCCTGTTCAGCGCGGCTGACACGGCCGGAACCTAGATGACCCGCAATGAGGTGGCAAGCACATCGGGCCGCGTCTAGCTTTCGCGAATGAAGCGCGGCGCACTGTTCACTCTTCCCAACAGCATCTCGCTCTCACGCCTCATCCTCGCGCTCGCATTCGTCCTGATCGACGGTAAATGGGAGCGAACGATCCTCATCCTCGCCGCGGGTGCGACCGATTTTCTCGACGGCTGGCTGGCTCGAATGGGCAACACCTCCTCCGTCGCCGGCGCACTAATCGATCCGTTCGCGGACCGCGTTTTCGTTCTCGCTGCCGTCTCGGCCTATCTCATCAGCGGACTGATCTCGACGCCACAGTATTTCATCTTTCTGTCGCGCGACATCGCCACCGCGATCGGCTTCGTAGTGGCACGATTCATTCCCGGCCTGGGGGCGTCAGCGTTTCAGGCGCGATTGCTCGGGAAGACGGTCACGATACTGCAGCTGGTCGCCCTCGTGGCGGTGCTCCACTTCGACAAGGCGATATGGCCCCTCATTGCCGTGATCGGAGGTCTTTCCGCCCTCTCGATTGTGGACTACACACTCGCCCTTTCCCGGGCACGGGAGCGAGCCCGGCAGATTCCTCAATGAGCGGCTGGCCGCTGCCCAGAGCGACGATGCTCGGCTGCGCCCTCATTGCTCTCTTGCCAACGGTATTCCCGGGGAGAGCGGATGCGCAGGTCCGGCAGGCTGCGAGGGGCGACAGCGGGAAGCGCGCCGTCGACGCGGAATTCCGCGTCGACGCGCTCGTCGCCAGGGTGAGCGCCGTTCAGGCGGGAATCGGCGTCACCGCGGTTACCGGAACCTACCTTCGGTCGGGTGTCGTCGGTGCGGTGGGTCTCAGTCGTCACGGGCTGAGCGGGAGAATAGACGCTGTCACGCGATTTCACTTTGACCCGTTCAGGCAAAGTCGATGGGCGCCGTACGGTGGTGGCGGGATATCCGGCAGGTTCGACAGGGACGAGGGCGCGCACGCGTATCTGCTGGTGCTGCTCGGGCTCGATGGCCCCTTGAGGCATGGGATGTCGCCGTCGTTCGAAGTGGGGCTGGGTGGCGGTGCACGCGTCGGCGTGATCTTCCGCCAGGCCACTGGGGAGCGGCGATGACGCACGCTCCGGCAGGGCTGGTGAACGGCTTCTAGACTGCTGTCTGGACCTTGGCGGGCTGGATGAAACGCTCGCCCAGAACGCGGAGCTCGGCGATGTCCTTCTCGCTCAGCTCATGGTATCGGTCGGCCAGGTAACTCATCGTGCTGTCGAACCATTCCTGCTGGTCTTCGGCGGCCGCGCCGATGACACCGCACTTCATGACATGCTGGAACATTTCGTCGCGAGCATCCTCGAACGGGGTTGCAGCCGGCGCGACTTCTCTTCTGTATCGATTCTTCAGGGTCTTCATCAATCCGGGTGAAATGTTGGTGTGCTGATACACCAAATCTAACAGATTGGTGCCCTTGGCTCCAGCCGAATGCTGTCGGCGCCGCGCTTCAGGCCACCGCGCGTTTCTTCATGAAATCCATGAGCAGCTCGATCAGATAATCCGGATTCTCCTCCGGGAGCAGCCGTCCCACTCCGGGCAAGCGTACGAGCCGCCCGTCGGGAAGGGCATTGGTGAGCTTCTCGGCGATCCTGCCGTCGACGAAGCTGTCCTCCTCGCCCCACAGGATCAGTGTCGGGACGTGAATGCTCCGGAGGTCGATATCCTCCAGGTCCTCGGCGGAGATCGAGCTGGCGAGGACGAGAAGATGGTTGGTGCCATCCTTTCCGACGAACGGTGCCAGGTATCGCGCGATGAGCCGCGTCGGCATGTGCTTCTCGGGATCGGCGACGCTCTTGCGCAGCACCGCTTCGACAAGCGGCGCAGCGCCGAGAATTCCCCTGGTGGTGCGAAATGCGAACTTGGCGGTGTTGCGCTGTATCTGCGTGATGTCGTGCGCCGGAAGCTCGTCGAATGCGGGCGTATTGATCAGGACGAGCTTCTCGACCCGTTCCGGCCTCGTTGCGGCGAGGCGCAACGCGACGTCCCCGCCGAGGTCTACGCCAACCAGAACCGCCCGCGCGACTCGGAGAGCTGTCATGGCTGCGTCGAGATATTCCGCCTGCGCGGCGATTCCGAAGTCGGCGTCGAATGGCCGGTCCGACTCACCGTGGCCGAAAAGATCCACGGCGTACGCAGTGTGTCCGGCATCGGTGATCGCCGGAGCGATATTCCGCCAGAGAAAGCTGGAAGTCGCGAATCCGTGTATCAGAATGACGGCGGTGCCACCGTGTCCGTATCGCTCCACGTGCATCGCCCCGGGCCCGACCGGAACGCGCAGCTCGTCAGCTTGCATATCGATACCTCGTCAATAGCTTTTTCGTGGCCATGCAGCTCGGCCGGAACAGGCGCCGCGCACTTCTTCCCCCCGACATCAACCACGGAACCCAATGGCTGGCAAATCGAAGGACCGGCGCGGAAACGTCGTTCGGAACGCATCAACCCGGCCAAAGTCGTTCTACCCGGTCCTCATCGTCGTCGCCGTCGTCGGGGCAAGCATACTTGCCTACCTCGTGAGCCGCAAACCGGAGGCGCCGGCAGCGACTCCGCTGAAGATCGACCCGGCGACTGCTGGTCCCGCCCAGGGCTATCTGATCGGCAACCCCGATGCCCCAGTGAAGATTCAGGAGTTCGCTGATTTCGAGTGCCCGGCGTGCGGCCGCTTTGCGACGATCACCGAGCCCGACGTCCGCAAGCGCATTATCGAGCCCGGACTCGCCAACCTCACCTACTACGACTTCCCGCTGCCGCAGCATCTCAACAGCCAGCCCGCCTCGAACGCCGCCGCGTGCGCAGACGACCAGGGAAAATTCTGGCCGATGCACGATCAGCTGTTCGCGTCGCAGGATCAGTGGAACACTCAGGCGACCGACAATCCGAAGCCGATGTTCATGAGCTATGCGGGCAGAATCGGCCTCGACGCCAAGAAGTTCGAATCGTGCTTCGACGCGCGGACGCACCAGAAGCGCATCGAGGCCAACTTCGCCGAGGGAGAGCGCCACAAGGTGAACTCGACACCGACATTCGTGATCGGCAACCAGTCCTACGCCAACGCGATGTCGTACGACGAGCTCAAGGCGGCGGTGGATTCAGCGACAAGGAAATGACGAAAAGAATGATCGTGGCGACCCTCGCGCTCGCCGGGATCTTCGTCGCGCTTTACCTGCTCCTCTACAAGGTGGGTGTCGTCGGAAACCTGAGCTGCAGCATCGGCTCGTGCGAGACTGTCAACACGAGCCGGTGGGCGACCTTTATCGGGGCGCCGGTAGCGGGCTGGGGCGTCGCGTTCTACGTCGTGATGTTTGTCGTGGCGCTGGGGAGCATTCAGGACCGGTACGCCGACTCGCTCGGGATATCGAAGCTGCTGGCGGCGTTGTCAGGCGTCGGGTTCGTCTTCACGGTATGGCTCACCTATCTGGAGCTGTTCGTGATCCAGGCGATCTGCCAGTGGTGCGTCATTTCGGCGATCATCGTGACGGCGATGTTCGTCGTCGCGGCTCTGGATCTGAGGGACCAGGCCGCATCGTCCGCGTCTGAGATCGACGTGAGGGATTAGGCTCTGTGCCGCGTAACCCGAGCACTCGATCTACTAACGGGGATCGTGCGCCCGCCGGTGAGGCGGTGAGACAGTGAGGAAAGCACGGGCATTGGGGGCCATCCTCAACGTCGATCGACTGGAAGAATCTTTTTTTTAGGGTGAACAGCAAACTGCGCCCGAAAGCAGATGCCCCGAGCGCAGTTCCCCTTTTTTCTGGCCGTTCTCATCGTCTCACTGTCTCACCGGCTGACTCACAGATCTCGACCGCCACGCGATCTAGAGGAGAGCCCGGCGATCTTAACTCACCAATCTCGCTAGGCCCGCTTGACGTTCCTCTGCCGCGCGGCGGCGTCATCGAGGCGGAGACGGGGCTTGACGTCTTCGTCCTCCTGACCTTCCTCGCGGGCGCGGCGGCGGAAGGGAACCAGGTCGCGGCCGAGGTTAACCAATGCGCGCGTCGCGACCGTGCTCGCCAGCGGCTCGGGGATTCCCATCACGCGGACGTAGGTGTCAATCGCCCGGTCGAATGAAAGGTCCTCGGCCAGTGTGTCGACGAACATCAGGGCGTTGTCCACATGGGCGCGAACGATCGTCTCTTCAGCGCGGGCCTGCGACAGCCGCAGCCGGCGCTCGGCGTTCGGATTGAGCTTGCGTCCAAAGATTGATTCGGGAAACAGACCACCGAGCATTAGCCTTCCTGGTTCTGGTGTGCGCTTTTCTTAATCTAAAGCAGGGTTCGTACCACGGTCAGCTCTCCTGCCCCTCGTACTGCTCCTTCAGGCTGGCTACCACCGCTGGATCGGCCAGTGTCGTTGTATCGCCCAGAATCCGCCCCTCAGCGATGTCGCGCAACAGCCGGCGCATGATCTTGCCGGAGCGCGTTTTCGGGAGATCGGCCGAGAAAAGGATGTCGTCCGGGCGTGCCAGCGCGCCTATTTTCTTTGCCACAAACTGCCTGAGCTCGTCAGCCAGCTCCGGGCTCTGCTGGTGGCCGTCACGCAAGGTCACGAAAGCCGCCAAAGCCTGTCCCTTCAAGTCATGTGAACGGCCGACAACCGCCGCCTCGGCCACCGCCGGATGCTCCACCAGCGCCGACTCCACTTCCATCGTCCCGATGCGGTGGCCGGCGACGTTGAGGACGTCGTCCACCCTTCCGAGGATCCAGAAGTAGCCGTCCTCGTCGCGCTTGGCGCCGTCTCCGGGAAAGTAGAGGTCCGGCCGCCCCGGCCACTTGGAGAAGTAGGTCTCCACATATCGGTCGTCGTCGCCCCAGATCGTGCGCAGCATTGACGGCCAGGGCTTGGTGAGCGACAGCAGGCCGCCGCCCACTGGAATCGGGTTGCTCAGGTGATCCAGGAGATCTGCGGTGAATCCCGGCAGGGCTCGTGTGGTGCTTCCCGGCTTGGTTTCCGTCAGGCCGGGAAGCGGCGAGATGACGATCGAACCGGTTTCCGTTTGCCACCAGGTGTCGACGATGGGACACCGGTTTCCACCGATGTGCTCACGGTACCACATCCACGCCTCGGGATTGATTGGCTCCCCCACCGAGCCGAGCAGACGCAGACGGGAGAGATCATGCCGCGCGGGGTGCGCGTCGCCCCACTTCATGAAGGCGCGGATCGCGGTGGGGGCGGTGTAAAGAATCGTCACTCCACGCCGCTCGCAGATGTCCCAGAAGCGATCCTTTTCGGGGCTGTCAGGCGCGCCCTCGTACATCACGCACGTTGCGCCGTTCGCCAGCGGGCCGTAGACCAGGTAGGAATGCCCGGTCACCCAGCCGACGTCGGCGGTGCACCAGAAAACGTCGTCGTCGCGGAGATCGAAGACGAGCTTGCATGTCGACGTGGCGCAGGTCATGTAGCCGCCGGTCGTATGGACGATGCCCTTCGGCTTCCCGGTGGTGCCCGAGGTGTAGAGGATGAAGAGGACGTCTTCAGCGTCCATCGCCTCGGGCTCGCATTCGTCAGCAGCGTCGGCGACGAGGTCGTGGTACCAGATGTCTCGCGACTTCTTCATTGGCGCTTCGATGCCAGCCCCTTTCGCTCCCTCCGCGACGCGCCACCGCTGAACGACCACGACCTTTTCGATTGACGGAGTATCCTCGAGCGCGACGTCGGCGTTCCGCTTCAGCGCGATGATCTGTCCGCGGCGATAGCTGCCGTCGGCGGTGATGAGAACCTTGCACTCCGCGTCGTTGATCCGGTCGCGCAGCGAATCGGGAGAGAAGCCGCCGAATACGACCGAGTGAATTGCGCCGATCCGGGCGCACGCGAGCATGGCGATCGCCGCTTCCGGGATCATCGGCAGATAAATCGCCACGCGATCGCCCCGACCGACGCCGAGCGACCGGAGAGCACTACCGAGCCGGACGACCTCGGCGTGGAGGTCGGCGTACGTTAAGGTACGCTCGTCGCCGGGCTCGCCTTCCCAGATGATCGCCGGGGCGTCACGCCGCGGGCCGTCGAGATGGCGGTCGAGGCAGTTCACCGATGCGTTCAGCTTCCCGCCGACGAACCACTTGGCGTGCGGAGGCTTCCAGTCGAGAACGGTGTCCCACTTGCGCACCCACTGGAGCTCGCCGGCCATGCGTTCCCAGTAAGCTTCCGGGTCGCGCGCGGCTTCGTCGTAGATCTCAGGGGACGAAACGCTGGCGGCGAGGCGGAATTCGTCGCTGGGTGGGAATTTCCGATTTTCGGTGAGGAGAACGTCGATGTCGTTCATTTCGGGGAAGTTAGTGGCGTTCTTTCGCGAAGATTATCCCGTATTGTACCCGCCGCGCCAGAGCCGCTCTTTTTTGCTGACTCCATCCCCACAGCAGGGGTTGACGCACCGCTATCATTATTGGCAATGATCGATACGACGATTCCCTGCGAGGTCGCTGACCTCATCGACGCGCGTATCCCCGCCGATCGGTCGGCGGCGAGCGATGTAACCCCCTCGTGAAGAAGGGAAAAGTCTATCTCGTGGGTGCCGGGCCCGGAGATCCGGGCCTCATCACCGTGCGCGGCCGCGAGCTGATCGATAGCGCCGACGCGATTGTCTACGACGCCCTCGTCAACCGCGAGCTTCTCCCCTCGGGCGCAAAGGAGATGGGTCATCCCGAGCTGTACTTCGTGGGGAAGCGCGGCAGGAACCGGGAATCCGTGAGCCGGGACGAGATCAACGAATTGCTGGTCAGGCTCGCCCGCGAAGGGAAGCGCGTCGTGCGCCTCGAGGGCGGCGATCCGCTCGTTTTCGGTCGAGGCAGCGAGGAAGCGCAGGCGCTCAACGAGTCGAGCATTCCGTTCGATATAGTTCCCGGAGTGACGGCGGGCATCGCAGCGCCGGCGTACGCGGGAATTCCGGTGACGCATCGCGGGATTGCGACTTCGGTGACGTTCGTCACCAGCCGCGAGGATCCCGCCAGGCCGACCACACAGACGAATTGGAGCGCGCTTGCGAAATCAGGCGGGACGATCGTGCTGTACATGGGAGTGAAGACACTTCCCGCAATCGCGGCGGCGCTGATCGATGGCGGAATGCCGGGTGCCATCCCGGCAGCCGCGATTCAATGGGGTACACGAGCGAAGCAGCGGACAGTGACAGCGACGCTCGAGACACTCGCCGAGCGTGCGGCGGAGGCGGGGATTACCGCGCCGGTGATCACGGTCATCGGCTACGCCGTCGTGCTGCGGGACGAGATCAACTGGTTCGAGACCCGGCCGCTCTTCGGAAAGCGGATCGTCGTCACGCGCGCGGCGGCGCAGGCGGCGCCACTGTCGGAAAGGCTGCGCGAGCTAGGCGCCGATGTCATCGAGATGCCCGCGACGCGTATCGCCCGGCTCGATCTGGCGCCGCTGCGCGATGCCATTTCCCGTCTGGATGAGTATCAATGGCTCGTGTTCACCAGCCAGAACGCGGTGGCGATCTTCTGGGAGCAGATGCTCGGCGCGGGACTCGACGCCCGCGCGCTCGCCGGACTGAAGATCTCCGCCGTGGGACCGGCGACTGCCGGCGCGCTGCTCGAGCACGGTGTCGTAGTGGATGTCGTTCCCGAGAGATTCGTCGCCGAGTCGCTGCTGGAGAAGCTGGCGGACCGAAATGATATCCGCGGCGCTTCGGTCCTTTACGTGACGGCCGACGGGGCGCGCGAAGTTTTGCCCCTTGGACTCGAGGACCTCGGCGCCAGCGTGTCGGTGATTCCGGCGTACCGCTCGATCAACGACGCGGCCGGCGCGAGCCGTCTCGTCGCCGCGCTCGAGTCGGGCAATGTGGATCTCGTGACGTTCACTTCGGCTTCCGGCGTGCGTGGCTACGTCGAAGCCGTCGGCGAGGAGCTCGCGCGTCGCGCCCCCGCGGCGTCGATGGGGCCGGTTACGACCGAAGCAGTGACGACCGCGGGAATCGAGCTCCGGTGCGAGGCGAAGATATCGACGATTGACGGTCTGGTGGACGCTATCCGGCTCGCACTCTCGTGACAGACCGCGTCGTACGCATCGGTACTCGTGCGTCGGAGCTGGCGCAGCGGCAGGCGCGCATGGTTGAATCGGCGCTCGAGGCGCCCGGAGTGACGTGCGAGATCGTCACCTTCAAGACCGTCGGCGACAAGAAGCTGGACGAACCGCTGAGCGGCATTGGGGCGAAGGGACTTTTCACACACGAGCTCGAGGTGGCATTGTCGAAGGGGAAAGTGGATTGTTGCGTTCACTCGCTGAAGGACCTTCCCACCGAATCGCCCGACGGTCTGGAGATCGTGGCTCAGCTCGAGCGCGAGGACCCGCGTGACGTTCTGGTCGCGAACCCGGTGACGCAGGCGGACAGTCTCGGAAATATTCCGGCTGGATCGCGGGTCGGCACTTCGAGTCTCAGGCGGCGCGCCCAGCTCCTGGCGCACAGGCCTGACCTCGAGGTCGTCGAGCTGCGCGGCAACGTCCCGACGCGGCTTCGCAAGGTTGACAGCGGACAGGTGCACGCCGCGATCCTCGCCGCCGCGGGACTTATTCGTCTCGATGCCAGGCAGAGAATCACCGCCTGGCTCGAGCCACCCGGCTGGCTGCCCGCTGCCGGACAGGGCGCGATAGCGATTCAGATCCGTGCCGACGACGAGGAGATGCGCGCGCTTCTCGCTCCGCTCAATCACGACGCGACCTCGATTGCGACACGCGCCGAAAGGGCCTTCCTCGCCGCGCTCGATGGCGGATGCCAGGTGCCAATTGGCGCGCTCGTCACCCCGGACATGGTGCTCCATGGATTCGTCAGCGACCTCTCGGGGAAGAACATCGTCCGAGGTTTTCACCCGGTGAACATCGCCGAGCCCGAGACCTCCGGCGAAATGCTCGCCGCCGACTTGCGCCGGCGCGGTGCCGGCAGCCTTCTGACCGAGCTCAGGAGCGCCGAGAGTGTGATCGCTCCACAACCGGAATAGATCCATGCCCTCATTTCCCGAGTACAGACCCCGACGTCTCCGCCGCACGAGCGGACTGCGCAATCTCGTGCGCGAGACGTGGCTGCATCCGTCTCAGCTCGTGCTTCCCCTCTTCGTCCGCAACGGAACGAAGCTCAGGAATGCCGTCGGCTCAATGCCCGGCGTCGCGCAGACATCGCCCGACGAGCTCCTTCGTGACGTCGAGCGTGCGGCGGCGGTGGGCGTGGGAGGCGTGATTCTTTTTGGCCTTCCCGACACCAAGGACGCAACCGGGAGCGAAGCGTGGGCTGACGACGGTGCGGTTCAGCGTGGCGTCCGGCTCATCAAGCGGGAGGTCCCCGGGATCGTCGTGATCGCCGACGTCTGCATGTGCGAGTACACGGACCACGGACATTGCGGCATCGTCGAGAATGGCGAGGTAGACAACGACGCGACGCTCGAGCTGCTGGCGAAAGTCGCGGTGTCACATGCGCACGCGGGCGCGGACATGATCGCGCCGAGCGACATGATGGACGGCAGGGTCGGCGCGATACGCTCGGCGCTCGACGGGGAAGGCTTTTCCGCCACGCCGATACTCAGCTACGCGGCGAAGTACGCCTCGGCGTTTTACGGCCCGTTCCGTGAGGCGGCCGAGTCGGCGCCGAAGAGCGGCGACCGCAAGGGATATCAGATGGATCCCGGGAACGCCGCCGAGGCGCTTCGCGAAGTATTCGCCGACATCGAAGAGGGCGCTGACGCAATAATGGTCAAGCCGGCAGGCCCATATCTCGATGTGATCAGGCAGGTGAAGGACGCCACCGGTTATCCCCTCGCCGCGTACCAGGTGAGCGGCGAGTACGCGATGATCAAGGCCGCCGCGGAGCGGGGGTGGATCGACGGCGAGCGGGTGATGATGGAGTCGTTGCTGGGCATCCGCCGCGCTGGCGCGGATTTCATCGTCACCTACTTCGCAATCGAAGCCGCGACACTGCTGAAGTAGGACGCAGAACCGTCGGGGTCCATTGGGATATGTTTAGTCTCAAGCACAGGAGACGATTTCGGATGCAGTACCGATTCTTCCCCGCCACCGACCTCTCCGTCAGCGAGATCGGATTCGGGACAATGGACAGGGTCACCTCGTGAATCCATGGCACGACCTCGCCGTCGGAGAGCATCCGCCGGAGTGCGTCACCGCAGTGATCGAGATCCCGCGCGGCAGCCGCAACAAGTACGAGCTCGACAAGGTGACGGGACAGTTCCGCCTCGATCGCGTGCTCTTCTCGGCCGTCCACTACCCCGGCGACTATGGCCTCATTCCCCGCACGCTGCACCAGGATGGAGACCCGCTCGACATTCTCGTCAGCATCAATGAGCCGACGTTTCCCGGCTGCCAGATCGATTGTCGCCCGCTCGGAGTTCTCAAGCTTCTCGACCGAGGCGAGCCCGACGACAAGATCATCGCCGTGCCGTCGCACGATCCCTTCTACAACGACACTTACGACATTGCCGATCTGTCGCAGCATTATCTGAAGGAGGTCGAGCACTTCTTCCACATCTACAAGGACCTCGAGGGACGACGAGTCGAGATACTGGGGTGGGAGAAGAGCGAGGTCGCGATGGAAGTGATCTCTTCATCGGTCCGGCGGTACGACGAGAAGTATCTGCGTGTCGGACCGTAGGGACGTCCGGCATGCGCGAGATGAATGAAGTCGCCGCCGGGCTGAGGGAGATCGTCAATCGCGAAGCTGTGCGACTGGCCGCCCTTCCGGATACCCGCGCAAAGACCCCGATCGCTCCCGGCAAATGGTCGCCCCAGGAGATCGTCGGCCATCTCGTGGACTCGGCCTCCAACAACCACGGCCGGTTCGTCCGCGCGCAGCTCACGGACGATCTCTCCTTTCCCGGCTACGACCAGGAAGCCTGGGTTCAAGTCCAGGATTACGCCGGCGCAGACTGGCCATCGCTCATCGCCCTCTGGCGCGCGTGCAACCTTCACATCGCTCATGTTATCGAGCGCATTCCCCAAGATGCGCTGACGAAGCTTCGTACGCGCCATAATCTCGACGAAATCGCGTGGAAGACCATTCCGCGGAACGAGCCGGTGACGCTCGACTACTTCATTCGCGACTACGTGGCGCATCTGAAGCACCACCTCGAGCAGATCCCGAGGTGAACCAGGCGGGCTGGCAGGAACCCCCGAAGAGATAGACCGATCGCTGCTCGAGAGCGACTGACTTCGTTACTGCGGAGGAATCAGCAGAGTCACCTGGTCGCCCGCAGAGACTGTGATCTCGTCGCTCACCGGCATGCGGGAAGAGCCAATCGGGTCGGCGAGGAATCGCAGCGCCGTCGCCCCGAATATCAGATCCGAAGGAATCGTCAACACCGTCGTCCTGAACCCACCGGCCGTCCCCAGACGGATACGCTGCCCGCCGCGGAGCACGTAGATGTTCATGTCCATCGGCGCCTGGTTATCGACCTTCACCGTGGTTTGGGGCTGGGGCTCTCGCGGCGTCTGCGAATACATACACGCCGACAGAAGCACAGCACCGAAGATCAGAAAGTCCCGCCTGGATATTCGCATCATCTCCTCCAGAGATACATCAATACCTTTGCGGAGCCGGTTACGTTCCATTGGCCCCGCTCTAAATTCTCCCGGCGCTGCCTGCCAGCGCGCGGCAGGGGCGTAACCCGGAAAGAGGGGGTCGAGGTTGAAGGGAAAGCTGACCGTCCTCATGATCACGGCGTTCGTGGACATGCTGGGACTGATTATCATCTATCCCCTGCTGCCCTTTTACGCCCAGCATCTCGGTGCGAACGCGGCGATGGTCGGCGCTCTCGTGGCGTCATTCTCGGTCGCCCAGCTCCTTGCCGCACCGGTATGGGGCTGGCTCTCGGATCACTACGGAAGACGGCCGGCCATCATCATCGGTCTTCTGCTCTCGTCAGTCGCGTACGTCATTTTCGCTTTCGCCGGGTCGCTCTCGCTCCTCTTTCTCTCCCGCATCGTGCAGGGGCTCGGTGGAGGGACCATTGGAGTGGTCCAGGCTTACGTCTCCGATGTCAGCGAGCCGAAGGACCGCGCGAAGACGCTCGGCTGGCTCTCGGCCGTGACGAGTCTCGGCGCCGTTATCGGCCCGGCGATCGGCTCGGCGCTCGTGCGCTTCGGTGGCCAACACGCGCCCGGCATCGGCTCTGCTCTGCTCTGCCTTTGTGTCAGCGTCTTCGCCTGGCGATATCTGTCCGAGTCGCGCGGCACGGCGACGATGGAGATGGCGGCGATGACGGGGCACCAGGTCAAGGGACAGAATGCGATCACACGCGTGATCCTGCATCCCAACGAGCCGGCTCCCCGGCTGATTCTGATCTATGCCGTCGCCATCGGCGCATTCTACGGAACGACTCCGATACTGCCGCTCATCCTCGGCGAGCGATTGGGAATCAACGAGCAGAATGTCGGTTACTTCGTGATGTATCTGGGCGGCGTGGGAGTGATCGTGCGCACCGGGATGCTGGGACGCATGATCGAGTGGCTCGGCGAGGCGCGGCTCTGCCGTCTTGGCCTCGTTCTCCTCGCGGCGGGGCTGGCGCTCGTCGCCGCGATCACCTCCTATCCGATGATGTTCCTGTCGTTCACGCTGATGCCACTGGGAACGGCATTCATCTTCCCGGCGGTCACGGCGATGCTGTCACGCGTCGTCTCGAAAGCGGAGCGAGGCCTCTACATGGGGGTGCAGCACACCTTCGGCGGCATCTCCCGGGTTTCGTTTCCGCTCGCCACGGGCTACGCGATGGACCGGATGGGCAAGGGCGTCCCGTACGTGGTCGCGGGAGTGCTGGTCCTGCTGACGTTGCTGCTGACGTTCTCGATGGAGCGCTATGCGGAGCCGCCGGCCGTTTCGCCGAAACCCGCAGCGTAGTCCGCGGGCTTCCCATTTCGAGATCGCCCGGCTCCGCTCGGGCTCTCCTGGGGATCATCTCTGCGAACAGATCCGTGTGTTGGCGGGGAGACGGTGAGACGGTGAGGACTGCAACAATTGGGGAACAGCTCTCACCGCATCAAGCGCTATTCGCTGAGTGGGGCGTCGCGGGTGCGGTTTCCAAGAAAAAAGGACCATCCCGAAAATGATCGTCGGTGGCTGTGACATGCCTCGCCTGTTCTTCCTCATCGTCTCACCGCCTCCCGGCCAACGCACAGATCTGTATGAATCCGGATCTGACGAGAGCGTCCCGATCCCGACCTACTACTTCGTCTTCTACGCGTCGTCCAGCTCATCCGCCCGGGCGGCGAGGGTGATCCACTAGCGAGAGCACCGCTCTATGGCCGCTCTCCTCTTCCCGGCCTCGCGGGACTCAGCACGCCGTGGTCAACCGGCTCGGTGTCGCGCCTGATGAACAGGTAATCGTACAGGATTGCGGCGACGATTCCGCCGACGATCGGCGCCGCCCAGTACAACAACTGCGCCTCGAAGTATCCGCTCGCCACCGCCGGACCGAACGACCGCGCAGGGTTCATCGACCCTCCGGTGAGCGGACCGATGGCGAGAATGTCAGCGGCGATCACGAAGCCTATCGCGAGCCCGCCAATCTTCGGCGCCTTGGGGTCTACCGCGGTGCCGAATACGACAAGCACCAGGAAGAAGGTCGCCACCGCTTCGAGCGCAAATCCCTGTGCCCCGCTCACCTGTAGCGCAAGCGACTGCCCGCCGCCGTGCGTCGACTCGAATAGCGTGAAAGGGAATGTCCACTTCAGGAAGTAGGCGGCGACGATCGAGCCGATGATCTGTGCGATGATGTAGACCGCCGCCATAAGCGGCTCGATGCGCCGGGTGACCAGGAACCCGATCGTGACAGCGGGATTGATGTGCCCGGAGATGCGCATCAGCGCGCTCACCATTACCGCCATCGTGAGGCCATGTGCCAGCGCGATCTCGAGCAGGCCCGCCGGACTCCCCGTGTCCTTCGCCAGCATTATGGAAGCGCCGCCGATGAATACGAACGCGAACATTCCAATGAATTCCGCCACGAAGTGACGCCATGAATCTCGCATTGTCGATCGCTCCCTTTTTCCCCGGGTGAGGGCCGCGACCAGGCGCTAGTCTCAGTTCACCCGACGGAGCACCAGAGCGGCGTTGATGCCGCCGAATCCGAAGGAATTCGTGAGGACGTGGTCCACCCGCGCGCTGCGGCCGCTTCCGGGCAGAAAGTTAAGGTCGCAGGCCTCATCGGCAACGGTGAGATTGACGGTTGGCGGAAGCCACTCGCGCTCAATCGCCAGTGCGCAGATTGCCGTCTCTATCGCGCCCGACGCGCCGAGGGCGTGCCCGTAGTAGCCCTTCGTCCCGCTCATCGCGAGCCGATATGCATGGTCGCCGAACACTTCCTTGATCGCCAGCGTCTCGGTGGGATCGTTGAGCGGCGTCGAGCTTCCGTGGGCGTTGACGTACTCGATTTCCGACGGCGCAACGTGGGCGTCGTTGAGCGCGATGCGGATCGCGCGCGCGGCCTGTGCGCCATCAGGGCGCGGCGCAGTCATGTGATGCGCGTCGTTGGTGACCCCAAAGCCGCAGACCTCGGCGTAGATCCGCCCACCGCGGGCAACGGCTCGTCCGTACTCCTCGAGGACCAGCGCGGCGGCCCCCTCGCCCATGACGAAGCCGTCGCGGTCGCGGTCGAAGGGACGCGACGCGCCCGCCGGGTCGTCGTTGCGGATGGACATCGCCTTGATGATCGAGAAGGCGCCGAAGCAGAGTGGGGCAAGGGGAGCCTCGGCGCCTCCGGCGATCATCACGTCAGCGTAACCATCGCGAATCTCGCGGAACGCATCGCCGAGTGCGATCGTCCCCGACGCGCAGCTCATTGCGTTGGTGGAATTTGGTCCGTGGACTCCGAGCTCGATGGCGATGTTGCAGCTCGACGCGCCGCCGAAAACCGACAGCGCAAGAAGAGGATCGACTCCGCGCACGCCCTTCTCGAGAAAGATCGCGAGCTGCGATTCGGCATAAGCGATGCCGCCGAGCGCGGTGCCCATCATCGTTCCGATACGGTCGCGATCCTCGGCGGCGAGCTCGATACCCGAGTCCTGGAGCGCCATCGCCGCACTGACGACCGAGAACTGGCCGAACCGATCCAGCCGCTTTGCCCTCTTGCGGTCGAGGTGATCGGTGGCGACGAAGTCGTTCACCTCGGCCGCGTTGTGGCTGCGGAAAGGGGTGGGGTCGAATCGTGTCAGACAGCCGACGGCGGACTTCTCTCGACGGATTCCGTCCCACAGTCCCTCGTTGCCCGTCCCGATCGGAGTTACGGCCCCGATTCCTGTGATCACCACTCTGCGCCTTGACAACTCGCTACCTCGCATTTCCAATCGCCGCCTGAGGTCTGCGCGGCGAGGCATCCTGCTCTGCCGTATGGCCCAGACCCTCCAGCGTGCGGGAGGCGATTCCGTGAATAAATACCGGGCCGATGACCATCGTCGCAGCCAGGATGCCGACGAGCGGAATGGCCGGCCCATCCCACACGTGCAGGATCTTCACGTGGGTCGCCGCTGCGCCGGGCGCGGTACGGAAGCTCCACTCGACATCCATCCCCTTGGTGATTCCATCGACATGACGAAAACGGATCGCCGGAGCGCCTTCGTCCACCGACATCTCCGAGAGCCACCAGGTCGGCCATCCGATCATGCCGAAGGGACGGTAGGCAGACATTTCCACCAGTCCGCCGCCGTCGCTCGCCCGCGTGCGGAAGCGCACGTGACGGTAGTGGGGAAGATAGGCGGGCCACAGCTCCACGCGCCGGGCGATGTCGAAGATCGTGCGCCACGGTGCGCGGACGAGCCGCTCGTCGACGATCTCCATCGGGCGACCCAGTGGCATCGGTCCCAGCTCGTAAGGCTCTCTCGGCGCGGTCGTCATTGTGGTTTCCAACTCGTGGTGACTCTGAATCCAGGGCGGCGTCGAACTGAAGGTTGCTGCGCGGTCACCGACGCCACGAGTGCCGCCAGCTCGCCGGGTACGAAGCCCCGCATGATCGAGACGACTCCGTCGTGCCTGCTTACAGAGTGAAAGCCAAGCATGAATGAAGCCACCCAGAGGCCGCCGGCAGCTATCCAGCTGCGGCGAAGGTCACTGATTACTACGCGAACGCGCGCCACTCGATTCATCTCGCCGATGAGTGTCTGCGCCTGAGGCTCACGAAAGTGATGAAGGACCTGCGAGCACATGACGATGTCCACGCTGCGGTCGCGGAAGGGAAGCCGCAGGGCGTCGGCGCGAACCGCGGCGTCGTGTCGCATCCGATGATGTCGTACGAGCGGCTCGGAGATGTCCAGGCCGATCGTCCTCAGCGTCACGCCGCGTTTTGCAGCGAGCGCACGGGCAGCCAGAGGGATGTCGGCCGTGCCGGTCCCGACGTCGAGCAGGGTGGCTGATCCCGAGAGATCCGCGATCGCCGGCTCAAGCTCGCTGAGCACGGACCTCATGCCCCCGAAGATCACGTTGGCGCGCTCGACGTCGAGCATCGACCTCTCCATGATCTCCGGCGATACGGCCGGGTCGTCGAGCAGCTCTATGCCGCGGCGCCTCCGCGGCGTGAAAAGCCGGGGCACGTTCACCGCTCGAGCTGAGCGTAGCCCCCGCGATAATGGAGCAGGGGACGCCCCTCGCTCGACCACGCGACCTCGACCTCGCCGACGTAGATGCGGTGGTCGCCGCCCTCGTGCGAAGCTACCCGCCTGCATTCGAGATACCCGAGGACGTCGTCCATAATCGCCATGCCGCTCACTCCGCGGGTGTAACCGACGCCGTCGAATCGGTTGGGATCGGGCCCGGAAAAACGCCGTGCCAGAGGCTCCTGGCGCTCCGACAGAATGTTGATAATAAACCCGGGAGCCACTGCGAGAGAGTCGAACATCGCCGCCTCGCGGTCGATGCAGAAGACAACGAGCGGCGGATCGAGACTCAATGAGCAGAAGGCGCTCACCGTCATCCCCCGGTCGTTGCCTTCTTCGTCCAGCGAGGTCACGATGGTGACCCCCGACGCAAACCGGCCAAGCACTGCGCGGAAGGTGTCGTGGTCGATCATCAGGCCCCGGCCGGCAGCATTAGCCGCAGCAGATAGCCCGTGCTCAATACCTCACGTGGCGGAACGAAATTCCCCACCACGCCGACGAGCAGGTCCGCCATGTCGCGCCGGCGAGACAGGACATTTGCCGCGCGGTTGATCAGCGCGGGGAATGCCACTGCCGCTCCAATGAGCCGTTCCACCTTCCACTTCCCGGAAAATTCCGCTCGGCGCGCAGCATCGTATGCGCGGATCGCTTCGTCGCCGGCGGCCGGAGATGCGGGTCGCTTTCGCCGGTCCGCGATCGCCTGAGCGACGTGTCCGGCGAGCAGCTCACCGCCGCGCAACGCGGTGTAGATCCCCTCGCCGGTGAAGGGATCGAAGAAATCCGCGGCATCACCGACAAGCGCCGCACCCGGCGTCCATGCCCGGCGGGCGGCCGAGGCGAAGGGCCCGGTGGCTCTCACCGGCTCCACTCGCTCAGCGACGCCGAACAGCTCGGCGATGCGCGGCCGCTCGGCGATCCAGCTCTCGAGAAACTCCGTCCTGTCGGCGGCGACCTCGGCCGCGCGCGACAGAGGAACGACGATGGCCACGTTCGTCAGCCCGTTGCCGACGTCAGCGATCCCCAGATAGCCGCCGCGATCCACGTACATCTCACCGAATTGACGCGAGCCGAGGACGTTTCGGTAGTGCGTCACGAGCGCGATCCGTCTGGGCCACCGCCTGGCGCGGATGAGGTTGAGGCGACGGCCGACGACCGATCGAAGTCCGTCTGCTCCGACGACGATTGCTGCGGTGATCGAGTCCGACTTGCCCCCCGTGGTCGTAGCTCGCACGCCGGTCACTCGTCCGGATGCGTCCCTCACCACGTCGGTCACTCGGACCTCTTCCTCCACATGGGCGCCGGCATCACGGGCGCGCTGGAGAAGAATGGCGTCGAGTATCGTGCGTCGCACCGCCAGCCCGCGATCACGGAATCCGCGATAGCCGTGATTTGCCGCGAACTCGCCCTGTATCGTTGCTCCGTTCGGCGCATGCACCCGCATTCCGATCAGCTGTGCCGCGCCGGAGCTCTCGATCGCGCCGAGCGCCCCCATCGCCTCGAGAATTCGCGCCGCCTGCGGACTCATGTATTCCGAGCAGGGTTTATCACGCGGGAAGCGGGCGCGGTCGAGCACCAGGACGTCGAGTCCCGCGCGCGCCATGAAGTACGCAGCGGACGATCCCGCGGGGCCGCCGCCGACCACCACTACCTGCGCGTCACGCATTGTGCATCGTCCGTCGCCGGCTTGTCGACCGGGAAATGCGCTGGAAGATTCCCATGTACTGCCAATGCGGGCGCGGCAGTCTGAGCAGCGACGCCGCGCGCGTGAGATACGGAAGGATCGCTGATCGCGAATCGGCGGAGAACATGAACCGTGGATGGTCGGCGGCAAATTCCTTCAGCCGCTCGACGGTTTCGCCAAAGCCGAGTCGGTCGGAGAAATAGAAGGTCGGATCGAGAAGGGAATCTCCGGCAGCCACTCTTCCCTCGGAGATGGCGATGCGATGCAGCGTCGTCCCCGGATAGACGCGGACGCCGACGGTGAGATATACGGCGTCGCCGCGATCCAGTCGCCAGCCGGCGAAGCGCAACGTCTCCTCGAGCGTCTCGCGCGTCTCGCCTGGCCCTCCGACGAGGAAGATCCAGAGCGCGCGGATCCCCGATCTCTCCACGCGCTCCGCTACCTCGCGCACCTTGGCTGCGCTGAATCCCTTTTCCAGCCGCTCGAGCACCGGATCACTGGCACTCTCGGCGGTGATCCCAAGCGTACGGAAGCCGGCGTGACGCATCGCGGCGAGCAGCTCGTCAGACGCGGCCGCGGGCGTGAAGTTCGTCGTGTCGAGGTGGACGCCGAGGTTGCGTCGCGAGATTGCCGCACAGACCTCGAGTGCGTGGCCCGGGGGAGAATTGAAGGTCGAGTCAACGAAATCGAAGTTGTTCACTCCGGCCTCGCGCTTGAGCTCCTCGATCTCGTCAGCGACGAGCTCCGGGTCGCGTGTCCTGTATCCCCAGCCTTCGACGTTTCGATAAGTGCAGTAGACGCATTTGAACACGCATCCCCGCTTTGTCTGAATCGGAGTCGTCGCCCCGTTTCTTTCGTATCGCCTGAGGTCAATCCAGCGGTGCAGCGAAGGGGAGGGCAGCGAATCGAGGTTCGCATCTTCTCCCGGCGGCGTGAAGTGGACCCGGTCGCCGTCCGAGCGCACGAGGCCGCCGAGCGGTCCGATTTCCTCACCCCGGGCGAGTGCGTTCACAATTGCGACACTTGCTCGCTCGCCGTCGCCAGCAACGGCGTAGTCCACGCCGAAGTCGCGAAAAAGAGCTTCGGGTGCGACGCCAAACGCAGCGCCACCGGCGATCACTTTCGCCTTCGGAGCAGCTTCGCGCAGCGCGTGAAAAATCGTCCGCGCCTCCGGTGTGTAGTGGCGGAGCGCGATTGCGTCGCTGTTGTCGATGTTGCGGATCGAGACGCCGATGACGGATGGCGCGAATTCCAGGGCCGCATTGTGCGCTGCAGCGATGGGATCGCGCGCGAAGCAGAGGTCGAGAAAGCGCACTTCGTGGCCCGCCGCGTCGAGGGCCGACGCGACGCAGGCAAGGCCATTCGGAACCACCGGATACGGCTGACGCTCCCGGTTCGTGCTTACCAGCAGCACCCGTGCGCGAGCCGAGGTGTTGATCGGGGGGACTTCTGATGCGGCGTTCGATGCGATCATTCGCTTTCGGAAGGGGAAATCGCTACCACGGCAACATCAATCCGACGACGGCGCCGGTGAGCGAGCTGAGCGCATTCACGACGTCGTTGTCCACCCAGCCGATGCCCCCGTGCGGACGTGTGGTTGTACCGCAGCTGTGCACGAGGCGTTCCGTGGACTTGCCGCATCGCTCGCACCACTGCCGCCGCTGAAAGGTCGCTCCGGCGATGGAATCGACGAGCGATCCCGCGACCCCGCCGGCAACCGCCGCCCCGGCCGCCGCCGCGCCCCAGCCCACGAGCAGCGCGATGACGCCGACAAGGGTCGCACCCGCAAGCCCGGCCAGCGACCCCACCCATGTCACTCCGCCCGACGTTCCGGCCGGTACCGACTCGCCGGTGGTGATGAGCCTCGGCGGATGTGCGACAAGAGTTCCGATCTCTGTCGCCCACGTGTCCGCTGTCGAAGCCGCGATTGCCCCGGCGGCGACCACAAGCCAGAGCGGCGATGGACGGAGCAGCGATGCGATTGCCGCGGCGGCGAACACGCCCCCGTTCACGACAACCTGCCACGCGTCGCGGGGGCCACTCTTCTCCACAACGTCCGCAATTCGTGTTGCCCTGGTCGCCCGGTGATAGCGCGAGAGCAGATTCGCCGACACGAACAGTGTCACGAGAAAAGTCGCCCAGCTCCATCCCGCCGCCGTGCAGATCACTCCCGTGACGAATCCAGTCGCTGCACCGCTCGGAGAAAGTGCGTGCTGGCGCCGTGCGATCAACGCGACGGCGCCAGCCACGACCACGCCGACGAGGGCGCGCGCTAGAAGCGACGAAAAAATCGGGTTCTGGTCAGTGCTTCATGTCGTGCATCTCGCCCAGGCGCACGGTGTACGTTGCCGTACGTGGACACTTCACCGCGGAATTGGTCGAGGTGAATATCCCGCGAGGGTTGTTTTTCCAGAGCCACACGTGAAGATCGTAATGGCGCAGCGACGGGGGCATGATCGGCTCATGACCGTTCATCGGGCCGGCGAGCGTTTGGCCGAATATGCTCGGCGCCGTTCCCCCCGCAGCCTCGACAGGCATGAACCACTCGGCGCCAGCGAGCTTGAGCTTGTCGCCGATCAGCTCATAGAGCAGCACCTGCGGCTTGGCAGGGTCGAGCTTGGGTCCGATGTTGGCGGGATTGAGTAGATGTACTCCCATGGCACCGGGGGGGTACACGATGGAGCCATCCGTTGCGCCCTTGGGGAAGTCTATGCACGCGACGGTGGAGAAGAACCCGTCGCGTACCGCAGCAAGAGGGTCCTGATACTTCTCGAGTCCGGCGCGTGCCGCCTGGAGTTCTGGGGAGAGAGCTTTCGCATTCTTGGGTGTCATCTGCGCGTGCGCGACGCCTGCGGTCGCGGCGAATAGCACGGCGGTTGTCACCACGAGAACGATGCGCGAGCAGCTACGCGCGCGCGGTGGTCCAAAGGTGTGCATCTGGCATTTCCTCGTAGTTGTGGAGAAGATAGGATGGAGGCGGGGCCGGGGGACGTCAACTGCGGACCATTGCGCGTAGTTGGTTCGTAGTCCGCAGTCAGGTTCGTCGTCCATAATCAGTCTGCAGTTCGAAGTGGCAGTTGGTCCGCAGTCCGCACCAAGCCGTGAATTGAATAAATTAATGACCCGCCCGGCGAACATCCGGGATTATCGCTCCCACCTGGTCACATGCCCCCGACAATCAACGCTCGCATTCCCCTGAGTTTACTGGAAGCCGTCCGCCACATGGATACACCGGAAAGCGACACGGAGACCGAGTATGTCCAGGAGCTGCGCAACAAGCGGCTTGGGCTCAGCGACACAGTGTATCAGCAGATCCGCCGCTATTCCGACGCGGTCAAACGCGGCCAGATGATTCCGTACGAGGAGGCCACCGGTCTCTCGACGCTGATCGGCCGGCGGCCCGATGCCGAAGAGCTGTTCGAGAACGCCGGTCGAATCCTGGCGGCCGACGTTTACGAGGCCATTTCGCGCATTCGGCGCAACACGATCCGCATTCTCCCCGCGCTGGTCGGCCGGCCGCTGGCGCTCGGCAACGTCCGCCAGGTGGCGAGCGGCTTGTTCGGCGGCACGCTCGAGCGAACCGGTGGCTTCCTCAGCTTCAGCATCACCGATTCCGTGACCGCGAACAGTGGCCCGCCCTCGGTGGGATGCGCTTATTACGCTTCCGCGCTCCGGGAGCTGCTGCGCCTCCTCATAAACGGCGGCGGCTCCGTGGACCACGTTCAATGCCTCGAGCGGGGCGACAGTCGCTGTGAGTGGCGGGCCGAGTGGCGCCACCTCAAGGCGGGAACGACCTGAGATGCTGACACCTGAATCACTCCCGGCGCTGCAGCGGGCGCTCGCCGAAGCGGATCTCGATGGCTGGCTGATCTTCGATTTTCACGGACTGAATCCGGTCGCCGGCGGATTCATCGGAATGAGCGGGATGGCGACGCGACGGATCTTCGTGCTCATCCCGCGCGAAGGATCGCCGACCGCGATCACGCACGCGATCGAGCAGGGGCCTTGGGTCGATTGGCCGTCGCAATGGGCAAAGACGACGTACAGCAGCTGGCGCGCGCTCGAGGCTCAGCTTGGTGATCTCGTCGGCGGGAAACGCGTGGCGATGGAATACTCTCCCGGTGACGCCGTCCCATATCTCGACCGCGTGCCGGCGGGAGTCCTCGAGATGGTCCGCGCCGCCGGCGCGACCGTTGTCTCCAGCGCCGATCTGGTCACGCGCTTCTACGCGGTCTGGACCGATGAGAATCTCGCGTCGCACCAGCGCGCCGCCGAGGTCATCGCCGGAATTGCGAAGGAAGCGATGCGCACGGCGGGCGAGATGGCGAACGGGACCTCGCCGCTCAGCGAATACGAGCTTCAGCAATGGATTCTCGAGCGATTCGCCGCCGCCCATCTCGAAACGGACAGCGGTCCAATCGTGGCGATCGGCCCGAATGCCGCCAGTCCCCACTACGAGCCGCCGCCCGAGAGCTCGGCGCCAATTCGCCGCGGCGACATTCTTCTCATCGATCTCTGGGCGCGCGAGGCAGGTGGAGTCTTCGCTGACCAGACGTGGATGGCGTCGCTCGGACCGCCCAGCGCCCGCGATCAGGGTGTGTGGCAGGCGGTGCGCGGTGCGCGGAACGCCGCCATTGCTCTGTTGCGTGAGCGAATCGAGGGCGGGAAACCGGTTCGCGGCGGCGAGGTGGACGACGCCGCGCGCGAGGTCATTCGCGCCCGGGGCTACGGCGATCGGTTCATCCATCGCACCGGACATTCAATAGATGCGCGCGATCTCCACGGCTCGGGCCCGCACATTGACAATCTCGAGACGCGCGAGGATCGCCTGCTCGTGCCCGGCGTCGGTTTTTCAATCGAGCCCGGAGTTTACCTGGCGAACGATCTCGGCATGCGCACCGAGGTCAACGGCTACATGGCGGAGAGGAAGCTCGTCGTCACCCCGGCCGTCCTCCAGGAAGAGCTGATCGTCGTCTGACGCGCTATGGCAGCGATTGCCATAACGCCGGATCGGCGCCTTCGAGACCAAAGAGAGCGAAGCGAGTTACGCCAATCCGCCGTGCGTCGGCGATGAGGCGCTTTATCAGCTCGTGGTCCACGACCCAGAGCTCCCATCCGTCGCGGGCAGATGACGCGTGCAAATTTCCCGACGCCGGATCGCGCTCCACGACCGTGCCGGCCTCCTGGGCGAGTCGGAGCGACTCCGCGTAGCTGACGCGGCGCCCTCCGCGCCGGCTGTCCCATAGCACTCCGTCGGCTGGAATTCCGGCGACGATCTTGTTGACCCCGGCTTCGCCGGCACGCAATCCGAGACCCCGTGCGAACCACGGTGGCGAGACGATCGGACCGGGAGGAGTGCCAACTCCATGCTCGGGGAAGAGCTTGGCGACGAGCACGTCAGCCACTCGCGTCAGAATTCGACCGGGATAACCCGCGCTGTCCGTGGCCGGAACGATAATCCCGACCAGGTTGGCGGAGTGCGCACGAGCGGAGTCTGCGATCGCACGGGAAACTTCAACGAGCGTCGGAAGGTCCTCGGAAGTCATTGCCTGAAAATCCAGGAGCAAGCCATTCGCCCCGAGTGAAGCGAGCAGCGACGCGATGGAGCCGGCCGTCGCCGCTACCGCGTCTCTGCTTTCCGCCATTCCGCGGACAACGTCGGCGTGGTAGCGCGTCCCCTGGAAGGACGTCACGACAGCCAGGTGCCTATGCGCCGGAGAGGGTGCCGCGCTCGACAGAATCGTCGGTCTGAAGCTCGTGGTGTCGAGGGCAATCCACGCATCGACGGCCGACGAAAGCCCGGCCGCGGCCAACTCCGGCTGCGCCGCGGTTGCGCGTGCGTTGACCGCGGTATCGGCTGGCGAGCTCCACACCGCCCAGACCTCGGTCGGTGCGCCGACGGAGGCCGGCAGCGGAAGACATCCCGAAGTCCCGGCGAGCGCGGAGACTCCGGTAATCGTCGCAAGTGCCGAAAGAGGCCGGCTGAAAATCGTGATCACGCGCGGGAAATTAACTTATGAGCCGCTGCCCGACATGGCGACCGGTCTGGCGTTGCCCGCTTCCGGGAGACAAAATCGGGAATGACCATCCCACATTCGCGTCCAGCCGCCGCGCTGCTCAGCGCTGCGGTACTTACGCTTTATGGTACCACGCTCGACGCCCAGCGTGCTCCGTCCCGACCCGCATCGAGGATCGAGCGGCCCGATCTCGTTGTGATCAACGCCCGCATCTACACCGTAGACGACGCCCATCCGATGGCTTCGGCGCTCGCGGTGCGGAACGGACGAGTCGTCTTCGTCGGGTCGGACACCGAAGCGCGGACGCTCGCTGGCGCCGGCACGCGTGTCCTCGATCTCGGCGGCGGCACCGTCATTCCGGGAATGGTTGATGCGCACGCGCACGTTGTCGGACTGGGTGCATCGCTCCGGATCGTCAAGCTCGCCGGATCGCGCTCGTACGACGAGGTCATAAGACGCGTCGTCGAGCGGGGACGGACCATGGAGCCCGGCGAATGGATCGAAGGACGTGGCTGGGATCAGAACCTCTGGCCGGTCAAGGAGTTTCCGACCCACGACGCGCTGAGCCGCGCCTTCCCCGAAAATCCTGTCGTACTGCGACGCATCGACGGCCATGCGCTTCTCGCCAGCGCGATGGCGATGCGGCTTGCCGGAATCACTGCCGCGACAAAGGATCCCGACGGAGGGCGAATCGTGCGGCTCGCCAACGGCGATCCGTCGGGAGTCTTCATTGACAACGCCCAGGGTCTCGTCACGCGCCGGATTCCCCCTCTCTCCGACGCGGCCATCAGGGATGCGACGATCGCCGCCATCGCGGAGGCCAGTCACTGGGGTCTCACCGGGCTGCACGACGCGGGCGAGCCGCGTCACATCATCGAGATCTTCGAGTCAATTGCGCGCGAGGGGCATTTCAATGTCCGCGGCTACATCATGGTCTCCGACATCGAGAGGGACATCGCCTATTACACGTCGCTCGGTCCGCGCGGCGGACTTTACGGTGGAAGAATCTGGGTTCGCGCGATCAAGACCTACGCCGATGGCGCGCTCGGGTCGCGCGGCGCCGCTCTCCTCGCTCCGTATTCCGACGACCCCGGCAACACGGGACTCCTCGTCTCCACGCCGGCGCACCTGGAGAAGGTCGCCGAGCTCGGATTGCGATCGGGATTCCAGGTGAACACCCACGCCATCGGCGATCGCGGCAATCGTGTCGCGCTCGACGCGTTCGAGGCGGCTCTCAAGGCGGTGCCGACGGCCGACCACCGCTTCCGCGTCGAGCACGCCCAGGTCCTTTCGCCCGAAGACATACCGCGCTTCGCGAAGCTCGGCGTCATTCCCTCAATGCAGGCGAGCCATCAGACGAGCGATATGCGGTGGGCGGAGACGCGCCTCGGTCCCGAGCGGATCAAGGGAGCCTACGCTTGGCGGTCGCTCCTCAACACCGGCGTGATCATTCCCAACGGCAGCGACTTTCCCGTCGAGGAAGTGAATCCGCTTATCTCGTTCCATTCGGCGGTGACGCGCCAGGATCCAACCAACTGGCCGGAGGGAGGATGGTATCCCGATCAGGCGATGACGCGCGAGGAGGCGCTGCGCGCGATGACGATCTGGCCCGCGTACGCGGCGTTTCAGGAAAAAGAGCTCGGCTCGCTTGCTCCGGGCAAGTACGCGGACTTCGTCGTTCTCGACCGCGACATCATGCGTGTACCGGTCACCGAGATTCTGAAGACGCGTGTGCTTGCCACCTACATCGGGGGCAAGAGCGTTTACGAACTTAAGTAGATTCACGTGTAGAAGAGATTGGCACGTCGGTTGCCGACTACGGCCATCTTCCACCACATGAATCAACGAATGAATCGCAGCAACATCGCGTTGGCGGTTGTATCAGTCGTCCTGCTGTCAGCCGGCTGCTCGGACGAGAAGCCGGCCGCCGCCGCCCAGCCAGAGGTGAAAAGAGAGGGAGACGTGGCGCCGCGTGCGGCCGTGGTCACGGCTCCCGCGCAGCCGTATCGCGAGATAGCGGTCACGACGCCCGGCCGGATCACCGGCACGGTCGAGTTCGACGGCGCGTTTCCCGTTGATACGGTCATCCAGCTCACCGCGGACCAGGCCGGTTGCGGACAATCGGTGGTGGACCAGCGCGTGGAGCGGAGCGGCACTCGCGTCTCCGGTGTGGCGGTGTGGCTCTCCGACATCAGGCAGGGAAGGGCGCTCCCCGTTGAGCGGCGCTTCGAGCTCGTGAACGAAGACTGTGTGATCTCCCCGCGGGTCCAGACGGTGGTCGCCGGGGGAACGCTGAACGTGATCAGCGCCGATGTGGCGATGCACCGCAATCGCATCGTCGACGTAGCGACTGGTCGGATGCAGGCGATCGCACCCTTCAACGACAACGGCCAGGTGATTCCCTTCGACCACCTGCTCACCAAGCCCGCTGAGCTCGAGGTAATCTGCGAGCTGCATCCCTGGTCCAAGGCATACATTCTTGTGCTCGATAACCCGTACCACGCCGTCTCGGGCAAGTCGGGCGATTTCAGCATCGAAGGTGTGCCCGCCGGAACCTACCATCTGCGCGCGTGGCATCCGGTGCTCGGGCTCGTTGAGCAGCTTGTCACCGTAGGCGCCGGAGGAGTGGCGACGGTTGCGTTGAAGCTTCCCGGAGAACAGACGCCCGCCGTCGTTCCTGCAGCTGTACCGGCGACCGAGTCCGCACGCGCGACCCCGAAGGACTGAGCAGGCTCGAATCAGCGATGCTGTTCAGCCAGTGAACACAGGCTCCGTCTCCCGATCCCTGAATTGACTGCGGAACAGTCGCGAGTACACACCCTCCCGCGCCAGCAGATCGGCATGGCTCCCTTCCTCGATGATTCGGCCGCGATCGATCACCACCACACGGTCGGCCCGCAGCACCGTGCTCAGCCGGTGGGCGATGATCAGCGTTGACCGCCCCTGCAGGAGATGTCCCATCGCCTCCTCCACCAGCCGCTCACTCTCGCTGTCGAGGCTCGAGGTGGCTTCATCGAGAATCACGACCGCGGGATTCTTGAGAAACACGCGGGCAATCGCCAGCCGCTGCCGCTGTCCACCGGAGAGCTTGACTCCACGCTCTCCGACGAGCGTATCGAAGCCCTCGCTCAACCGGTCGATGAATTCCGAGGCGTGAGCCGCGGCCGCGGCCTGGCGGATCGCCTCTTCGGGAGGATCCCGTCCGTCCTCGATGAGCGCATACGCGATATTCTCGCGAATCGTTCCGCCGAAGAGGCTCGGCTCCTGCGGAACGATCCCGATCGCGCCGCGAAGATCGATCAGTGACAGGTCCCGCACGTCGTGTCCGTCGAGGGAAACCGTCCCCTCGTTTACGTCCCAGAATCTCGGGATGAGCGATGCGATCGTCGTCTTCCCGGCACCGCTCGGTCCCACCAGCGCGACAACTTCGCCCGGTACGATGTGGAGCGAGACATCCGAGATGACGTCCGGCAGTGACGGTCGGTATCTGAACGTGACGTGGGTCAGCTCGACATCGCCGCGCACCGGCCTGGCGAGTGGCGCTGGAGCGGGCGGATCGACGATAGTCGACTCTGTTGCCAGCAGGTCGAATGTCCGCCGCGCCGCGCCCACCGCCTCCTGGTAGACGCCGAAGAGCGAGCCGAGCGACCCGACCGCGCCGGCGACATACAGCGCGTACAGCATGAACGACACGAGCGCGCCGGCCGTCAGCGCGCCGTCGAGCACCAGCCGCCCGCCCTGCCAGAGCACGGCGACGACGGCGCCGAACGCGCAGAACGTCAGAATTCCGAAGAACATCGCGCGGATTCGCGCCCGGTCCATCGCCGCCGCGATCACGTGCGCCATGTGCGCGGTGTAGCGACGCGTCTCTTCCGATTCGCGTGTGAAACTCTGCACGGTGCGGATCTGCGAGAAGGCCTCTTCGGCGGTTCCCGTCGCCTCGGCGATGCGGTCCTGAACGCCGGTGCTCGCCCGGCGGAGCATCCGCCCGAAGAGAAACGCTGCACCGATCACGATCGGCACGACGGCCAGCGTTGTCGCCGCGAGTTTCGGATGCGTCATCGTCAGCAGGACGACTCCGCCGATCAGGAAGAGAGTCTGCCGCGCGAACTCCGACAGGTTGTAGCTGATGACGGTCTGGAGCACGGCGGTGTCGGCGGAGAGCCGGCTCGTCAGCTCGCCCGTCCGCTGCTCGGTGAAGAATCCGGGCGAGAGACGCACCAGATGCGCGAACAGGTCGCGCCTCAGTTCGGCGACGATCCGCTCCGACGTCATCGTCAGGAAGTAGACCTGGATGTAGTTGAGCAGCGCCTGCACCGCGAAGAGAACGAGAAGACCGATTGCGATCCTGTTGAGCAGCGCGCCGTTCCCGGCGACGAAAGCGGCATCGAGAAGACGCCGTACTATCTGCGGAAATGCGAGCGCGATGCCGACGCTGAGGAGCAGGCAGAGCATCGCGACGACGAGCCGCGGCGCGTGAGGACGGACGCGCGGCAGGAGCTGCCCAAGGGGCTTCGGTGAGGGAACTCGTCTCGGCGATTCTGCTTCGGCCATCAGAGCTGGATCTTTCTGTCTGCCGCCATCACCACGAAGAGGAGCGCCAGGTAGAGGAGCGAGTACTTGTATACCCACCAAGCCTGAGCTGTCCAGTCGTTTGCCTGCATCATCTTCACGACTCCGCCAAGAAGCAGCAGTCCGAGAATTGATGCCGAGGCGAGATACAGAATGCCGAAGGCGCCAAGGGTTACCGGAAGGATCGTGATGGCGATCAGGATCACCGTGTACCAGAGCATCTGTCGCATCGTCTCGCGCTCACCCCAGACGAGCGGGGCCATCGGCACGCCGGCCTTGTCGTAGTCCCTTTGCTTGAGCAGAGCCAGCGCCCAGAAATGCGGCGGCGTCCAGTAGAACACGATGAGAAAGAGATAGACGGCGATCAGATCCACCTTTCCCGTCATCGCGGCCCATCCGACGAGCGGCGGAAATGCTCCCGCTGCGCCGCCGATGACGATATTGTGCGGCGTCGTCCGCTTCAGCCACCGCGTATAGACGTACACGTAGAAATAGAATCCGGCGAGCGCCAGCGCCGCGGTGAGGAGGTTGGTGAAAACGGCGAAGAGAAAAGTCGCCGCCGTCGCGAGAGCGATGCCGAACGCCAGCACCGACTTTCCGCTCATCCGTCCGCCCGGAATCGGACGCAGCCGCGTTCGCGCCATGCGGTCGTCGATGTCGCGATCGAGGTACATGTTGACCGCGTTCGCACCGCCGGCCATCAGATAGCCGCCGATCAGCACGACGACGACCAGAAACCATTCGGGATTTCCCGCGACGTACATCGGGGCGACTGTCGTGACAAGGAGGAGAGAGATGATTCGCGGCTTGGTGAGCATCACCATGTCGCGCGCGAAGGTATTACTGGCGGGAGACGCCATGCTCATGCGCCAGCGGCCGCCAATTCCGGTTCCGTCGTCGTCGCCGCCGGCGACGCGATCCGGGCAAGCCCGGCGAAGACGCACACCGAGAGCCACAGCAGCGTGCCCGCCGCCTGATGAAGCGACCGCAGGATTGTCGGCAGATGCATTTCCACCATCGCCGCCGCGATCAGCACCTGCACGATCGCCACGCCAAACGCGAACTGTGCCGCGCGGACCACGACGCGTGGCTCGCCTCGCTTCCGCAGCGCCACCGCGACTCCCCACAGATGCGCGAAGAGGAGAAACGCGACGACGCGGTGGCTGATCTGAACGACAAGCGGCGTGCCCCCGGCCTGTATCGACCGGCACCACGGAAATCCGCCGCAGGCGATGGCAGCGTCGGGAAGATTCGCAGTGAGCGCGCCGAGCGCGAGAGTGAGGGATGCGAGGACGACCGCGATGACGGAGGCGCGCCATGCTCGAGGCGTCGCTCCGCTCATGTCGGCGCCGGCGCCGAATCCCCCGGCGCGCAGCACAGTCACCGACGACACCGCGAGCAACGACATCGCGATTGCGAGATGCGCCACGATCACCAGCGGGTTGAGGCCGAGTTTCACTGTCGCCGCGCCGAGGAGCGCTGCGCCAAGGACGAAAACCGCCGCCAGTGTAGAGGATCGAAACACACCTCCAGATCCGCCGACTCCGCGCTCCGCGCGTCGCGCAAACGCCATTAGGACGAGCACCAGAACAGCGACCGAAAGAGTCGCGGCACCGTAGCGGTGGGAGATCTCTATCAGCAGCGCAAATCCGCGGTGCACCGGAGTGAACGAGCCGTAGCAGTCGGGCCAATGATCACCACAGCCGAATCCCGAGCCAGTGATGCGAACGATCGCTCCAAAAACGATCTGCAGGTAAGCGAGGGCGAGCGTTACATACGCCAGACGGCGAAGGGATTTCATGCAGCGGCCGCCGTCAGTGGATCGCCCGCCAGGTAGCGGCGAGGAGTCCGGCGAGGGCGATCGCCGGCAGGACGGCCCACAGCATCTCGGCGCCACGGGGAGAATGCGAAATCGGCGCTGTGCTGCGATACGGTGCGAACACCGCGCGAAGGATCGCCAGCTCGGCGATCGCGCACGACGCGGCTGCGATCCAGAAAAGGGTTTCAGTCAGTTGTCGGCTCATTTCGGCGAACTTGTCTTGTGCGGAACGTCACCGCTCGCGGAGGTGGGCATTACGCCTAAAGCTACTCGCGGCTCAGAAGGCTTTGCAGTAGCGTTCCCGAATGCCCGAATTTCACGAGAGCGGCCGCCCGCTGACGCCGATCGACGTGCCGCAGCTCCAGGACACGACGATGATGCGGACTCCGGTGCCGGAAGCTTCGCGCCTTCCGCGCAGAATCGGATTGTGGACGGGAGTCGCAATTCTCGTCGGCTCGACAATCGGATCGGGGATTTTCCGGTCGCCGGCAGGAATCGCCGACAAGCTCCCCGGTCCGCTGGCGCTACTCGCGGTCTGGGTCACGGGCGGGTTGTTCGTTCTCTGCGGTGCGCTGACTCTCGCCGAGGCTGCAGGCGCCTTTCCACAGACGGGTGGAGTGTATGTCTACATCCGCGAGGCCTGGGGACGGCTTGCCGCGTTCCTCTTCGGATGGTCGGAGCTGGTGATGATCCGTGCTGCTGCGCTCGGTGCGATCTCAACGACATTCGCCGAGTACTTCGTCCGCGTGACCGGGCATGATCCGGGAACTGCGCCGTTCAGCGGCTACGTCCATTACATCGCTGCCGCCGCAATTCTGGTGACGGCCGGCTTCAACTACGTCGGCGTGCGCACTGCGGGGACAGTCCAGAACATCACCACACTCGCCAAGGTGGGCGGGCTCCTGGCGATCATCGCACTCGCGTTCGCCATCGGACTGCCGCAGACAGGAGGGCACTACACACCGATCGCGCCACCGGGGAGCTTTTCGCTGGCGCCGTTCGGACTCGCGCTGGTGTCGGTGCTCTGGGTGTACGACGGCTGGGCGGACGTGAGCTTCGTCGCTGGTGAGGTCGAGAATCCGAGGAAGAACCTGCCGCGCATTCTCGTCATTGGTACCTGCGGGATCATCGTCATCTACCTGCTGGCCAACCTCGCGTACCTGGCAGTGCTGCCGGTGGAGGAGATCCGCCATTCGAAGCTCGTCGCGGCCGACGTCGCGCAGCACCTGGTGGGTACGGTGGGGGTCGCCTTCGTCGGGATGGTCGTGATGATATCGACCTTCGGCGGGCTCAACGGGTCGATGTTCACCGGTCCGCGAATCCTGTTTGCGATGGCCGACGACGGAATGCTGTTTCGGGTGCTGGCGCGGGTCCATCCCCGTTACAAGACTCCCTCGGTGGCGATCGGCTTTGTGGCGGTTATGGCGGCGATATTTGTTCTTGCCGGCACGTTCGAGCAGCTGGCCGACGCTTTCGTCACCGCGATCGTTCCCTTCTATGCGCTGGCCGTGGCGTCGGTGTTCGCCTTCCGCAGACGAAGGGACTACAACCCGCCCTTCCGCGTTCCACTGTATCCGGTGGTGCCGGCGCTGTTCATCGTCTCAACGATTCTCCTGTTGGGGAACGCGGTGATCGACCCCGGCAGCCGGTGGGCGACGCTCGGTGTGCTGGGCGGAATTGTGCTTGGAATACCAGTCTATTTCCTCACGGTTGGCCGAAAGGGAGCGGCTGGCTGACGGGCGCGTTGGCCGTTGCGATATCGTTGCCCGAAGACGTGAATAATTGCTTGCAGGCACGTGGAACGGCTGGTACTATTGACGCGGTCGAACTCTCAGCGCATCACGGACTGCGACAGGACCCGAATTGAATTGCACTGCGCGACCGGGGATCCGGTTGCGGCTCGACCCGGCTGATTCTGCGCGCTTCGCCAGGATCACTCATCGAGAATTTCCAACCTCCATCCAGGATCACACATGCACATACGACGTTTGACTGGTATTCTCATCGCGTTTGCCGCGGTGCTGTTCGCAGCGCTGGGCACAAACGCCGGCGCTCAGGGCGTAACCACCGGCGGGATCGGAATCGTCATCACGGACCCCAACGGCAATCCGCGGCCGGATGTGCGCGTGGTGGCGGTGCACGAGCCTTCGGGGACCACATATCAGACGCGGACCCGCGCCGACGGCAGGG
>JBGPLS010000005.1:0-42730 GCA_041486565.1 Gemmatimonadaceae bacterium
CCGAGACCGATATCGCGATTGTTTGTGCGGGCGACGAGGGCCATTTTAGTCTCGAGGACGCGGCCTGTGCCGGCCGGTACGTTCGCTCTCTTTCCCAGCGTAGCCGCTCGATCGTTCTCAACGATGCGGCGGGCGCATGCGAGATCATCGACCGCAAGTATGGCGACAACATCACGAAGATCTTCCGGGACTCGTCCCACGGGAAAGCGCTCGCCGAAGCGGGGTTCGGCGAAGACCTCGTCGCTTGTGCTGCGGTGGATTCGTACCCTGTGGTCCCCATCTATCAGGAGCGACAGATCACTCGCCTCGGGCCCGATCGCGAGCGCTAGCGCTCAACCCGGCTCCGCGCTGAAGCGCGAGCTGGTGGGAATTGCGCTGCTGCTGTTCGGGCTTTTCCTCGGAGGAGCTCTCGTCGCGGAAGGCGCGCGCATCTGGGGCGGAACGACAGGCGCGCGGAGCAACTTCGGCTGGATGGGCGGCCTGCTCGCGCTGCCACTGGTGAGCGTCGTAGGATGGGTCGCTGCCGCCTTGCTTCCATTCGCGCCCGCGGCTCATGCGCTCAGACTCTTTGGCCGCCTCGATCAGAGCACCGACCGGTCGTGGATGGTGTTCCTGCTCGGCCTGGTGGTTCTGCTGCCGGTGTTCATCGGTGTTGCTCAAGGCGGAGCGCGCGATCCGTCGGCGCTTGCCGGCGTGTGGGGAAGCCTCGCTGCATTCTATCTGCTGCAGTTCGGCGGGCCCGCGGGTGCGTGGATAATTCTCCTGCTGGCGCTCAGCGCGCTGATGGCGGCGACGCTGTCGTGGAATCCGATACGGGCGCTCGTCAGCGCGCCGGTGCGCGCCGAGGGGCAGGACGAGGACGATTCCGAGGGCGAACGTGGGGCCGCGAATGGGACGTCACGCGGCGCGCGCGCAAATCGCCCGCCGGAGCCGACACCGGAGGAGATGCCGGCGCTCGACCTTTCCCTGCTCGGCGCCCGCGGAGAGCTTCCACGAGAGGGCGAAGACCTGCGCCGAGGCGACACGAAGAAACGCGAGAAAAAAACGAAGGCCGAGCTGATCGCCGAGCATGCGGACCGAATCTCTGCCGGAATCGACGGCACCGCTCGCGGTGGTGGGCAGGCCGATGATGAAGAGCGACCTCCGGCTGACCTTCTGACTCCCGCTCCGGAGCGGAACGCCGAGATTGACAACCGCGCATTCGACGCGATGGGTGCCAAGCTGATGGAAGCACTGCGCACGTTTCGCGTGGAAGGCGATCTCGTCGGTCGCACGACAGGCCCGGTGGTGACGCAGTTCGAGATCGCGCCGGCCGCAGGTGTGAAGGTGCGGCAGTTCGCGTCTCTTGCGAACGATCTCGCGCTCGCAATGAGGGCCCAGAGCATCCGGGTCGTTGCGCCAATTCCCGGCAAGGGCGCGGTGGGGGTCGAAGTCCCGAATCCAACGCCTGAGATGGTGTCGTTCCGCGAGCTGCTCGAGTCGCGTGAGTGGAGAGACAAACGCGCTGCCTTGCCGATCGCCATCGGGAAGGATCTGCAGGGTCAGCCGGTGATCGAGGATCTCGCCAAGATGCCGCACCTCCTGATCGCCGGTGCAACCGGCTCGGGAAAATCGGTCTGCATCAACACGCTCATTACGAGCCTCATCTACCGTCACTCGCCGAGAACTCTGCGGTTCCTGATGGTAGATCCGAAGATGGTGGAGCTGTCAGTCTACAATGCGTTGCCGCACCTCAGGCACAAGGTCGTCACCGACAACCGTGACGCGGCAGCGGTTCTCAAATGGGCAGTGCTGGAGATGCAGGAGCGCTACGAGCTGCTGGCGGCGAACGGTGCGCGGAACATCCAGGACTTCAACCGGAAGGTGCAGGATGGAGCGCAGCTGCGGATGCCGAAGAATCCGGACGTCGCCTTTGAGAACGTCGAGTATACGGCGGGGATCCTGCCCTACATCGTGCTCATCATCGATGAGCTCGCCGACCTGATGATGACGGTTCAGGCGGAAATCGAGACTCCACTCGCGATACTTGCGCAGAAGGCGCGCGCGATCGGAATCCACATCATCCTCGCGACGCAGCGGCCGAGCGTCAACGTGCTGACCGGTCTGATCAAGGCGAATTTCGCCAGCCGCATCGCGTTCCGCGTCGCGTCGCAGATCGACAGCCGCACGATCCTCGATGGCATGGGAGCGGAGGCGTTGCTGGGCAATGGCGACATGCTCTTTGTCCCGCCCGGAAAATCGGAGCCGGCGCGCCTTCAAGGAGCCTTCATCTCGAGCGAAGACACCGAGCGCATCGCCGGCTGGTACGATCAGCGCAAGGCGCGGCGTCAGGCGATGCGGGAGGCGCTGGGCCTGTTCCTCGAGGAGTCTGCCGAGGACGACATCATCGCGAAGGTCCGTCAGAGGGAGGCGGAGGAAGCTGCCGGCCCGGAGCGCGAAGACGCCAACGAAGGCGACCGCGACAAGCTGTTCCGCGAAGCGGCGGAGATCGTGATCCAGCACCAGCAGGGCTCCACGTCGCTGCTCCAGCGTCGCCTCAAGGTCGGTTACGGGCGGGCAGCCCGGATCATCGACCAGCTCCACTCGGCGGGAATCCTCGGACCGCCGGACGGGTCGAAGCCGCGCGATGTTCTCGCCGGTCTCGACGATCTCGACCGGATCTGCGGGCCGAGGTCATAGGTGGAGCGTTCGCGCGCTTCAAACGGATCGCGTGAGGTTTTGGATCTGTGAGCCCGCCGGTGAGGCGTTGAGACGGTGAGAACTGCAACGTCTTTGGGAACTGCACCCGTTACTCTGACTGGCGAGCGCAGTTGCCGTTAATACAAAAGAAAGAAGTCATTCTCACAGAATGAGCTTCAGCATGCGCGCCGATGCCTGCGTCTTTCTAACCGTCTCATCGCCTCACAGGCAAGCTCACAGATCCGGCTATCGCACGGTTCTCCAGGTGAGCCCGCCGACCTCGCCACCGTCTCTCGCGCGAACAATCGATTCCCCCGGCGTGAATCAGGTGCCGCCCGGCAATGATGCGGCGATAGCTTGGTCCCCATGCTGGCGGCTCGGCAGGTACTGGGGGAGCGCGGCGAGAAGATCGCCGAGGATTGGCTCATCGAGCGCGGATGGACCATATCGGCTCGTCGCTTCCGGAGCGGACACCGCGACATCGATCTCGTAGCCGAGCGCGAGAACTCCGATGGGGCGGGGCGACTGATAGCCTTCGTCGAAGTGAAGACTCGTGTGTCCGCGGGCTACGGCGGACCCCTGGCAGCCGTCCATTGGCGGAAGCAGCGCGAAATGGCCAGGGCAGCGAGGGACTGGATGGGCCACTTTCGACGTCCCGGCGACATCTACCGATTCGATGTTGTTGGGGTCGTGTTCGACGGAACGGGGCCGGAGGTGGTCCATATCGAAAACGCCTTCACGGTCAGATGATCCTTGAGAATCGGCGAGGGCCTTCGTATTTTATTCGGGTAGCGCTGAGACCGTCACCGGGGGCCAGCTTCAACGCCCCATGTGGTGCCTGGCGCTCGGCGATCCGGGGGAATTCAACGTCAACCATGGGGTGAGCGAGATGGCAGTGTCGGTAATGGGTGAAGACAAGAAAAAGGCGTTGAACCTGGCGATCGCGCAGATCGAGAAGACCTGCGGCAAGGGTTCCATCATGAAGATGGGATCAGATTCGCGCGTTCGCGTTGACGCGATTCCGACGGGCGCGATCAATCTCGACGCGGCCATCGGGGTGGGCGGAATTCCGCGCGGACGGGTGACGGAGGTCTTCGGTCCCGAATCGAGCGGCAAGACCACGTTGTGCCTTCATGTGGTCGCCAACGCTCAGCGGGCCGGCGGAGTCGCGGCCTACATCGACGCCGAGCATGCGCTCGACACAGAGTACGCGCAGAAGCTCGGAGTGGACGTCGATAATCTGCTCGTCTCGCAGCCGGACACCGGCGAGCAGGCGATGGAGATCTGCGAGATCCTCGTTCGTTCCGGCGCGGTCGATGTGGTGGTAATCGATTCGGTCGCGGCGCTGGTGCCGCGCGCCGAGATCGAGGGCGACATGGGCGACTCGCACATGGGACTGCAGGCGAGGCTCATGAGCCAGGCGCTCCGCAAGCTCACGGGTGCCATCGCGCGCTCGAGGACATCGGTGATCTTCATCAATCAGCTGCGCGAGAAGATCGGCGTGATGTTCGGCAACCCCGAGACGACGACAGGCGGAAGGGCGCTCAAGTTCTACGCCTCGGTCCGGCTCGACATCCGCAGGATTGGCGCGGTGAAGGAGAAGGAAGACGTCATCGGGTCGCACGTCCGGGTCAAGGTCGTGAAGAACAAGGTTGCGCCGCCGTTCAAGCAGGCCGAGTTCGACATCATGTACTCGGAAGGAATCAGCCACGCATCGCTGGTTCTCGACATTGCCGCCGAGTCGGGAATCATCGACAAGTCGGGCGCGTGGTACAGCTACGGATCGCAGCGGATCGGGCAGGGACGCGAAAACGCGAAGATGTATCTGAAGGACAACCCGGCGTTGCTGGCGGAGGTCGAAGAGAAGGTGAAGACCGTTCTTGGCATCAGACCTTCGGTCGGCGACGCCGAGGTGGAGGCGGGCGAGGAGTAGATCGGCTCGCGGCAGCGACTATCTTCGGGGGTCGAGTGACTGTTCGGGGCGGCGGGGCCCGGTGTATCCGCCCTTCGACGCTCATTCGGCCCCGATTCTTTCCTGGCCCCCGGACATGGCTGCTTCGGCTTACGATTACGCTTTGAATCTGCTCACGGCGCGTCCGTACACGGCGCGAAACCTGAGGCGTAAGCTGGTTCAGAAGGGATTCGCGGCTCCCGTTGTGGACACCGCAATGGAACGACTCCTCGGCAACGGCCTCGTGGACGACAAGCGCTACGCGGCCCAGTTCGCGCGTGGCCGGCTGCTGGGCACCGGAGCGTCGAAGCGACGGATCCGGCAGCAGCTGTATCAGCGGGGGATTCCGGGGGAGGTCGCCGACCTCGCGATCGAGACGGTGATCGAGGAAGAGGCCGTCGATCTCGAGGCGGTCGTTGAAAGGGACGCGCGAAAAAAGGCCGCATCCCTTGCCGGGCTCGCGGCGGTCGTGATCAGAAGGCGGCTCTACGCTCACCTCGCGCGCCGCGGCTACGACATCGACGAAATCAACGCCGTTCTGAAGAAGGTGCTGAAGGCCGAGTAGGGGGCCCGCGTATATTACGTCGCATGCGGGCGGATGAAGTCAGGCAGAGTTTCCTCGATTATTTCGAGCGGCATGGGCACGCGGTGCGTCCCAGCGGCTCGCTCGTGCCCGCCGACGATCCAACGCTCCTGTTCTCCAATGCCGGAATGGTCCAGTTCAAGAAGGTCTTCCTCGGCCAGGACAATCCGACGTTCGGCAGGCGCGCGACCACAGCGCAGAAGTGCGTTCGCGCCGGCGGCAAGCACAACGACCTGGAGCAGGTGGGCCACACCGCGCGGCACCATACGTTCTTCGAGATGCTCGGCAACTTCTCCTTCGGCGACTACTTCAAGCGCGACGCGATTCATTTCGCGTGGGAGTTCCTGACGAAAGAGCTGGGCCTGGACCCGGCGCACCTCCGCGTGACCGTCTATCATGAAGACGAAGAAGCTCGTGCTCTGTGGCGCGAGATCGCCGGACTGCCCGACTCGCGCATCTATGGGCTGGGTGCGCACGACAACTTCTGGCAGATGGCGGACACGGGGCCGTGCGGACCCTGCTCCGAGATCTACACCGACCTGCTTCACGTAACCGACGACTATCGCATTCCCGATGGAGCGACAGGAGAGTGGACTGAGCGCGACCGCAAGGAGTTCTCGAAGGAAGCGTTCGTGGAAGGTGCCGAAGCGGGGCGGTTCCTCGAGTTCTGGAATCTCGTCTTCATGCAATTCGACAGGCAGGTCGACGGCACGCTGGTGCCGCTGCCCAAGCCGTCGGTTGACACCGGAATGGGACTGGAGCGCATCACCGCTGTTCTCCAGGGCGTCAACACGAACTATCACACCGATCTCTTTGTCCCTCTCCTCGAGGGCATCGAGATCGTCACCGGGATTCCCTATCACGGCCATGAGTCGGACGAGCCTCGCTGGCACGAGCTGCCGGGCTCATCGCGCGCGGGGTGGTCTGCCGCCGTCAAGCAGGGCGGGCGAGTTCTGGTCGAGCCGGCAGCGTTCCGTGTCATCGCCGATCACGCCCGCGCGGTCGCCTTCCTGCTCGCCGACGGAGTGTTCCCATCGAACGACGGCCGCGGCTACGTGCTGCGTCGAATCCTTCGTCGCGCGGTTCGTCACGCGTGGCTGCTCGGGCGCGCGACTCCGACTCTCCTCTCGGTGGTCGAGCGCGTCATCGAGCTGATGGGTGACGTCTATCCGGAGCTGCGCCAGCGTAAGCGCCACATCCTCGACACCACGCTCGCCGAGGAGCAGCGCTTCCTGGCGACGATCGACGGCGGAATGCGCCGTTTCGACGAGATCGCTCCCGCTGAGACGACGCAGGGCTCCGACATCCTGCGCGGTACTGTCTCCGGCGAGGATGCATTTCGGCTCTACGATACCTTCGGCTTTCCGATCGATCTCACTGAGCTGATGGCGCGTGAGCGGGGCTACACTGTGGACATCGCCGGATTCGAGGTGGCGCTCCAGGCGCAGCGAACCCAGTCTCAGGAAGAGCGCAAATCGAAGAAGATCGGAGCCTCCGCTGACGAGCTGGCCACTGCGAGCTGGCAGGCGGAGCGCACCGGCGCGCGCAGTGGAGGCGCCGGGGGCAGTGGAAGCGCGACCAATCGTGGGGAGGTGGCCTTCGTCGGATACGACCGGATCGAAGTGGACACTTTGGTGCTCGACTACGCGAAGCTCGCCGACGGCCGAGTTGCGGTGATGCTCGCGGAGTCGCCGTTCTACGCCGAATCCGGCGGGCAGATCTCGGACACGGGCGTGATCACCGGTGAGGGATGGAGGGTCAAAGTGGACGAAGTGCGGAGAATCGACGGACGGCTGACGGCGATTGGTGAGGCGGAGGGCGAGGTCGGTTTCGGAAACGCGCACGCTATCGTACCGCGCGACAAGCGGATCGACACCGAGCGCAACCACACCGCGACGCACCTGCTGCACGCCGCGCTGCGATCGGTGCTCGGTGATCACGTTCACCAGGCGGGCTCGCTCGTCGCGCCCGATCGCCTGCGATTCGACTTCACCCATCACGGGCCGATGGCCGAGGCCGAGATCGCGCAGGTGGACGACATCGTCAACCGCGAGATATTCAACGCGATCCCGCTCGACATCTCCGAGAAGAGCCGCGCCGATGCGGTCGCTTCGGGGGCGATGCACCTTTTCGGCGAGAAATATGGCGACGTTGTGCGTGTGGTCAGCATTCCCGGCGTTTCGGCGGAGCTCTGCGGCGGCACGCATGTCAGGAACACGGCCGAGATAGGTCTGTTCCGGATCGTATCCGAATCTGGTGTTGCCGCCGGCGCGAGGCGGATCGAAGCGGTAACCGGCCCGAAGGCCTACGCCCTTCTGGCCGGGATGGCCCGCACTCTGGAACAAGTGTCTCAAGTCGTGCGCGCCACTCCGGGGACCGTGGTGAAGCGCGTGCAATCACTCGCCGAAGAAAACCGAGCGCTCGGGAAGCGACTCGACGAGTCGATGCGGAGCGGCAGCGGCAGCGAAGTTGACCGCATCGTGGGCTCGGCGACTGTAGTCAAGGGCGTGCATGTCGTCGCAGCGAAAGTCATTGCGACCGACAACAAGTCGTTCGGCGGGCTCGCGGACGCGGTGCGCGACCGACTGGGAAGCGGCGTAGCTCTCCTCGCCGCGGATGTTGGCGGAAAGCACAGCCTTCTCTGTGTCGTCACGGACGACCTGCGGGCGCGTGGCCTTCGCGCGGATGCAATTCTGAAGGAAGTGGCGGCGGTCGCGGGCGGGCGGGGTGGCGGGAAAGCGCACATGGCACGGGCGGGAATCCCGGACGTGTCCCGCGTTCCCGAGGCGCTTGCAGCCGTAGCTCAGGTGGTGAGCAGACAGCTTGGAAAAGACTAGCGGGATATGCGCCATCGCGTCCTGCCGCCGATTGCTGCGCGCCCGCTGAAGCGCGATTATTCAGCGACAATGCTGAACCAATGGCTCGGCTCGCGAACGCCACAGCCACCTGAGCAGCTCGCCCGGCGGCTCGAGGCGGCGGTGCGAGATCAGCCCGCCTTCGCGTCGGGGAATCTTTCCGAGCCACTGACGATGGCAGCAGTCGCAATTCTCGAGGGGCTCGGCTCGGGAGACGCCGACGCGACGCTCGGTCCGACGGCGTCGCGCCCTGTGGAACCGACCGGCGCGGACCATCCCGCTCGCGCGACTGCGCTCGACCTGCTCGCCGCCGACGCCCTGATCACGTACGCCGTCGAGGCGGCCGCCGAGGATTGCGAATCTTTTGCGGGAAGAGTCGACGCGATGATCGAGCGACTTTCCTGCCTCGCCCGCAAGAGCGATGCGGCTTGAGGCCATTGCAGCGTCTCATACCACGTCGCGCGGAGCGTAGCGCCTGATAGTCATCCTCTTCACCGGGGGGACGATCGCGATGCGCAACGACCCGGGCGGCAGCGGCGCGGTTCCGTCGCTCACTTCGGTGGAGATACTCGACGCGACGCGAGGGATCGAGGCCGTCACCGGTGTCGAGACGGAGGAGTGGGGCGCATTTCCGGGACCCCACATGACCGTCGAGCGAATGTGGTCGTTGCGGAACCGCATCGCCGAACATCTCCAGCGTCCCGAAGTGACGGGTGTAGTCGTGACACACGGGACCGATACGCTTGAAGAGACTGCGTATCTGGTGGCCCGCTCGCTGCCGTCGGACAAACCTGTCGTTTTCACTGGGGCGATGCGCACCGTGAGCGATCTGGGCTGGGACGGACCTGCGAATCTGCTCGAGGCGGTTCGAGTCGCTGCGAGCCCCGAGATGCGGGGCTTCGGCGCGATGGTAGTGATCAGCGGACAGATCTTTGCCGCGCTCGATGCAACGAAGACGAATACGCATCTCCTCGACGCATTCGAGAGTCCGGGGCTGGGGCCGCTTGGTGTTCTCGACGAAGGCGAGTTGATCATGCATCGCGAACTGCCGCCGTCGCCGCCGATCATCGAGGCAGTTACGCTGGCGACCCCGGTGGACATAATCTTCGTCGCGGCGGGATGCGACGAGCGACTTCTCGATGCATCGCGCGCGGTCGCCAGAGCCGTGGTAATCGCGGCGATGGGGCGGGGAAACGTACCGCCGGCCGTCGTGCCGGCGATTCAGCGGTGGATTGCGGAAGACAAGCCGGTCGTGCTGACATCGCGGACGCAGGGAGGTCGCGTCGGGCATACCTACGGATACGCCGGCGGTGGCCGCCGGCTGGAGGAGTTTGGCGTGATCTTCGGCGGCTCGCGACGAGCCCAGCAGGCGCGGATCGACCTGATGCTCGCCATCGGCGCGGGAATGAACATGACCGCGATTCGCTCCATGTTCCGGGACAGCTGAGTGTGACTCGCAACAGCGACATGGTGGCCCTGCATTGCATCAGCATCTGGTGAAAAAGCTGAACCCGCCACCCGAGGTGCTCCGCATTGCGCGCACGCTCGAGAAGGCCGGATTCGAGACCTGGTGCGTCGGGGGCGCGGTGAGGGATGCGCTCCTCGGGCACCAGCACCTCGACTGGGATCTGGCGACCGCCGCCAGACCGCCGGAGGTGCGCAGCCTGTTCGCGCGCACCGTGCCTGTTGGGATCGAGTTCGGTACCGTCGGTGTTCTTGACAACAACGGCGTGATGCACGAGGTCACGACCTATCGTCGCGATGTGCACACCGACGGACGGCACGCGGTCGTGGAATTCGGCGCGACACTCGACGAGGATCTCGCGCGCCGGGACTACACGATAAACGCGATCGCATTTTCGCCGACGCAGCAGAAGCTCCACGACCCTTTCAAGGGAATGGAGGACCTCGAGAACGGGATCGTGCGGTCCGTCGGCGAGCCGTCCGAGCGGATGCGCGAGGATCGTCTCAGGTCTCTGAGAGCGATCAGGTTTGCCGCGCGCTTCGATTTCGAGATCGAGCCCGGCACCTGGGAGTCGATCGTCGCCAGCGCGTCACACCTGACGCGACTCTCGGCGGAGCGTGTGAAGCAGGAGATCGAAAAGACAATGGAGCAGGTGCGCATTCCAAGTCGGGCGTTCAGGCTATGGCGGGACAGCGGCGCACTTGCTGCCCTGATCCCCGCTTTGGCGGGAATCACCGACCTTCAGCTTGCCGCCCTCGATCATCTCCGCATTCCAGGACTCCCCGGCAGGCCGCAGCGAAAGATCGCACGCCTGGTGGGATTTTTCGCCGCGGCGGATCCTCGCGTGATCTCAGCGACCCTTAAGTCACTGCGATTCTCCAACGCAGAGGTGAAGTGGATTGTCGCCGTCGTGACCGCGTGGAGCGAGCTCTCGGCGGAGATGAAGCTCGCGCTGATGCAGGCGGGCGAGCCACCCGACGTGGCCCTTCGCCGGTGGGCGGCAATCGCCGGTCGCACGCGTCTTGCCTCAGTGCTCCGGCTGGCCGACGCCTCATGGTGGGCGGAACGCGAAGCCGGGTTGCCGGCGCCGTCGAAGGAGCGTGTTGCGTCGGCGTATCGCCGTGCGATCCGCATCGCGTATCGCGACCCGATCGACATTGCCGATCTGGCGATTGGAGGAAGTGACCTGGAGAGAATTGGAATACGGGGTCCAGCGGTAGGACGGACGTTACGCAACCTGTTACAAAGCGTTATAAATGACCCGTCGGTCAACACTCACGAGCGCTTGATGGCGCTGGCCGGCGACGAAGCGGCGAAATCAGCCGGCTCGTCGCCCGAGCCGCGCGGAGACGAGACTTAATCCCGATGCTCTTTCGCGGCAAAAACCCCGACGCCACCGTCTGGCGACGCTTCCGGTCTGGCACCGACGGATTCACGTTCGTAAAGAATTCGCGACCCGGCGCCGAAGGCGACTATTACGAGGCGTACGTCGCGGCGAACGCGGAGCGAGTCGTGGATCTTTTCTACACGCTCAGCGAGCAGCTCGGGCCGGCGATCGATGTCGTAATTCACGACCTTCGGTCGGAGATGACGTGGAAGGGAGAGTCGGTAGCCCTGCCCGATGTGCGTGACGCCATCGCCCGTCTCAAGGTACCATTGGCAACCTACGGGGGAGTCGAGATCTCGCTCTATACGGCTGACGACCAGCTGACTCTCAGCCCGCAGCTCGAGCTCTACATATACGCGCGCTCCGATCGCTGGATATACCTGCTGCAGGGCAAGGGACTGGAGGAGCGGGCCTCGCTCGCCGATCGCACCTGGCGTTCGGAGTCGTGGGACCGTGCGCTCGCGCCCACGCTCACCGCCGCAATCAGCGCCGCCGCGGAACGGCTTGCATTGACGCAGGCGTGATACGGGCCGCGGTCGCGTACACGCTGATTGCGGCCACCGCAAACGTAGCCGGTGCCGCGGCAGTGACCTCCCGCTCGCGGTGGAGCATGTCGGCGCTCGACAAGATGATCGCCCTCTCCGCCGGCTTCATGATATCGGTCGCGCTTCTTGACCTCGTTCCGGAGTCTATAGCACAGCATGGAGCGCGGGCCGGCCTGATTATCCTCGCCGGATACGTGCTCGTTCACCTCACCCAGCACACTCTCACGCCGCACTTTCATTTTGGCGAAGAGGTCCACCATGTCACGCGCGCGGTGAGCATCTCGGCGCTCATCGGGTTGCTGCTCCATACCTTCGTCGACGGCGTCGCTATCGTCAGCGGCTTCGAGGTCAGAGCTGCGCTGGGGATTCTCGTCTTCGTTGCCATTCTCCTGCACAAGCTGCCGGAAGGTCTCGCGATATCGAGCATCTTTCTGGCTGCGGGTGCGACGCGCAGCCGGGCCCTCGCAGCGGGCGCCGCGCTCGGACTGGCTACAGTGCTGGGCGGGCTGATGACGGCGTACTACGTGCCGCTCAGGTCGTATGGGCTGCCGCTGGCCGCAGGAGTAGCGTTGTACGTCGGGGCGTCCAATCTCGTCCCCGAATTTCAGGGCAAGAAAGGGTGGGGACTGCCAGTCAGCTTCTTTGCCGGGTGCGGACTCTACATTCTGGCGCGGAATCTGATGGGTCTGCATGGCTGAGCCCGTCCCGCAAAGGGAGTGAATGCCGAAGAAATTCCGCCGCGCGCCTTCGGGCGCAGCCAGCAGCAGGTCGTCGGGGGAGGAATCGTTGTTCACTCCTCCGGCCTCGGCGCAGCCGTTGGCGGCGCGCATACGGCCGCATACGCTTGATGAGCTGGTCGGCCAGCATCATCTCCTCGACCCCGGCAGGCCGCTGCGCGAAGCGATCGAGCGCGGCGCCATCACCTCGATGGTCTTCTGGGGTCCGCCAGGATCGGGAAAGACGACTATCGGCCGGCTGATTGCCCACTACACCGACCGCGAGTTCGTCCGGTTTTCCGCCGTCACCGAAGGAGTGGGACGCGTTCGCGAGATCATCGCTGCTGCGGAAGAGAGGCTCGATCTCGGGCGCCAGACAATCCTCTTCGTCGACGAGATCCATCGCTTCAATCGCGCACAGCAGGACGCTTTTCTGCCGCATGTGGAGAGCGGGACGATCACTCTCATCGGAGCGACGACGGAGAATCCGTCATTCGAGATGAACGGCGCGCTTTTGTCGCGCCTGAGGATTTTCGTTCTCGACCCGATCTCGGCTGCAGACATTCTGGTCCTCATGCGGCGCGCGCTTGCCGACGAAGAGCGCGGGCTGGGCGGCCTCGGACTCGAAGTCGACGAGGACGCGATGCAGCTCATCGCGCAGGAAGCCGACGGAGACGCCCGCCGCGCGCTGACCGTGCTCGAGGCCGCGGCGCTGCTTGTCGGAGCCGAGCGTCGCGTGACGGTGGAAGCGGCTCGCGACGCGATGCAGAAGAGATTCGCCCACCACGACAAGGCCGGCGAGACTCACTTCAACATGCTGTCAGCGCTGCACAAGTCGTTACGGGGAAGCGATCCGAACGGCGCACTCTACTGGATGGCGCGAATGATCGAAGGCGGCGAAGACCCGATGACGATCTTCCGTCGCGCGATCGCAATGTCCGCCGAAGACATCGGATTGTCGGATCCGAATGCGCTGCAGATCGCCGTCGCGGCCCGCGACGCATACCACATGCTCGGTCCTCCGGAGGGCTATCTGCCTCTCGCCGAGATGATCATCTACCTCGCGACCGCGCCGAAGTCGAACTCTACGCTCCGCGCGCTCAGCTCAGCGCTGGATGCCGCGCGCGAGACGCCGGCTGCACCTGTTCCGTTCCACATTCGCAACGCGCCCACTCGCCTGATGAAGGAACTGGGCTATGGTGAGGGGTACCAATACGCGCATGGCGTCGCGGAGGCATACATCCCGCAGGAGTACCTGCCGGACGCTCTTCGGGGAACCGTGTTCTACGAGCCGGGCCTCTTCGGTTTCGAGAAGGACATCGCGAAGCGCCTGACCTGGTGGAACGAGCTGAAGAATCGCGTTGCAACTGACACTAACGACGATGGCCCGGCCGGTGGCGAGGCGGGCAGGGAGAAATGATGCGTAGAAAACTTCTGATGACCGCAATGGCGGCGATCACGGTCGGCGGCTGCGCCAGCCTCGGCATGGGCGGCTTCAAGGAGCCGCTGATTCAATTCAGCGACGTGAAGATACGAGGGCTCGGCCTCACCGGCGGCGCGCTGGACATCGTGCTCAGCGTGTACAACCCGAATGGATTCAATCTCAATGCGACGCGCCTGACCTATCGTTTGATGGTCGAGGACAAGGACCTTGGGAGCGGCGTTCTCGATCGCGCGTTCCGGGTGAAGGACAGGGATTCGACCTTCGTCACGATACCGATGGATTTCACCTACGCCGGACTCGGTTCCGCGGGACGGCAGCTTCTCCAGAGCGGCAGTGTCAACTATCGAGTGCTTGGCGACGTGACTGTAGACACTCCATTGGGTAGGTTCACTCAACCGTATGACCAGCGGGGCCGGTTCTCGAGCTTCGGTGGCACAAGCCAGCAGAGAAGGTAGGACATCACGCGAGAACTGATCGAGCTTGAATCCCCGGTCGAGCGAGTCATCCTCGTCGGGGCACAGATCAAGGGGCCGCACGGCCGCCGCAACGGGAATGGATCGTCGGCGCCGCCGGCCCTGACTCGTTCGCAGGTGATGGACGAGCACCTCCAGGAGCTCGAGCGCCTGGCCGATACCGCGGGAGCAGTGGTTGTCGGCCAGGTCACCCAGCAGATCGACCGGCCGAACCCGGCGACTTATCTCGGCAAGGGAAAGATCGAGGAGCTGGCCAAGGCGATCGTCGACACGGGCGCGACTCTCGTAATCTTCGACGACGAGCTGACACCGGCCCAGGGCAAGAACGTCGAGGACGCGACCGGCCAGCGGGTGATGGATCGGGCCGAGCTGATTCTCGACATTTTCGCGACCCGGGCGCGATCGAGCGAAGCGCGCATGCAGGTTGAGCTGGCGCAGCTCCAGTACATGCTTCCGCGACTCATGCGAATGTGGAGTCACCTCGAGAAATTCCGCGGCGGCATCGGCGTTCGCGGACCGGGCGAAACGCAGCTCGAGACCGATCGCCGCTTGATCAACAACCGGATCAGGATCCTCCACCAGCGATTGCAGGACGTGCAGAGATCGCGCGAGGTTCAGCGGACGTCGAGAAAGGGAGAGTTCCGCGCCAGCCTGGTTGGATACACGAACGCCGGCAAGTCCTCGGTTCTTCAGTCGCTCTCCGGATCGGGCTCGATATTGGTCGAAGACCGCCTGTTCGCCACCCTCGATCCACTGACTCGCGAAGTCCAGCTCTCCGACAACAGCTCGATGCTGCTCACCGACACGGTCGGCTTCATTCGAAAGCTGCCGCACCATCTGGTTGCCTCGTTCCGCGCGACCCTCGAGGAAGTCGCAGAAGCCGATCTGCTCCTTCACGTGATCGACATTTCCCACCCGGCTTGGGACGAGCAGAGGACTGTAGTCGAGGGAGTCCTCGGCGAGATCGGTGCCGGCGGGAAGCCGGTGCTCAACGTGTTCAACAAGATCGACAGGGTCCGCGAGGCGGATCTCATCGGCCTCGAGTTATCAATCCGGAATCTGATTCCGAATCCGGTATTCGTGTCAGCTGCTGTGCGTGGCGGGCTCGATCCACTCCAGCGTGCGCTGTTGTCGGCTATGCGCGCCCGTATGCCGGTAACGGAGATCCGCGTGCCGGTGACGGCCGGGAAGCTGCTGGCCGAGGTACATCGCGAAGCGGAAGTCCTGGATCAGACCCACGAAGGCGACGAGCTGGTGCTGCACGCGAGATTGGATGCGTCGATCGCCGGACGCCTGAGGAAAGCCGGCGCCGCGGTGGGGCCGAGCACAGGCTGATCGCGCTCGAAGATCAGCGCTCCGCTGGATGACCGGCGGAGTGCAAGCCTTGGGAGCCTTGAATCTGGTGGCGGGGTGACTCTGCGTGGGGTAATTTGCAGGCCCATGTCTCGTCTCAAGCCGCCAGCATGATGCTCCTCGCATGGCTTGGCGCGATTTTCCTGCTCGGAACGTGCGCGAGCCTGCTGATAACCCCGCTGGTAATACGCGTGGCAGGCTCGCTCAAGCTCTACGACGCACCCGACGGAGTACGGCGGCTGCACGCCTCTCCGGTTCCGCGGTTGGGCGGCGTTGCGGTCTATCTCGCGACGGCGCTTGTCAGCACCGGCGTTCTTTTCTTCGTAGGGTCCAGCACGTTCCCGAGTCGGGCACTCTCCCCCGCCGATGAGCGAATGCTCACTGGAGCATTCATCGGCGCATCAATTCTCTTTCTCATCGGGCTGCTCGACGATGTCCGGGGACTCTCTCCGAGCACGAAATTTCTCGCGCAGTTAGCGGCGGCAAGCATCGCCTACTATTACGGTGTTCGCCTCGACAGCGTGACGCTGGGCTACGGCGCCGGCGTGCATGTGGGAATTCTATCCGCGCCGCTCGTGCTGCTGTGGATAGTCGGCGTCACCAACGCGTATAACTTTACCGACGGGCTCAATGGACTCGCCGGCGGGATCGCGATCGTCGCCGGCGCCACCATCGTCATAACCGGCGCGGCGCTCGGAAATGTTGCCGTGCTCGTTCCGGCGATGGCGCTGTGTGGCGCGCTGTTCGGCTTTCTTCATTTCAATTTTCCGAAGGCTCACGTTTTCCTCGGCGACTCCGGAAGCATGAGCGTCGGTTTCCTTATCGCGGTACTGTTGCTCCGGGCGGCGGAGGTCCAGGGACCGTCGGTGCTCGCGGTCGTTCCGATCCTGGCGATGTTCGTTCCGCTGCTCGACGTATTGCTCGCCATCCTGCGCCGATGGTTGCGAGGTGTCCCGCTGACGGGTGCCGATGCGCGACACATTCACCACCGGCTGCTCGCCCTTGGACTGTCGCCGGAGCGCACGGCGATCGTGCTCTGGTGTCTTGCACTCGGAATGGCGGCATTCGGCCTCCTCATCGCGCTGACCGCGCCTTATGTCGCGACGTCGATCGCAATACTTGGACTGGTGGGGCTCAGCATCCTCGTGATCTATGGAACAAACCTGTTGTCGTATCACGAGCTCGTGGTTGCCGGCGAAGTTCTTTTCACGGCTCCCTCCCGTTTCAGACGCGTAATCAGCGACCAGATACTCGCGCTCGATCTCACCGCTCGGATACAGAACGCACATGGAGTTGACGAGGTATCGTCACTTCTTTCCTCGACCGCGCCGAACTTTGGTTTCCTGAGAATGGAGTTGGTGTGCGACGACATTTCCTCCCGTGATGCCGATAGCCAGCCGCTCGGCGCGTGGGCCTGGAAGCTCGAGTATCCGCTTCGGCCTGGTCTTGACGAGAGCTCGACTCCTGTTTACAAGCTGGCGATCTGGTGCAGCGCTGAACACAGCGTCAGGCCATACGGAGCCGAGCGTGCGGCGAAGATAATTGCGCCGGGACTCGAGCAGTGGCTCGTTCTTCGGGCTTCACAACTCGCCGACAAGGCGCCGACAGCCACCTACGTCGTAGATGGTGCAATCGGTCGTCCCTCCACGTGGCGGCCGGGCGTCTGGCGCATCCGACGGCGTTGATCGGCGCCGCGGACTGATTGCGGCGCTGCTGAGCTCAGCCCTTACTCGCCGGCGCCGGCGCCGGCGTACTCGTAGTGGTAGTACCCGCCGTAACTCGGGACCTTGGCGTCGGGGTCGTTCAGCACTGCGCCAACTACCCGCGCTCCAACACTGTTCAGCTGCTGGATCGCCTGCTGCGCCGCTTCGCTTTCGGTAAATCCTGCGCGTAGCACCATCACCACTCCGTCCGAAAGTGTAGCCAGAATGGCTCCGTCCGATGCAGCGAGCAGCGGCGGGGTGTCGAGCACGATCAGATCAAAAGCCTCGGACAGCGCGGCAAGCGCCTTCCTCATCCTCTCGCCGCCCAGCAGCTCCGACGGATTGGGCGGGAGATTCCCGGAGGGGATAAGGTAGAGACCTGTCACGCTCGTCTCGCGCGTGACCGCCTCGTACTCTTCGTGGCCGAGCACCAGCTCGGTTATTCCGGGCTCACGCGCAATGCCGAAGACCTTGTGAAGCCTTCCGCGCCGCAGATCGCAGTCGACTACCAGGACACGCATTCCGTAGTGGGCGAACGAAACCGCAAGATTTGCCGCGGTGGTGGTCTTTCCTTCGCCGGGTGAAGCACTCGTGACGACGATCGTGCGCAGCGCCTGGACGGATTGTGAAAAGATCAGGTTGGTTCGCAGAGTCCTGAACGCCTCGGCGCTGGCGGAGCGGACGTCGGTGACCGTGACGAGATCCTCCATACCGTTTGCCGCCGAGCCTTTACCGTTGCCGGTGCGGCGCGGCAGTGCGCGTTGGCCCTTGCGATCGGCACTCCTGCCTTTGGCGAGGCGCGGTATGACCGCCAGTCCCGGCACCTGCAGCATGCGCTCGATATCGGTCCGTCGCTTGATCGACGTGTTCAATCCGTCGATGACGACAGCCAGACCGATTCCAATCAAAAGGCCGACGACGATTCCGAGAGCTACCTTGCGAGGAGCTCCCGACGGAATCGGCCCGCCGGGAACCTTTGCGAGGTCAACGATCTCGACTTCGCCGGCCTCCACCGCTTCTGCCATCTTCGCTCGCTGAAGCTCGTCCTGCAGCTCGTCAGCGATCTTCTGGACGTTCTGCACCTGCTGGCCAAGCTGAGATTCCTGCGTCTCGGCTGCGGGAGCCGCGGCAATCTGAGTAGAGCTCTTCGAGCGGAGGTTGTCGAGCGATGCGATCTGCGCGTTGAGCGCCTGGATCTGGCTGCGCACCGCGCTCATCAGCTTGCTGCCGGTGGCGGAAATGCGCGAGCTGATACCAAGGACATCGGGATTGGTTGGAGCAGCGCCAGCGGTGATGAGGCTATCGCGCGCTGATTCGTAGGCGGTGAGTTGGGCGTAGAGCTGCTGAATCACGGGGTTTGCGGCAATTCCGGGAGATGATACGAGGACTCGAAGGCTCGCATCGTTCCCTTCGCCCGAGCGCTGAGCCTGTGCCAGCAGCGACTCATAGGTGCGTCGCTGGGCATCCAGGTCGGCGCGTCTCATGTCGAGACTGACCAATCCCTGTTCCTGAGCGCTGGCCTTCTCCTTCGAGTTGAAGACCTGCTCCCGGCTCCGGTAGTTGCTGTACGCCGCCGTTGCCACGCGCAGCATCGAATCGGTCACCGTGACCTGGCCCTCGAGGAAGATTCTGCGCCGCCTCGACTGCTGCTGAGAGGTGGCCGCGTTATGGGCCTGGAACGCCAGCGCCATGGCATTGGTGAGGCGACGGGCTTGGTGCGGCTCGTAGCCGACGTACGAGAGATCGATGATGTCTGTCTTCGGCCTCGGGTTTGCGCCGAAGCCGCCCAGAGCCTCACCAGCCGCAGCTGCCTTTGGAATGACCTGAAAAACAGTAGATGCCACCGGGGGCTGCTTGCTAACGCGGAAGGACACGCCTCCGATCTCGATCGGTTGTCCGTAAAGCCCGTTCGCTTGAGTCCGCCGCGTGCTGGCAGCGACCCCCGAGGGCGTGAAGGTCAGTGCGATGGAATCGGCTGTGGCGCTATCGGCGACACGGATGTCGGCAATTTCGTCCACGAACTGCGAGCCGGCCGCGGGGGCGAGGCGCAGTCCGGCCAGCTCCGCTGCCTCATCCGCGACCGCCTGGCTCGTGAGAATTTGAATCTGGGACTGGAGAATGTCCGTCTCACGACTGATCACGTCATAGGAGCTCGCTGTGGCGGATCCGGTCATGTTACGGCGGGAGTCCGTCAGCCGGATGGTGGACACCGCTCTGTAGCGGGGTGGCGCCTGCATGACCTGGTAGATCGTTGGCCCGACGACGATGAGCAGCACCGCGAGAACCAGCCAGATCTGCCGCCGGACGATAGCCAGGTACTCGCGCAGTCCGGCCGCCTCCGCCTGAGGCTCAGGGTAGCCTTCGGGGTACCCCGCGGGAGGGCCCATCTGTTCGCGGGGCGTGCCGTACGGATTCGGACGATAAGGAACGATTTCAGACACAGCAGCTATCTCAGGATAATGCTAACGATCGACGCGATTGCCGCGACTGTGCTTGCCACGGGCCCGACGTAATCACGAAAAATATTGCTCTTCCGCGGGATCAGGATCTGATCGCCGGAGCGGATCTGTACGGAAGCGGCGTCAGCATCGGGGCGGCTCAGGTCAACCGTAATCTCCTGCCCGCCCCGCAGCAAGCGAATATGGTCGACTGCACCCCTCTCTGTCGGGCCACCGGCCATTACAACGACCTGCGCAATCGTAGTCTCGGGCGGCACGCTGAAGACATTGGGCGTACGCACCTCGCCTCCGACGATGACCTTCACCAGAGGCAGAATAACGAATTGCGGGTTCGTCGTGTATCGCGTCAGGAACGTCCGGAGTCGGTCCTCAACGGCGCTGAGGGGAAGCCCCGTCACCTGAACCTCACGATACAGCGGATGGGTGATCGTCCCATTGGCTGCGATTGTGAAGTCCCCGCTCAGCTCCACATTTCGCCAGACCACTATGCGGATCTGATCGCCCGGGTTGAGTCCTTCGGTGCTGGCGGCGGTTTGCGCTTGAACGCCACTGGCTGCGAACAGGGCCATGGCCAGGAGCAGAGAGTCAAATGTTCTTTTCATTTTGTAGTTGATGGGCCAGCCGCGAAGCGGCGCACCCGGGACAGATCAGGACTGCGATATGCGAGGGTGCAAGTTATCACCGGCCCCCGGGAGAATCCATTGGTTTGTCTCCTATCGGATATCGCCGGATGAGGGTATTGTGCACGACGATGGCGTCCATCCTCGTTCGAAAAAAACAATCGAGAGCCTGTTCGGGGGTGTCCACTATCGGCTCGTTTTCGTTGAAGCTGGTGTTGAGCAGCACCGGCACGCCCGTAAGCGTTGCGAACGCTTCGATCAGCTTGTAGTAGCGGGGGTTGCTGTGCGAGCTCACCGTCTGGAGCCGGCCGCTGCCGTCTACGTGGGTGATCGCCGGAAGTACGTCGCGCTTATCCGGCCGCACCGGATACACCTGCTGCATGAACGGGTCGGCCGCCGCTCCGACGAAGTATTCATCCATCGCTTCTTCGAGAATTGACGGCGCAAAGGGGCGGAATCTCTCTCGGAACTTGATCTTCGTGTTGATCAGCTCGCGCATGTCGCCGCGCCTCGCATCGGCGAGGATGCTCCGGTTGCCCAGCGCGCGCGCTCCCCATTCCATTCGCCCCTGGTACCAGCCGACGACGTTGCCTTCGGAGATCAATTTCGCCGTTCGCTCGCACAGCGCGTTTTCCTCGAGCAGCTCGGTCGTGTAACGCCACTCATGATCGGCGCGGGCCTGGACGATCGCGTTGACGCTGGCGTCCGCTTCGGGGTATTCGGTTCCCCAGTATCCGTGCGACATGACGAACCCGCGAGGGTTCTTCAGCAACTGGTTCCAGACCTGATACGCCGCGCCGAGGGCGGTACCACTGTCAGCGGCTGCCGGCTGGATGTAGACGTCCCGGAAGGGAGTGTTCTCTCGGACCCTGCCATTGGCGACACTGTTCATCGCGCACCCGCCAGCCAGGCAAAGCCGCTCGTTTTTTGTGCGCGACCAAAGACCGTTCAGCACGTGGAAGGCGCACTCCTCATAGACCGCCTGGAGCGAGCGGGCGATGTTCTCATGTCGCGACGTGAGAGCCTCGCCGCTCTGTCGGGTCGGACCAAGCAGCCGTTCCAGCTCCGTTGTGTAGAGCGGGCCCATCGTCGGCGAGCCGCCTTCCCACTCCATCGCCACTCCCTCGTCCCAGTGGCGGAAGTAGCTGCGCTCGAGCTCGAATGTCCCGCCTGATCTGACCCTCACGAGCTTTCTCAGCTCGTCCACGAACTCCGGCGTTCCATACGGTCCCAATCCCATGACCTTGAACTCGTCGCCGTAATTCGGAAACCCGAGATACTGGGTGACAGCCGTATAGAGAACGCCCAGTGAATGCGGATACGACACCTTCCCGAGCATCCGGATCTCGTAGCCGCGACCCACCGCCATCGATGTGCTGATGAAGTCCCCGAATCCGTCGATTGCGCAGATCGCGGCGTCGTCAAACGGCGACACGAAGAAGGCACTGGCCAGATGCGCCGGGTGATGTTCGACAAAGTGGATTTCGGGCAGCTCGGTAGTTGCAACGCCAATCGCCGCCGCGAGCGGAGACTGAACGTCGTGCACCTTCTTCAGGTTGCGCGTACGATTGACGATGTTCGCCACCTTCATCCTGTTGGAGATGGCAAACGCAGCCTTGCGCAGAAGATTCGCTCTCGGATTGCGGCTGATGGCCACGTGCGAGAGCTCCGCCCCGCTGATCCCCCCGATCTCCAGGCACCGGCGGATGCCTTCGCTGGGAAAGCCGGCCCAGTGCTTGATCCGGCGGAACCGCTCTTCCTCCAGAGCGACGACGAGCTCACCATCGCGCAGGAGCACCGCCGATCCGTCCGCGTGATAGGCATTGATGCCGAGTATGTACATCCGTCAGGTCTATCCGTCCGCGGGTTGGTCATCGCTGCGGATCGCAGCCTGATACATCTGGGAAAGTAATTGCCCGACACCCTCTGGTGAGAAATTCGCCGCGAGAGCGGCCGGCGCGTCGGTCCGAACGCGCTCGTGGAGCTGCCTATCACCGAAGCACCTGATGATTGCGGCAGCAAGCGGGGCAGGCTCGGTGTCCGACACAATACCCAATCGATTCGTTTCCACGAACGTGGCGAGCTGCACGTTGCGGGAAATCACGACTGGCAGTGAAGCACCCAGCGCTTCGATGACGGCAATACCGAAATTCTCGTGATGCGACGGCAGGACAAAAATAGACGCCGACTCGAGCAACTGCCCCTTCAGGGCCGCGTCGGCAAAGCCGGAAAATGAAACCGTTCTGGCGACTCCCAGTGTCTCGGCCCTTGCAACCAGAGATCGGACGTACGGGACGCTCCCGGCGCCGGCAATGGTCAGTCGCGCATTGGGAATCGCGGAAAGGACGCGTGGCCACGCGTCGAGCAGCGCCTCGATGTTCTTCACTGGCTCGATGCGGCCGAGGAACAACGCGGACGGATAAGGGGCACCCCAGTCCCCGCCACGAAGAATGGTGCCGCCGCGCGGAACGGGAGGGGGAATTACGTAGCCTCTCCCTTCAAATGGTATCCCATGCCACTCGGCGTTGTCGCGCTCGGTCGCGGTGGTGAAGTGAATGGCGGAAGCCTGCCTGATATTTTGCCGCTCGAGCAGAGCGAGGTAGGCGCGCTTGAGCGCGGTCCGCCGATGAAAAAACGTGTAACGCGACAGAGTGCCAAAAGGACGGATTATTACCGGAATCTGCCGCCGAATGCATGAGCGGGCCGCCAGCGAGCTGATCGTATTGAACAGGCCATGCACATGAACGACGTCATACGATCGGGCGGCGTCGCCCAGCCAGACAAGAAGAGCGGGGGAGACCGCGAAGGCGCCCTTGCCGAACGATGGAAAGAGGTGGAACGCCGCATCACCGGCTCGCGATGCGAATGCTTCGGCCTCATCATCGGCGCATTTCGGCGCGGCCACGGACACTTCGATGCCGCCGGTCTGTGCGGCAACGATGTAACCAATCAGGGATTCGGTGGGGCCGCCGTACGCTCTCCCGATGCTCGGCGCCACATGGAGAACCTTCACCGAATCTGGGTAAGCGTGGCTCCGGAACTTTGCGGATGCACGTTGTTCTGATGCGCCCATCTCATCAGTGTGTAAAGAGCCCAGGGTCGGCTCCAGTTGATCCCCGGCCGGCCGCGCTGAAAATCGCGCCATACGGCGCGGACACTGGCTCGTGCGAGGCCGACAAGATCCGCCTGTGACGACGCAAGCACTGACTCCACTTCCTCGAACAACTCGTCCTTCATCCAGCTCTGAAAGGGAATAGTGAAGCCCTGCTTGGGGCGCTGAAGAAGCGATTGCGGCAGCAGATCTCCCATTGCGTCCACCAGAAGCGGTTTCGAGCTCCCGCGTCTTAGCTTGCGCGAATCGGGCGCGGCCAACGCCGCTCGGGCGACCTCGCGATCAACAAGGGGAACCCGCAGCTCGAGCCCATGTGCCATGCTGAAGACGTCGCTGTCTCTCAACAACGTGTTCCTCATGTAGCCCGTCATTTCGTAAAATGAGACCTGCTGCAGAAGCGATAGATCTGTGGTGTCCCGGTTGTCGATTAGTCGGGCTCTGTCACCGGCGAGGGGCTGGAGGCGGCCGGTAAGAGCTCGAATGTGTTCGCTGCCGAAGAGGGTACGCGAAGCGAGGTACGCACCGAAGGCAGGAGTCTTCTGGCCGAGGACTTCGCTCGTTTTCTGGAACCGTGCATCTTCGAAGCGAGCAGCGCCCACCATGCCGAGTCTCCTGAATTCCGCCGGGAGCCGCCATAGCGATGCCAGTGAGCTGGCACGCCGGAACGACGGATAACCGGCAAACAGCTCGTCACCGCCGAGGCCGGAAAGCACGACCTTTATGCCGTGGGCGCGAACGGCTCTGCTCACGACGTAGGTGTTCAATCCGTCTAGCGACGGCTGGTCCATCGCCGCGAATACGTCTGGAAGCGCGTTGAGAAGATCGCGAGCGGAGAGGAGAATCTCGTGGTGCCGCGTGGCGTATCGTCGCGCGACCTCCCGCGCGGGCCCGGCCTCGCTGTAGCTCGACTCTCCGAACGTGACGGTGAAGGTGTCGATGGTGGAATCCGAGACCTCACAGGCCAGCGCGACCACAGATGACGAATCGAGCCCACCGGAGAGGAAGAGACCAAGTGGAACATCACTCACAAGATGATGCGCCACTGAATCGCGCATCGCTCCGCGAAGGGTAGCGGCGGCATCGCCCGTCGCGTCATCATCAGGGTCGCCGCCAAAGAGCGCAGCGAAGCGATGCGTTTCCAAGCGAGGGCAGACTCCATCGCAGCGAACCTCGAGCACGCAGCCGGGAGGAATTGCGCGCACGCCCTCGATGATGGTGAACGGCTCGCTCACCGAGCCCGCGGCGAGATAAGAGCCCAGCGCTTCCTCGGAGAGTGTGCGGGGAACCATTTCCGAGGCGAGGAGGGCCCGAACCTCGCTGGCAAAGAGAACTGCTCCGCGTTGTTCGGCATAGTAGAGGGGCTTGATGCCGAACTCGTCCCGCGCCAGGAAGCCTCGCTTCTCAAGGCTGTCCCATATGGCGAGAGCGAACATCCCGCGGAGCTTCTTGAGCGCGTCGCGTCCGTAGCATGCCCATGCGGCCAGCAGAACTTCGGTGTCGCCAGAGCTTTGAAAGCCGATTCCGACGCGCTCGAGCTCTGCCCTGAGCTCCCGGTAGTTGTAAATTTCTCCGTTGTACGTGAGACAATAGCGGCCGTCGCGCGAAAACATCGGCTGATGCCCGGCCGTGGAAAGGTCGAGTATTGAAAGGCGACGGTGGCCGAAGGTACCCGTCACGTGGCCTTCGTCCGTGAGAAGCTCGGCGAGTCCGACATCGTCCGGGCCGCGATGGTGAAGCGCGTTCGTCATGCGCATCACGCTGTCGACAACGGGACTCGGCGCGAACGCCCCTGCTATGCCACACATGTTGAGTCAGGTCGTATGATCATATTATCGCGCCAACGTGACCGGCTCGGTCTCTCCCACTCGCCGTCGCATGCTGCTGGTAACCATCCCGAAAGTCAATCACCCGGCGGCCGTTCGTGGTGGGCCGCCCGCGACAGCACTCAGAGAGATGACTTTACGAACGAGTACATTCAGTTCGGCTGTGGACTGTGTGCCCCGCCCAGCTGGCGCAACTTCGATGGAGCAGGGCCTGCCTCGGGAAACGTACCCGGCCGCGGACGCTCAGAGCTCTTGTGCGCGACTGGGTCGGAAACAGCTCGCACCTGTGGATGTGGGATTTCAAATCCATGTCGGCGGAGCTAAGCAAAGTCGGCTTCCGGAGAATAAGGCATTCGATCTGGTTTAGTATTGAAATGCAGATTGTAGAATGGGTCTTAGTCTACTTACGAAACGGGCGTATGTGAATTCGGCCTCGAATCGCCTTCGTCCCGCAGCCCCCATCATTGTCCGGATGTCAGCATTCTCCAGCAGCCGGACAATTACGTCGGCAATGCCGGCGGGAGAGGAGCGGTCAACGAGAAAACCTGTTTCACCGTCCTCGATGATGTCGCCCGCAGCATCCGCCGTTGACCCAATGCAAGGTAACGAAGCGCGCATCGCTTCAAGATAGACTAGGCCGAATCCTTCTCCCTCGCTCGGCATGGCGAAGACGGCCACTCTCTTCCAGATCTCGGCGAGTGTCGCGCTATCGACAAATCCCGTGAAGAGCACCTGACCGCTGAGCCCAAGCGCGTCAGCCTTCGCTTTCAGCCGCTGTGCATCATCTCCGCCCCCCACGATCACCAGCTGTGTACCCGGCTTTCTCTTCAACACCAAGCTCCAGCATTCGAGCAGCTCGTCGTGCCCCTTATAGCGCTCCGAGCTGCTCATACGGCCCACTATCAGCACGCTCTCCCTGCGGATTGTGTCAAGCAATCGCTCATCGGGCTTGCCGGGAAACAGTTCCTCGTCGAGGAGCCCGAGCGGGCAGGGCCGAATCGGCCCAATCTGGGGATGCACCATCAGCACGCGCCGAGCGGTGTGATGTGAAATACTGATGCGCACCCTGGCGTCCTCGAGGGTAGCCAGCCGGTCTGCCGAGAGGCGCGGCGTCCACGCTTCGATTCCGTTGAGGAACACTGCGTAAGGCCGCCTCACACTCCGTGGTATGAGCCGCTGTGCCCGAGCTATCCCGACGTGGTTGAATATCCACCAGTCGGCGTCTCCGCGTATCTCGGCTCGCAACAGCTTCCATCCAAAGCGAGCGCGCTCGGCCGCGGAAACGGAACCGCTTCGCGCGGGGTCCAGCGAGAGAATATCCGGCGGGTGGCCGCAGAGGTCTTCGAGCGCCCGGCGAAGCAGCCGGCCTACGCATCCGATGCCGTCACCGCCCCGATCCAGCACGACGATGGCGAGACCCGGCCGACCACACACGCGTGCGCCCGTTGTGGCTGGCACTTCTCTCGACTCGGCCAATTCCTCGTCGCGCCCCGGCTGAATCGCGAAAACACTGGTGCCGGAGCGCGACATCTGGCTAGGCCTGGTGAGAGGCCGCAAACCCCGCCCGCGAAATGCGCGCCGGATGGAACCGCTGCCGGGCCAGGACGCGGTCGACGAAAACGGCACCACCTCCGATGACGACGACCTGCGTGATCGCCAATCCGACCATGATTACCCACGAGGCTTCGAACAGGTAGAGCGACGACCAGAAGATCACCGCAGTCACCCCATCGCGCAGGTCGGTGTGGCGAATGAGGTGAGCCAGCCGGCGCCGGGCGAAGCCCATCAGGAGACCGTAAACAAAAATGGGAAGAAACATCAACGGCATACCGAAATCGACGTACGATTCCGCGGCGTATCCGAACGCGTAGCTGGTTTGCGTCTCGCGTCCCGCAACCCACACGCCCGCGTATTTCCTCACCTTCTCGCTGTCGGAGGGCAATTCTCCCTTCTCCGGGAAGAGGAACCTCGGAGTGAAAATGTTGGCGACGACAGACCAGAGGATTGCCCCGTTCTCGTGGGGAAGAACCGACGGGACGCGAGCCAGTGCCATCGCCGGGTATTGCACCTGCCAGATGCGTGAAACCAACCGGTCAGTCTCTCGCTGCCAGGCAACGGGATTGTTCCCCAGGACGGTCGTTGCGGCCGAAGCCGCTCGCGCGATGCGGTCAACCGTGGATGACGCCGCGCCGTAACCGATTCGGAGCACCGGCTTGATTCCGGTCCACGCGATAGCCGCCGTCAAGGCAACAGACGCGATGACCCCGATCACAACCCAAGTTTTTGCTCTTTTCAGATCGAGCGTCGCCATGGCTGCGATGGCAATGATCGCCATTGGCTGTCGAAAATCAGCGAAGTAGCCGCCGAAGCCGAGGGCGAGCTCGCCCGCCGCGATCAACGCGATCCATCCCCATCTGGTCGGCGGACGAAGCAAGCGGGTCACGAGAATGAAAAGCAGGACGTACCGCGCCAGCGTCAAACCGAGCACGAGCTGGGTAAACTGCGGGATGCTCCAGGCGAAAAGGTTGAGGGTTCCGCTTGCGGCCACGCTGGTTACATAGAGGGTCGCAATCCTGGCGAGTGTCAGGGGAATCGGAATGGCGGCGGGTTCAGCACGCCGTCGGCGCCGGTAGAAGCCAGCGCCGAGAAGATATCCGGCGAACATCGCGGCGACGCTGCAAAGGCCAACGATGACCATCGGCCGATAATCGGTCGCCAGCATTTCCCTGACTACTCGCCCGGTGAACGCAGCGTAGAAGATCGCGATCGTGACCTGAAGCCACTGGTAGGTGAACGCCGCCGCAGCTATGGGCACGCCAGGCTCGCGAGACAGATACCTCCACCCCAGCCAGAGCACCGCCAGAGCGAGCAGAGCCAGCCAGTCCCCGGCCAAGAGTGCCACGGCAGTAACCCCGAATATCAGCAGGATTCCCCGGAAGTGCTGGACCGCGCTGGCCCCGTTCCGGTAGGCAATGCTGCCGTGCGGCGTAAGACGATGCACCGCTGCCAGCCGCGGTACATTGACGTGGGACGGGGTGTAATTGTTCATGTCCGGCTATCGGAAAACGAAAGAATCGAAACTCAGCGGATGTGCGGAGAGATCCAACGATGTGGCCTACCCGGCGGTTCATTCACGGTTGCAGTATTACGAACGGCGCCTGCTGCCGCAAGTAGGTTCCGCCGTCACCCGAGAATGCTGTTGACACCTCTCATAGGCGCACGCAAACTCTCCCGATCAATCGCGGCTCCATGGGCGAACACTCGAGAGATTCGTGGGTGAGGAGCCGCCGCTCGATTTCATCAAGATTGATGTCGAGGGCGCGGCGGCGCAGCGATGCGGGGCGCGGCCTAGATAATCGAGCGATACAGCGCCCCCGTTTGCCTGGAGCTTCACCGACGGGGGCAGCAGAGGGCGGGAAGGAACTTCTGACCGACCGTGGGTATGTGGCCGAGTAGAAGCGAAACTCGACGGTGATCGACCAGCCTCCGTTCGGTAGGGTTGGTTTGAAAAACCCGCTTCCAACATCTGCGAAGATGGTTGTACAAAAAATCGATCAAGTCCAGGACCTTCGACGCAGAGATCTGTTAAGAGTCCATCAGAGATACATAACGTTGGCCCACGTAGTTCAGCATTGACGATTCAGCGCTTCCAGAAGGTGTCGCCGTGACACATGGACGCAAAGCGTATTTTGCGGCATGACTGGGTATTGGCATTTGACAAAATGGAAGTCTGGCTTACACGTCTTCAATTGACTCCGCGGCACGTCAATCTCCCAGAATTCGTAGCCTTCCACAGATAGCAGGCTTAGCATTTCAGACACCTCGTCTGCTAAGGGCCCATCGTCTCTCCGCGTCTCAATGAGCAGGTGCGGCCTAAAACGACGAATCACATCCAACGCGCCTTGAATAACGCTTAATTCCATACCCTCAACGTCAATCTTGATAAAGTCGATCCGGGCGAGTTGTCTAATTGCTGCACAGTCATCCAGCCTAACCACCGGAACAGCTATGGGCGTTAGTTCCTTGGAAAGAAAGGCGTTCCCGGCGTTCTCACCTTCTTCCAAGCACCAGTATAGCGTTGCGTTCTGACGGCCCACTCCCTCTTGATATGATTCTACGTTGCGCAGCCGGGTGGCTTCGATGTTCCTGATCAAACGATTAAATAGCAAAGGCCCGGGCTCAAAGGCGAGCACACGGCCCCGTGGTCCAACTCGGTATGCCAGACTGAGCGTGATCGCCCCAATGTTTGCCCCGATATCGATGCAGACGTCTCCCGGTGATACGATGCGCATAAGATAGAGAAGCGTCTTTTCATCGTAGGCGTGAGAGTGGAGGAGAAAACGCTCGATGCGGTATCGAGTACTAATAACGAACCTGGCGTGGCCGTAGTAGCAGTTGTGTATGTTAACCGGCAAGTCCCGCTCGTCCAGGTACGGAACAAGACGGGGTGCGCGGGCAATGATTCTTCCGGCAACACGCCTTGGCAGGGTGTTGAGCGTTCTTCGTGCGAGAGCTCTGAATGCTTGATTCATCGAAGTCCTAGAAAAACGATAACTCGACGGGTATGATCGAAGAAAGTGTGCGTGCGCGTATCCCAACGACGGGTGGAGAGTCATCGCGGCGGGTTGAAGATTATGCTTATAGTTACCGCGGGAGCACCAAAAAAGGGACGTGTGATAGCAACCTCGGGGTGGGACGGTGGAGTCTTTCGGGGCATCATCACATGTCGCTCACTCATATTGTTCAGATAGATGTCTGGCTGCATGCTCATGACTTGGGGAGCTAAATGAAACGGGCGATGCGGAGAATTATCGACCGGCTCAGGTATTACGACATTAGGGAATACAAGCCGACACAGCTGTATCAGCCGTCAAACACGCTTGACGTCGACACTGGGTGGAGGGGCCACGAACTGATTGTGCGAGACATCGTCGATCGATTCCGCCTCAAAACCGAATCGTGTCTCGAATTCGGCGTGGAATTTGGGTACTCATCGGTTGTGCTTTCCAACTTCTTCGACCGAGTCGTCGGAGTAGACACGTTTGAGGGAGACATTCACTCTTCCCGTAAGGTGGATCACTATGACGAGACTAGGGCTGATCTAAAGCGGTTCGACAACATTGAGCTTTACAAAATGGACTACAAAGAGTGGATGCGAAGGGACAATAACCGGTATGACCTTATCCATGTGGATATCATTCACACGTACGACGATACGTTCAAATGTGGTTTGTGGAGCGCGACGCGAAGTACGTGTACCCTGTTTCACGATACAGAAAGTTTTCGCGAAGTGAAGAAGGCGGTTGTCGATATCGCGCGGGTTACTAAGAAGACATTCTATAACTACAAGCCACACTACGGATTGGGAATTCTCGTATGAGGCTAGGCCCTTAATGCGACTGCCAGCGCGATCCTTCTAGGTGGCAGCCCGATGGGCAATATTGCTCTGGGAGCTGAGGTTGACGGCCTCCACGTGTCGTGACGGTTAACTTCTCGGCGCAGGCAGCAGTTTCAGGGACGACCCAAATCCAGGAAACTGGTCGGTTGCAATATCGGTTCCCTTATAAGGGGGGCGGATGTGTGCAACGTGGCGGGCAGTCACTCAGACGGTATCCATGAATGTCCGTTCCACTCTATTGAATAGCAGAACGCCCGCGAGAAGTGCGATTACCATCACCAATCCGCTGTAACCGAGACTCGATAGGGTAAAGGTACCTTTGCCGAAAAGTGTATAGCGAAAGCCTTCAACGATTGGCGTCAGGGGATTTGCTTCGATAAGCCAACCCACTCTCTTGTGGCGAACAAACGCGAGTGGGTATGCAACAGGAGTGACGTACATACCTAACTGGATGGCGAAGGCGACCAAGGTGGCGAAGTCGCGATACTTCGTCGTGAGAGCAGACACAGTGATCCCGATGCCTAAGCCTAAACCAGCCAGAAGGAGAATGAATCCTGGCGCGAACAGCAGGCGCCACGTAACGCCAATGTGGTATCCCGCAACAGAATACCACGCCATGAAAGCCAACAGCAGTAGAAACTGGATACCAAACCGGATTGCATTCGACACGACCACTGATAGAGGGAGCACCAGTCGGGGAAAGTAGACCTTGCCAAAGATCGCGGAGTTGTTCACGAAGGTATTCGCCGTATTCGTGACGCAGGAAGCGAAGTAATTCCAGAGGATGATGCCCGACATGTAAAAGAGAATAGGGGGACTGACTTCGCCGGTGGGTATGCGTGCTATATGACCGAACACAAGCAATAGCATCATGGTCGTCAGGAGCGGCTGAATTAGGTGCCACAATGGGCCGAGGATAGTTTGTTGGTATTGCGCAACGAAATCGCGCCGCACGAAGAGCCAGAGTAGATCTCGGTAGCGCCAAAGGCCGCGTAGTTGCAGGTCGAGAAGAGGTGCCTTCGGCGAAATGGTCAAGTCCCAGTCAGACTCTCGTGGCGCGGCTTTCATTGCGGGTTGTTCCATAACTAGGGTTTTTCGGCTGTGTGGTTGTCAATGTCAGCGCGGACTGACCGCTGGTTGGTCCGCAAGCAGTTCGGAAGCAGAGACAAGTCCGAAAGGCTTGTGTCGGCCAAGCGATAGATTTTTTGTCACGCGCCGTGCCTATATTGAAGGCTGCCGCCAAAACGTTTGGCAAGAACAATAAATCCCAAATCAGTGCTTGTATGTTCGCGGTCGCGGCGTTCTCATAGAGGTTTCGAGAGGCTTAGGCAATTTATCTCCGGCCGGTCGACCGTATCGGTAGACGTTAACGGTTTTTCTCTTTTTCGTTATGGGCATCGCAATCCAAGTTGAAAACCTGTCGAAGCAATACCGGCTCGGGTCTGTCGGGACTGGAGCTCTGACGCACGACGTCAACCGTTGGTGGCACAAGTTGCGCGGCTTACCCGATCCTTATCTGAAAATTGGCGAAGAGAACGATCGTGCGACTACGGGCGGTAGCGACTACGTGTGGGCGCTACGAGACGTAAGCTTTGAAGTCCCTCATGGTCAGGTACTGGGAATTATCGGGCGAAACGGGGCGGGCAAGTCCACTTTGCTGAAGCTATTGAGCCGGACAACCGGCCCAACAGCCGGCCGTATAAGGCTGCAAGGGCGCGTTGCAAGCCTCTTGGAGGTTGGTACTGGCTTTCATCCTGATCTAACAGGCCGCGAGAACATTTTCTTGAATGGGGCCATACTGGGAATGACGACAAAGGAGATTCGCCGAAAATACGAAGCGATCGTGGAATTCAGTGGCGTTCGGAGATACATCGAAACGCCGGTTAAGCGATACAGTAGCGGAATGTACGTGCGCCTCGCCTTCGCCGTGGCCGCTCACCTCGATCCCGAAATCCTAATTGTCGACGAGGTTTTGGCGGTGGGCGATATTGAGTTCCAGAACAAATGCCTTGGCAAGATGAAAGAGGTTAGCGCCCAGGAGGGGCGAACGGTCCTTTTCGTAACGCACAATATGGGGGCCATCCAGAAGCTGTGCGACGCCGGGCTTCTCCTGACGAATGGGAGGCTTGAGGCAATTGGGAAAGTTGATGATGTGGTGAGACGGTACGTGGAAGTTGCGACTCCTGCCACCGGCCGCTACGTGTCGAACCCGAGGAAGAGTGGGACGCGTCCAGTGTGGTTTGAGAGAATACTTTTGACTGACCACGCCGGAAACCTGAAAGACGAATTCATGCACGACGAGGATATCTACATTTGTTACGAGCTTGGGTACGCGATTGATCCCAACCGACATGATTATAGCATTTTCTGCACGATCATCGACCACCTGAAGAATCGAGTATTCTCGGCCGAGTCTGCTGTAATCAGTACAACGTCCGTGCGCCTGAAGATCGAGGGTTGCTCACTGGTTCGTGGCAGGTACTCGTTACACACTTTTGTCCACAAGCCCCGTACCGAACAGATCGATGTTGCTGAAGATGTCTGCGGTTTTTCTGTAATCGACAATGGCTCGCCTTTTAACATCCATGGTGACTACGACTACGGTCGAGTCTTTGGGAGGGTCAAATGGGTCTACGGCATTTAATAAACCGTGACCGCGAAGAACGACCAAGGCACCTCCCGCTTGCCGCACTCCCGTAGCCGAGCCAAGCGTAATTGCCTTATTTCTTCTCTTCCGATGGCAGGTTCTCGAAATCTCATCATGCGGGGCTGTCACGCCATCGGTCCGGTCCATGAAGCCCAACCCAGTCGTTTCCATCCCCGTGTACAAATCGTTTGACGCGCTGAATGGCACTGAGCTGGTGTCATTTCAGCGCGTCCTGAAGATCCTCGGGCGATATCCGATTGTGCTGTTTGGGCCACCCGGTCTCGATGTAAGAGGCTATCTGGCTCACGCTTCCAAGGCCGGGTGCGAGGCGCGATACGTCAGCTTTCCAGAATCGTATTTCGCGGATATCAGTGGCTACAGCCGCCTCATGCTCAGCGCTGATTTCTACAGAATGCACGAGGAGTATACTCACCTGCTGCTATACCAGCTCGATGCGTATGTCTTCTCCGACGAGTTGGAAACCTGGTGCTCGTCCGGGTACGACTATATCGGGGCGCCCTGGATTGAGGATAAGAGCGGTCGGCATCTGTCCGGAGCTCTTACCGGAGTCGGCAATGGCGGGTTTTGCCTCCGCAACGTCGATGCCACGCTTAAAGTTCTCTCCACGAAGCGGGCCATGAAAAGTGCTGAGCAGCTGTCGGCCGAGTATTTGGATCGGGGCACATTGAGGTCGGCCCGTCGATCGCTCTCCGTCATGATTCGGGCAGCGACGGGATGGAAGAACAATGGTAAGTACTTCGCGACTGGGTACGTCGGAAATGAAGATGCTTTCTGGGGTGCCCTCGTTCCGGAATCGCGGTATCCATTTAATGTCGCACCGGTTGAGGCTGCAACCAGATTTTCTTTTGAGGTAGCTCCCAGATATCTATATGGTCTGAATCAGAACCGACTGCCATTTGGATGCCATGCCTGGTTCAAATATGAGCCAGAATTCTGGCGAGATTTCATATCGTGGTGAAGCCGGAGTTGAAGATCGCCGTTGTTGACTTCAGCCACTACGAGGTCGTTGACGCTTTTGTAAGGGTGCTGCAGCCAGTTTGTGCTGAGCTGAACCTGATTGTCAGCGAATGGATAGCCGCTGACCTGAGAAGCACGGGTGCGGACAAAGCTCCAAACGTTCAATTGCACGTCCTCCCCGGAATAGGTCACGTGCCTGCGGTTCACGAAATCCTGGTTCGGAAGGACGTCGATCTTTGTTTCTTTAGTACCATTGACTCAGAGTTCGAAGGGTACAGCGCCATATTCTCTGCCTTCAACGGAAAAAAACTGCTCGTGGTTCACAACGTGAACTTCTGGCTCGCGAAGCAGAGGATTCTTGGTCTATTTGACGTTGCAAGAAGTCCTCAGCACAGGGCGATGCTCGCTTGTATTGCCAAGGCCGACGCAGTCGTCGTCTTGAGCGGAGAGCTAAAGGCCTATGCATTTAGCCGATATCGCGTCGGCAGGCCAATTGTTGAGTTTACGACGTGCATTGCTCGCGAGTGGACTGGAGATGCCCCGACCGATGATGGAGCTCTGCACGTGGTTATCCCCGGACAAATAGAGTCGAAAAGGCGAGATTACCATGCTGCCCTGGATTCAGTTGAAATGCTCGACAGGCGGGCAACAGAGATTGTCTTGTTGGGGCGGCCTTTTGACGCTTATGGGGAGGATGTCGTTCGAAGGTGCAAACTGCTTGCCGCCGACGGCTTCAAGGTGACATGGTATGAGTCTTACGTTCCTCAGACGGAGTTTGACCGTCAGATGTGCGGCGCTTCGGTCATTCTATCGCCCGTCATTGCGGGCACGTCATTCGCCGGTGTACCCGAGCAGTATGGCGCGTCCAAGATCACGGGAGCGATTCCAGACATGATCAGGTACAGAAAGCCCGGCATCCTGCCGGGCGGCATTCCGTTCCCTGATCAGTTGAGGTCGTCGGTTCGGACCTACGCTTCGACAGATGAGCTGACGGAGATCCTCAGTGGCCTTGGCGGGACGGGGGTTATGCGTGGCCTTGTGGAACAGGCTGAGAATAACGCTGCCCATTGGGAGCTTTCGGGCGTGAGATCACGCTTCCTCGCCGAACTGGACTCAGTCGGGATTACGCTTCAGCCGCTGGCGTAGCGTGACACATTGGGGCCCACGGCTTTGATCGCGATCGTTGATTACGTTATGGGAAACGTCGCTTCGGTCGCGAATATGTTGCGACACATCCGCGCGGACGAAGCAATCATCACCCGCGATCCCGACGTCATTCGGGGAGCCGACAGGGTAATTCTCCCTGGCGTTGGCTCATTCCAAACGGGGATGCAGAACCTGGCGGAATTCGGGCTGATTGATGCTCTCACTGACGCCGCCTTCGTGCGCCGCGTTCCGATTCTCGGCATTTGCCTCGGCATGCAACTTCTTACGCGGTCGAGCGAGGAGGGGCAACTGCCGGGGCTCGGATGGCTGGACGCTCTAACGGTGCGATTCCAGTTCGAACAAGATACCGGTCTCAAGATCCCACACATGGGTTGGAGTTATGTACGGCCGTCGCGAGCAAACGTGCTGCTCGCGGACGGCGAACGCGAACGGTTCTATTTCGTTCACGCCTATCATGTGATCTGTGCCAATAAGAAGGATGTGATAGGCGTCGCGAACTATGGCTTTGAATTCGCCTGCGCAGTGAATCGAGACAACGTGTTCGGCGTTCAGTTCCATCCTGAGAAAAGCCACAGGTATGGAATGTCCCTGCTGCGGAAGTTTGCGAGCCTTTGATCAGTGGCTCTCAAGCGGATCCTCCCGGTGCTCCTCCTCGATGGCCGTCGTCTGGTGAAGACGGTTCAGTTCAAGAATCCTGCGTATATCGGCGATCCTCTCAACGCGATCAGGATTTTTAACGAGAAGGAAGTTGACGAGTTGGTGCTTCTCGATATCTCTGCCTCTCGAGTCAGGCGGGCCCCACAGTTTGACCTGATTCAGGAGTGCGCCTCCGAATGCTTCATGCCCTTTTCATACGGGGGGGGAGTCAGCTCGCTGGATGACTTCGCGAGGCTCTACAAGCTCGGCGTGGAAAAGGTTATAGTGAACACGCTTTGCCTTACGCATCCAGAACTCGTGCGACGATCCACACGTGAATTCGGCTCGTCAAGCATTGTTGGTTCCGTCGACTACAGGAGGACGCTTTTTCGCCACCGCCGGGTATTCTCCAGCTCAGGTGCGGTGACAGGCCGAGGCTTGCTCGATCACTGCCGGTTCCTCGCTGAGGATGTGGGGGTTGGAGAGTTGCTTTTGAACTCTGTCGATCGCGATGGAACATGGCAGGGGTATGACGTTGCGACCATTCGCGAGATTGCTGAGGCAGTGCCTGTGCCATTGGTTGCATGTGGTGGGGCGGGAAGCGTAGCCGATCTGCAGGAAGTTCTTCGCGAGACCGACGCGAATGCCGCCGCGCTCGGAAGCATGGCTGTGTACCAGAAGAAAGGGCAGGGCGTGCTGATTAGCTTTCCTGCGCGCCACCACGTCATCCCCGAAGAAATCGAGGCCTGACCTAATCCAGCTCGACTGAGATCCGTGACCCAGACATCATCTATCATCGATCGAACTGCTTCTGACTGCCACGAACACCCTGGAGCATCTCACAGGATGTGTGAGCGTTGCGTGCTCGGGACGGGAGACAACTGCTCAATTTCCTTCGATGCAGAGGGGGTCTGCAACTACTGCCGTGAATTCGAGACCCGCTGGGCGCGATTGCCGCACAACGAAGCCGATCGTACGCTGGCACTCGAGGCCATTGTGGGGCGCATCAGGAAATTCGGCGCGGGCCGCAGCTACGACTCGATTCTTGGCGTAAGTGGCGGCATTGACAGTACTTACCTCGCCTGCATCGCCGGAGAACTTGGATTACGGCCCCTTGTCGTTCATTTCGACAATGGATGGAATTCAGAGATTGCTGTCCAGAATGTCGAGAATCTTGTTACTAAGCTTGGGTTCGATCTCCAGACATACGTGATCGATTGGGACGATTTCAGGGAGATGCAGCTGGCGTACCTCCGGGCATCGGTAATTGACATCGAAGTTCTGACGGACCACGCCATCTTCGGAGCACTGTACAAAATCGCAATGGAAAGAAAGATCCCGTTTATTCTCAGCGGGGCGAATGAAGCCACTGAAGGCATCCTGCCTTCCGATTGGGTCTATCAGAAGCAGGACTATGTCAACATCCGGTCAATCTACAGATCTTTCGGCCGAAGACCGTTGCGCACATATCCCTTCCTCAATTACCGAACCAAGCGCCGTATCGCCAGGTCTGGGATTAAGATCGTCGAGTTGCTCAACATCCTGCCGTACAATAAGGAGGTCGCAAAGGCGACTATACAAAGTGAGTTAGGTTGGCGAGACTATGGTGGTAAGCACTATGAAAGTGTCTGGACCCGCTTTTACCAGGGATTCATCTTGCCGCGGAAGTTCGGTGTTGATAAGCGGAAAGCTCACCTGTCGACGCTCATTAACTCCGGGCAAGTCACAAAGGAAGAGGCGCTTCGCGAGCTTCAGTCGGCGGCGTATCCAGCGGAGTTGCTTGATAAAGACTACGCGTTTGTCTTGAAAAAACTCGGATTGAGCTGCGCGGAATTCGAGGAGCTGATGGACCTCCCCATTCGGAGCCACCGCGATTTTGAAACCGAAGGCTCCCTCTTTCACTACCTCCCGGTGCTTAAGCCTCTTCGCCCTCTATGGGAACGTTTCAAGAGCTCCACCGGGATGGACCGCAACAGATTGCGGATGCTTGCCAGGCGTTGACCGTGGACGTCCCAGCAACGGTTGAGCCGTTATTCTCCATTCTCGTGGCCAATTTCAACAATGGCAGATACCTTGGGCAGCTCCTGGAAAGCGTCCATGCGCAGACATACGCCAACTGGGAATTGATAGTCACGGAGGACGCGTCGAATGACGAATCACCGCGAGTGCTCTCCGATTGCAAGGCTGATTCGCGCATCCGGGTAGTATCTCACGTTCGAAATCAAGGGGCCGGCGCAGCGTTCGCGAGCGCGGCTCAGGCAGCGGCGGGAACTCTGATGGGAATGCTCGGGGCCGATGATGCGCTCCGGCCTGAGGCCATCAGGAGGATGGTCGACGCACACTTGCGGCATCCTGATGCCAGCCTGATCAACAGTGACCTGTTGATTTGCGATTCCGACCTGAAGCCCACCGGCCAACCGAGCGATTTTGGACCCTTGCCACTCGGCGAATCACTAATACGGAACTGCTGCGTTTCGAGTTTTGCAACGTTCAAGGCCTCGGCCTACCGACGGACGCCGGGCTTCAATCCGTCGTTCCGGCGCGCGGTGGATCACGATATTTATCTCAAATTGGAAGAGGTAGGCGTCCTTCACTATGTCAACGAGCCGCTCTACTTGTATCGGATGCATGCCGGCGGGATATCTCAGGGTATCAACGGAATTAAAGCGGCGCAGTTTGCGCTTTTGGCACGTGCGGACGCTTACCGCAGACGAAAAGGAACGAAACTGCCAAACCTGACACGCGGGGAATTCCGGGATCTGATGAGTACCTATCATCGGCGACAGGCCGATATGTGCACCAGACGCGACCCGAAGGACGCTCTCCGCCATCTCGCCCGCTCAGCCCTGTACCAGCCGAGCCTTTGCCTGAGACCGGGATTCTGGAAATCTGCCGGTCGTCATCTGGTTGGGTTGGCTGCGTCGTGATCACCTCCGACGTTGATGTTCTTGCTCGCCCGCGCATAGAAGTTTTTCTTAGAGAATTAGCCGGTGGTGTAACAGCGATGATCTCTGGATGGGCTGGGCGTGCGGCGCCCGGGCTCGATATCTCTGTCGTGCTTCTTCGTGACACCAGCCGTCCGTGGACGCAGGTGGAGTCGATGCTCAGCTGTCCGTGGGTTCGCGTCTCATTCGACGGCCAGCTCGATAACCGCCGGCTGGTATACGACAAGCTTGCCCGTCGAATATCGGGGAAGTCTGACCTCCTTTTGGCGAACGACGCATTCGAGCTCGGAATGCTCGCCCGTCTTCGCTTGCCAAATCCTGTCGCTTTTGTGCTTCATGGCGATTACGCCTACTACTACGAGCTCGCGCTGCGCCACGAGGGACAGATCGGCAGTTTTTTGTGTGTCAGCAAGGCAGTGGAGCGTCGCCTGGCGAACCTTCTCCCGCAACGTTCTTCAGACATTCACCTTACCTATCCGGTCGTGCCTGAACCAACTCATGGGCGGGCGGCCAAAGATCCCGACCATCCACTGAGAGTACTCTTCGTTGGCCGGCTGACAGAGGAAAAGGGATTCTCCGATCTGCCGAAGATCGATCATACCCTGAAATCTGCGGAAGTAGACGTGGCCTGGACGATCGTGGCTCCCCATTCGACGTCGGTGCCGCAAGAGTGCGAGGTTTGGCTTGCTTCCCCGCGCGTGACGCACATCGCGGGCGTGCCGTTATCAGAAATGGAACGGATATACTTGGAGCATGACGTACTTGCCTTTCCGTCGCGACAGGAGGGGTTCGGCATCTGTGTCCTTGAGGCGATGAAAAACGGTGTCGTGCCCATAGCCAGTCGCCTGGAAGCGGGGATCCCCGAAATGATTGACCATGAGCGCACAGGATTTACGGTTGAGGTTGGCGACTGGCACGGCATGGCAATCCGCATTGCAACTCTGGCAGCCGAACCGGCGCTCCTCCAGGAAATGGGGTCAAGGGCGCGACGGGCGACTCGAGAAAAATTCAATAGCGGCGACGCAACGACGTCTATGACGGAAGCGGTCCTCGCCGCCCGCTCCGGCACGGCGCACCACGGCTCATCTCCTGACTATCTTAGCCGATTGGACCAGCCGTGGCTGCCCAATCAGGTTGTTCGCATGACTCGCAAGCTGATGCAAGTGTCCGGGATCAGTCGACGACCGGCGGGACGGCCGCGGTCGTTACACAGCCTCAACGTTCGCGTATGACGACAGTGTAACCTTACTTCTGTCTGCTGAGCGTGTCGACGTGCGACGTCTGTGTCGTCCAGCGGAACTACGTCGGAGCATGATCCAGAAGCCAGTCGTGACAATAGACAAGAACTTGGTGTACGACGTCGGAATGCATAACGGTGATGACCCGGCTTGCTACCTAAGCCTCGGGTACACCGTTATTGCAATCGAGGCATCACCAAGACTAGCGAAAGAAGGCAGTTACGGTTTAGAGATTCCATGCGGCCAGACAGCTGACGATACTGAATGTTGGAATCGCTTCCGACGAAGGCATTCTCGATTTCTATCTTAATCGAAAGAACTCCATTTGGAATTCTCTTGACGAGGCGGTCGGAATGAGGGAAAACGCAGACGTAGAAATAATCAATGTCAGACCTCGGAACACGAGGAATCGACGCGGAATAACGGTTATAACTCTTGGGTAGAGATCCATGCCGGAAGATAAACTTGCACCCTGCTGCATATCCGACTGGCATCCTTCCGGCCAGAAAGACCGATAGGGCACTTGACCGGCCTTCCCCCCGCGTGACCGAGTGGGCATGATGTTTACCAATCCAGTGGTGAGCGTGCTGATCACGGCCTACAATCGTGGGGCTTACATTGGGGAATCAATCGAAAGCGTATTGCGATCCACTTTTCAGGATTTCGAACTAATAGTCGTGGACGACGCTTCAGAAGATGATACAGTCGCCATTGCGCGAGAATACGAGCGAACAGATTCGCGCGTTAGGGTGTACCAGAACCAAGTCAATCTCGGCGACTATCCCAACCGAAATGAGGCGGCGCGTTGGGCCCGAGGGGAATATCTGAAATACGTTGACTCCGACGATGTTATCTATCCTCACGGGTTGGAAGTCATGGTCGAGTGTATGAAGGCATTTCCCGAAGCTGGTTTTGGCCTGTCCGAGATTGGCGATGTTCATGGCCCATGTCCTCGTCTGCTCCAGCCCAGAGAAAGTTTTCGAGAACATTTTCTTGTCGCGGACCTCTTCGGACGTGCCCCAGGGTCGGCCATCATTCGCCGGAGGTCATTTGAGGCAGTCGGAGGCTTCTCCGGAATGCCGTACGTAGGCGATCAGGCAACTTGGCTAAAGATGGGACGCGCGTTCTGCTTGGTGAAGATGCCGCGCGACCTGTATTGGGATCGAACGCATGGACTGCAGGAGAGCGTCTATGAGCCGGCTGAAACGGTCGCCCTGCGTCGATCCATAGCGCTGGAGGCTCTCGCCGCGCCCGATTGCCCGTTAACGGCAGAGGAGCGTCAAAGAGCCATACTGCGTATTGGCGACGGATACGCGCGAACGTTTTGGTCGCTTGTGGTCCGCCGACAAGGAGGAATGGGGCCATTGAAGTACAAGCAGTGTCTCGGCTTATCGACGTCTCAGATCGCACGATTCGCCTTTTCCCGATTGCTTTCCGCGGCGGGGGTCAACTCAGGCGGGAATTGATGGATTACTCTCGAAAATGCATACGAGGAGAAGTATCTGCGCCCGAGGCCATCAGTAGGGCAGCAGGACGCGGCCGTCTAAGAGGCTGTCTTGTCGCATCAGACTGATCCGCAAGACCGTCAAGCCGAAATTGATGTCCATGTTCGGTACTCGCTCCGATATGATCAAGCTGGCTCCGACGATCGTTCGCTTCAGGTCGAATAGACCAATGCGCATTCTGGTTCTTTCCGCTCAGTACCCGAGCACCGGTAACCTTTACGCCAACATGTTCGTTCACGTGCGAGTTGTGCGTTATCTCGCTCTTGGGCACGTGGTGCGCGTAACATCGTTCTTCACCGATCAGCCGGCCTACGAGTTCGAAGGTGTTCCCGTGCAGTCCGCGCCGGATATAGAGGCGCTTACCTCGATGATCGACGCCTTCTCTCCTGATGTAGTGGTAATTCACTTCTTTCAGGGATGGATGCTGCGAAAGATCATTGAGCGACTGAGAGTTCCTGTGGTCGTATGGATTCACGCAATAGAAGCGATGTGGTGGTTTCGACGTCTTTTCAACTTCGAGTTCTCTCGCGAGTTCGCGGATTATGTAAGATTCAACACCATCCACATGCCTCGGCTGCGAAAGCTCTTCAAGTACTCGCAGCGCAACCCGACCCGGGTCCGCTTTGTCTTCGTTTCAGAGTGGATCAGGCGAATCGCCGAAACGGACACCATGTGTCATCCGGCCTTGTATCAAGTAATTCCGAATCCGATCGATACGAGCCGCTTCCCATATATCGAAAAAGACGTGACTCTGCGGACAAGGGTGCTGCTAATCCGTCCGTTCAACTCGCGGAAGTATGCGAACGACATCGCGGTTGCCGCAATCCTGCGGCTGAGCACCTTCGCCGAGTTCGAGCATTTTCATTTTTCCATTCACGGGAGCGGGAGGCTGTTCGAGCAATTGACTCGGCCAATCCGTCATCTGAAGAATGTGACCATCTGCGAGGGATTCCGGGCCCACTCAGAGATTCGCAATCTCCACGCCGCGCATGGAGTGTTTCTCTGTCCGACACGCCAGGATTCCCAGGGCGTTTCCATGTGCGAAGCA